>NZ_KQ031382.1:0-311639 GCF_000384335.2 Hyphomicrobium sp. 99
TTCAAGATTTAATGCCCTGCGAGGGCGGCGAGGCCGTGTGGCCCGCCAACGAGGCTGTTTAAACAATATCCCGACTTCGGTGTCAACACCGGTTCCAAAATTTCTTAGAAGAAATTCATCCAGCCCGAAAAACGAGGGTTTTTCAGGAACTTAGAGTCAATGGCCTTTCTCACACCCGTGTGGAAAGCGTCTCGAACGCCTCCCTCCCGGCCTGACTCAACTGACTCACGGCGCGAATTTTCGACCGGGTCCGGTCGCCGGCGCCTCTAAGCACCGTCTCCCAGGCCCTGCCTTGACCATGCCCCGATTGTCTCACAAACGTATGTCGGGTGTACGTCGCCGCGCCATAATGGGTTTTTCGCCCGTTTCAGGGTCCGGCGGCTGGTCGTCTCAACGGGCGTTAACGGCGTGTTTGGCTACCTTCCGAGGGCACTCGCCCCGGAAACGGCGCGCTTCTCCGCTAAAAAGCTTGTAAGAGAGACCTCGCGGGGCTGTGGGGGACCTGCCGAGAGTGCTTCAGAGTCGAAAGAAGGTTTCGGCCGCGACCGAGGGGGCTTTTGCCCCCGACGACGACACGCGCCTTTTGCCCACCAATGCCTATGCGGGACGCGGCGGCAGTTTTTTCCAGCACATCTACGAAGCCGAAAGTCACGCCGAGCCGGCAGCCGGAGGCAGGTTTCGCTGGATTTTGAGCACCTGCCTGGCCGCCACCATCGGCGCCATGGCAATCCTCATCGTCGTCTATGGCTCCTCCGACGATGGCGATCGCTCGAACGACGGCCTGCTTCCGGCGCTGAAAAGCCTCGGCGAGGGGGTGATGGTCCCCCAAATCGCTCTGACGCCGAAAAATGCCGGCGGTCTCAAGTGGGTCACGCCCAAGTCCGATCGCTTGCAGCTTACGACTGGCGCCCTCTCGACCCGCTACATCATCCACGAATCCTCAAAGAGCCGCCGCGACAGTCGCGAGTATGTTCGCCAGAAGCCTTACGCCCGCATCGTCGCGCGCCTCGCCCCGGTCCCGGCCGACAAAAAGTCGGACATCCCGACATTCAACCCGTTCAAGCTCTACGGCAGCGGCCAGCCCTCCGAACTCGGAGAGGACGCAGACGACAACGCCGGAAGCGGGCTGTCTCGGTCGGACGTCTCGACGAAGGTCGTCGAGCTTCTGGGCGGCATCTTGCCTGAAGAGGACGGCCAGGAGCTCGACGCTCAGGAAGTCCAGGACATCGTCGAACGCGGCGCCGACCCCGGCCACTCTGGCGAAAACGTAGGCGACGGCTCCGGTCTTCCGCTCGATGGCGTCGCCGGATCAGGCCCGGCGCTACCGACGCAAGGCACCGACTCCTGGCAGCCGAAAGCGGCAACTGCCGACAATCTGAATACAACCGATATCTTCAAGTCGACCGAGGCGCCCGACGAACCATCCGACGACCTCGAAGGCGGCCAGGTCATCGTCGTCAAGGTCGGCCCGCAAGACACGCTCGCGAAAATCCTCGCAAAAGCTGGCGCCCCCGAGTGGGACGTCCACAGCATGATCGAGGCCGGCCACAGTATCTTCTCGGAAAACGCGCTCGTACCGGGTCAGGAAGTTCGCATAACGCTCATTCCATCTCTGTCCGATCCGCGGAAGATGGAGCCAGCGCGCTACTCTATTTTCTCCGACGGCCACGATCATCTCGTCACCGTCAGCCGCAGCGCCGCTGGCGAATTCGTGGGATCATCGCAACCGCCCTTCGACGCCGAGCTGCAGCAAATTGCCAATAGCGACGGCGACGATCCGCAGAATGTCAGCCTCTATGCGAGCGTCTATCTCGCTGGCCTGACGCAGAGCCTGCCGGCCGATACCATCTCGAAGGTTCTGAGCATCAACGCCTTCGATACCGACTTCCGACGCCGCGTACGCCCGGGCGATACGCTCGAGATGTTCTTCGACATGAAGGATGATCAATCGACCGACGGGAACCCCGGAGAACTTCTCTACACAGCGATCTCGAGCGGCGGCGCCGTCTATAAATTCTATCGCTTCCGCTCGGCCGACGGCGTCGTCGACTACTACGACGAAGACGGCAACAACTCGAAAAAGTTTCTCGTCCGCAAGCCCGTGCGCGGCGAGGATGTGCGCCTCACTTCAGGCTTCGGCGTGCGCTTCCATCCACTACTGAACACGCGAAAGATGCACACCGGCGTCGACTGGGCATGCGCACCGGGCACACCGATCATTGCCGCCGGCAACGGCACGATCGAGGAAGTCGGACACAAAGGCTATTACGGCAATTATATCCGTATCCGTCACGCCAACGGCTATCAGACCGCTTACGGCCACATGAGCCGCTTCGGGAACGTCACGCCGGGCATGAAAGTCCGTCAAGGCCAAGTCATCGGTTTCGTCGGATCGACCGGGTTGTCATCAGGCCCGCACGTGCACTTCGAAGTGCTCGTCAACAATCGCTTCGTCGATCCGATGTCGATTCAGGTGCCGCGCGAAAGAAAGCTCGACGGCAAGGACCTCGCCGAGTTCCAGAAGGAACGCGCCCGCATTGAAGATTTAATGCGCCGCGCACCCGTCATGACGGCGAACAAATAGCACCGCCTATTTGAACTTGATTTTTCTCAGCTCGATCGTCCGGCCGCCCATATGTGCCACGCGACGCGGTGAAGCTGACGTTTGTGCAGTTTCGAGAATAATCGCACGCGTAAAATCCTCGGAAACCATTTGTGAATGCTCTGATGGAAAGCTCGGGTCGCCATCAAATTTCGAATCGCGGAAGATGTTGGCAGGGTCTCAACACGCGTCCGCGGGGGACGAAATCACCGAGGGAACAGGAGCTATGAAAACCTTTGCAGGATGTGTGGTCGTCGCCGCAGGACTTATCCTCGCGCCGGCCGCAGCAAACGCATACGAGCGCGTCACCGACGCAGCATTGGGCGGATTGGCCGGAGCCGTCGTGTTCGGCCCCGTTGGTCTCGTTGCAGGCGGCGTGATCGGCTACACCGCCGGGCCGAACATCGCTTGCAAGATCGGAGCGAAACGCTGCTACCGACGCGCCCACTATCGCCGCGCCCGCAACTAATTAAACTCCTTAATCTCCGCGATCGGCGGCCGGCTCCACGGAGTGGAGTCGCCGATCGCAAACAAAAATTTCCTCACATCTTTTCGCCCTTCTTCGTGTCCTGCTTGAGGAAGGCAATAATCTTCGCGCGCTCGCCAGCGTCCGACAGCCCACTGAAAATCGCGCCCATGTTGTTGCCCGGCACGACGGCGTTCGGATTTGCGATCCACTGGTCAAGATTCTTCTCATTCCATGTGATGCCCGCACCCTTGAGCGAGTCGGAATAGGGGAAGCCAGGAACTGTTCCGGCTTTCCGGCCGACGACACCGTAAAGCGTCGGGCCCAATCGATTGTCGCCCTTATCGAACGAATGGCACTCGCGGCAATGGCCGTTGAAAGCGAGTTCGAGATCGTCGTTCGAGTTGCTTTGAGCGAGAAGGGTAGCGGTCGTGCCGAGACCGTAGAGAGTCGCTGCCGCAGCGACGAGCGCGATGCCGGCCTGAAGGGAGATTTTTTTCATGGGCCCCTGGGTGAGGATTGGAGAGTAAGTATCGAAAATTGATACGCAGCGAATGCTTTAAAAACTTCACAACGTTCGCCCCCGTTGCTCTCCGTCGCCTTACAAATGCGACAAGCTCCGCACGCGCGCGATCCCCACAATCGCCGGGAATAAGCAGACCGGCCGCCGAGTCTACCCTTTCGATCCGCCAATTTGCGGACCTCGCAGAAAGGGATACTCATGGACGATAATGAACACGACGACGGATTGAATCGCCGGCACGCGCTGGAATGCATGATCTGGGCGGGAACGGGCGTGCTTTGGACAGTCGCTGGCGGCGTTCCAAAATCTTTATCTTTGCTCGACCGCGCCGAAGCGGCAGAAGCCGCGCAGTCGGGCTTCACCTTCCTCCAGATTTCCGACAGTCACGTCGGCTTCAACAAAGCAGCAAACCCTCACGCGCTCGATACGCTCAAAGAAGCAGTGGGCCGGATCAACGTCTTGCCCGCCAAGCCGACATTCATGCTCCATACCGGCGACATCACGCACAGCGCCAAGCCGGCGGAATTCGACAATGCCGATCAGATCATCGGCAGCACGCGTCTCGATGTGCACTACGTTCCCGGCGAACACGACATCACCGACCCGATAACGCAGAAAGCCTATCTTGAACGCTACGGCAAAGGCACTCACGGCGGAGGCTGGTACAGCTTCAATCAAAACGGCGTGCACTTCATCGGCCTGAACAACGTCGTCAACCTCAAGCAATTCGGCCTGGGCTATCTCGGCCCCGAGCAACTCGAATGGTTGGAAGACGATCTGCGCCCGCTTTCATCCTCAACGCCGATTGTCGTTTTCGCGCATATTCCGCTCTGGTCGGTCTATCCGAATTGGGGATGGGGAACCGACGACGCCGCGGTAGCTCTCGGTTATCTGAAGCGCTTTGGATCGGTGACCGTTCTCAACGGCCACATCCATCAACTCATGCAAAAGATTGAAGGCAACATCACGTTCCACACCGCGCGCTCGACCGCCTTTCCGCAACCGGCGCCGGGCGCCGCGCCGTCTCCCGGACCCATGGTCGTACCGGCCGATAAACTTCGGAGCGTGTTGGGCATCACGAACGTCGCGTTCAAACGAAACGAGTCCCCGCTCGCCATCACCGACACCTCACTCGCGGACTGATCCGATGAAAATTGCATGCGCGTTAACTGCAGCCGCCGTCGTGCTTACTGCAATAGTCCTCGGACACGCACCAGCATTGGGAGCCGGAGACGCGTCGCACGGCGAAGAGCTTTATCAGGGCTGCCAAGATTGCCATTCGCTCGACACCAACGACATCGGCCCCAAACATCGCGGCGTCTTCGGCAGGAAGGCGGGCTCGGTTCCGGACTACAGCTATTCGCCGGCCGTCAAGAATTCGGGTATTACGTGGACGGACGATACGCTCGACCGGTGGCTCACCGATCCGCAAAAGTTCCTACCGGGCTCGCGAATGTTTTATCATCTCGACAGCGCCAAGGATCGCGCCGACGTCATCGAATATCTCAAGCAGCGTGCAAAATAGAAATTCAGAAGCGTAAAGGCTGACGTGCAGGCACACGAATGGACGAGCGGCAGCAATTTCGTGACGTGGTCTTGCCCCATCTCGACGATGCGCTGTCGCTCGCGCGCTGGCTGACCGGCAACGTGTCAGACGCTGAAGATGTCGTGCAGGATGCTTGCCTGCGAGCCTACCGCGCCATTGCCACGGCGAAAGGCATCAATGGCAGGGCGTGGCTTCTCGCCATCGTCCGCAACACGGCTTTCACGTGGCTCGCCAAGAACCGGCCGAAAACGTCCGTGACGACAAACGACGAAGCACTCTTCGAGCGGGCTGGTCTTGAAATGGTCGATCAACAGGCATCACCCGAGGCCATGCTGATCGACAAGATCGACGCCGAACAGCTGCATAGTGCGATTGCAGCGCTGCCCCGTCCCTATCGCGAAACGCTGATACTCCGAGAGATCGAAGAACTCAGCTATCAGGAAATCTCCAAAATTTTGTCGATCCCCATAGGAACCGTCATGTCCAGGCTTGCGCGCGCGCGAAACCTGCTCATTCAGCGCCTCGCCATAGCCGGCAAGGGAAAGGCAGGCGCAGCATGAACAAGCCATCGTCATGGTCCTCCCGCGAAGAATCCCTTCTTCTGCTGAACGCTTATCTGGACAACGAGCTGGATGCCGCGTCCATGTTGGATATCGAGCGCCGCATCTCCACCGACGCGACACTCAAGCTGGAACATGATCGCCTCGTTCAATTGCGTGCGGCGCTTGCATCTCAGTTGAAGACGCAAAAGACTTCGGAGGAATTTCGCCGACGCATCGAAGCGATGGCCGAACAAACGCCGCCGCCAGTAACGCAACGCGTCTCCTCGCCACCTCTCACGCGCAGCTACCCCTGGCGAGAAATGGCGGCCGCCGCGGTCCTCGCAGCGGCGATAGCGGCAGGAGGCACCTACGCAATCCTGCGTCCGAACTCCGCGTCGAACGAGATCGCGGCGATCGTCGCCGATCATCAGCGTGCGTTGCTGGCGGCGACGCCTTTCGACGTTGCCTCGAGTGACCGCCACACCGTCAAACCGTGGTTCGACAGCAAGCTCGCGCTTTCCCCCCAGGTCGTCGATCTGTCGAGCGCAGGATTTCCCCTCGCAGGCGGCCGCGTTGAAGTGATCGACGGAAAGCCTGTCCCAGTGCTCGTCTACAAACGTCGCGCGCATGTCATCAGCGTCGTAGCCGTGCCTCGCCTCGGACAGAAGGCAAGCACCGAACTTCCCACCCGAACGACGCGCGACGGATATTTCGTCATCCGGTGGCAAGGGCGAGACTTCGAATACTCGGTCGTCTCCGATCTCGCCGAAAACGAACTCGACGAATTCGTGAACCTCTGGCGCCAAGCCGCACGCATCGACTGAACTCCGCGCAACGCAATCGGCGGTCGGCTCCGCGCCAGCGGAGTCGCCGATTGCAAACAACACAACTCCCCACCGTCATCCCGGCGAAGGCCGGGATCCAGCCAAACCTAAACGTGCGAGATGAACAGTTTTCTGTATGCCAACATCTCCGTCGGCATGACGAAGATGTCGGCGCTTGATGTAGGAGATTGTGCTGCACCCGGATAAACCGGGAATAGTTTCTTTAATTCCGCTCAAGAAGCCCAATTCTTCGTTAGTTGCCTTGCGCAATATGTGACCTGACGCGATCGGCGAAAAACAGTAATCTGCATTCCGGGCGTGGGGTATCGAGAGGGCAGGAGCCTGCACGATGCCAGCAAGTTCAGTACGAAGACGAAACGTACTTCTTAACGCGCTCTTTGCCGCTTTGTCCTTTGCCGTAGCGGTTGGGCACGCAACGGCGGTCAAAGCCCAGGCCATCAGCCCGCAGGAAGCGCACGACATTGCCGTCAATGCCTACCTTTATTTTTATTCCCCCGTGACTATGGATTTGACCCGGAAGCAGCTCATTAACACAGCGCCGGGCAAAGGATCGATCGGTGGTCCGATGAATACCTTCGCTAATATAGACGCCTATCCGAGCGCCGACATGCGGACCGTCGTCCGCCCGAATTTCGATACGCTCTATTCGAGCGCCTGGCTCGATCTTACGAAAGAGCCTGTGGTTGTCTCGGTGCCCGATACGCACGGACGATACTACCTCTTACCGATGCTCGACATGTGGACGGATGTCTTTGCCTCACCCGGTTGGCGAACCACCGGAACGCAAGCCGGTAACTTCGTTATCGTGCCTCCGGGTTGGAGGCCCGATTTGAAAGAGAAACTTATCGACGAGTTCAAGCTGCCCAAAGACACCCAGCGTATCGACGCTCCGACGCCCTACGTCTGGATTATCGGCCGCACGAAGACTGATGGCCCGGCTGACTATGATGCGGTTCACGAGATCCAGTCTGGCTACAAGATCACGCCGCTGTCCGAGTGGGGAAAAACACCGGCGCCCATCGAAGCCAAGATTGATCCGAGCGTTGACGTGCAGACGCCGCCAAAAACCCTCGTCGATACGATGTCTGCGGGGAAATTCTTTGCTTACGCGGCTGAACTCTTGAAGCTGCATCCTCCGCACATAACAGATCAACCCATCATCGCGCAGATGCGTCGGATCGGCATCGAACCCGGCAAAAGCTTCGATGTCACCCAATTGGATCCCGCCGTTCAAAAGGCTCTTGAAACGGTTCCACAGGACGCTCAGCAGCTCCTCAAGTGGAAGCTCCCGACACTAGCGCGTGTGGCCAATGGCTGGTCGATGAACACCGATACGATGGGCGTCTACGGCAACTACTATCTGAAGCGAGCCCTGATTACCCAATATGGGCTCGGTGCTAACCTGCCCGAGGATGCGATTTATCCAGCAAACCTCGCAGACGACACGGGAAAGCCTCTCGACGGCGCCAGCAAATACACAATCCACTTTGACAAGGCCGCAATGCCACCGGTGGATGCCTTCTGGTCAATCACGCTCTATGACGAAGAGGGGTTCCAGGTTGCCAACCGTCTAAATCGTTTCGCCGTGAGTAGCTGGATGCCCTTCAAATTCAACGCGGATGGCTCACTCGATCTCTATTTTCAGAACCAGAGTCCCGGCGCCGATAACGAAGCGAACTGGCTGCCAGCACCAAAAGGGCCATTCAATCTAACCATGCGCCTCTATGCTCCGAAATCCGATGCGCTGACCGGCAAATGGAACCCGCCGCCGGTGACGCGTCGTGTAGGTATCACAGCACAGTGAGATCATAAGAACGCCCGGCCCTCACTCGCCGGGCGTTCCGCTTTTCAAAGGAAGGTCGGCTTCGGTCAGAATCGGACGCGACGCTCATCGCATCGCGTCCGAAACTGAATCAAGCCGCTGCCTTCGCGGGCCAGCCATTGATCGTCAAAGCACCATCGCGCACGGAGATATTCACCGTGTCGCCGTCCTTGACACCGCCCGCGAGGATCTGCTCGGCGAGCGGGTCCTGCACGTTCCGCTGAATGACGCGCTTTAACGGCCGCGCGCCGTACGCGGGATCGTAGCCGCGATTGGCGAGCCACTGCCGCGCCTGATCGTCGAGTTCGATCTTGATCTTGCGATCCGCGACGAGCTTCCGCAGACGGTCGATCTGAATGTCGACGATCTTCGCCATCTCGCTCCGCTGCAAACGGTGGAACAAAATGATGTCGTCGAGACGGTTCAAGAACTCGGGCCTGAACCGCGATCTGACCTCAGTCATCACCTCTTCGCGCACCGTCTCGGTATCCTCGCCTTCCTTCAGGTTGACGAGATATTCCGCGCCGATGTTCGACGTCAGCACGATCAGCGTGTTCTTGAAATCGACCGTGCGGCCCTGGCCATCCGTCAGGCGCCCGTCATCGAGAACCTGCAGCAGCACGTTGAACACATCCGGATGCGCCTTCTCGATCTCGTCGAAGAGAATGATCTGATACGGCCGCCGTCGCACGGCTTCCGTCAGCGCTCCACCTTCCTCGTAACCGACGTAGCCCGGAGGCGCGCCGATCAAACGGGCAACCGAATGCTTTTCCATGTACTCCGACATATCGATGCGGATGAGCGCCGTGTCGTCGTCGAAGAGATACCCGGCGAGCGCCTTCGTCAGCTCAGTCTTGCCGACGCCGGTGGGTCCGAGGAACATGAACGAGCCGATCGGCCGGTTCGGATCCTGCAGCCCGGCGCGCGCACGGCGAACCGCCGTCGAAACGGCGATAACCGCTTCCCGCTGACCGATGACGCGCTTCGAGAGAGCGTCCTCCATCTTGAGAAGCTTGTCGCGCTCGCCTTCGAGCATCTTGTCGACCGGCACGCCTGTCCAGCGCGACACGACCGCCGCGATCTGATCCGGCGTCACGGCCTCTTCGACGAGAGCGCCCTTGCCTTCCTGCTGTTCGACGTCCTGCAGCTTCTTCTCGAGTTCCGGAATCCGCCCATAGCGAAGCTCGCCCGCACGCGCGAGATCGCCCTTGCGCTGCGCCTGTTCGAGCGCGTTGCGCAGGTTGTCGAGCTCTTCCTTGATCTTCTGGGCCGACCCGAGCTTCTTCTTCTCGGCTTCCCAGCGCGCCGTCATCGCTTTCGATTGTTCTTCGAGATCCGCGATCTGCTTTTCGATGCGGCCAAGACGATCCTTCGAAGCGGCGTCGGTTTCCTTCTTCAAGGCCTCCCGCTCGATCATCAACTGCATGAGATCGCGATCGATCGCATCGAGTTCTTCGGGCTTGGAATCGACCTGCATCCGAAGACGCGACGACGCCTCGTCGACAAGGTCGATCGCCTTGTCGGGCAGGAAGCGATCGGTGATGTAGCGGTTCGACAGCGTTGCAGCCGCGACAAGCGCGCTATCGGTGATGCGCACGCCGTGATGCAGCTCGTACTTCTCCTTCAAGCCGCGCAGGATCGAAATCGTATCCTCGACGGTCGGCTCGGAGACGAAGATCGGCTGGAAGCGCCGTGCCAGCGCCGCATCCTTCTCGATGTGCTTGCGGTATTCTTCAAGCGTCGTCGCGCCGACGCAGTGCAACTCACCGCGCGCGAGCGCAGGCTTCAACAGGTTGCCCGCATCCATCGAGCCTTCCGTCTTGCCGGCGCCGACGATGGTGTGAAGCTCGTCGATGAAAAGAATGATGTTGCCACCCTCGGCCTCGACCTCGGAGAGCACGGCTTTCAGCCGCTCCTCGAACTCGCCGCGATATTTGGCGCCCGCGATCAGCGCGCCCATGTCGAGCGAGAGAAGCCGCTTGTTCTTCAAGCTCTCAGGCACGTCGCCCTTGACGATGCGCAGCGCCAAGCCTTCCGCGATCGCCGTCTTGCCGACGCCGGGTTCGCCAATGAGAACAGGATTGTTCTTCGTGCGCCGCGACAGCACCTGAATGGTGCGGCGGATCTCTTCGTCGCGGCCGATGACGGGATCGAGCTTGCCGGTCGCCGCCGCTTCGGTGAGGTCGCGCGAATAGCGCTTCAGCGCGTCATAGGCCTGTTCGGCCGACGCGGTATCGGCCGTGCGTCCCTTGCGGATGTCGTTGATGGCCCCGTTGATCTTGTCCGGGGTGACGCCCGCGTTGCGCAGGATCTTTCCGGCATCCGTCGACGTATCGAGCGCAAGTGCGAGCAGCAGCCGCTCGGCCGTCACGAACTTATCGCTGGCCTTATCGGCAAGCTTCTCAGCGGAATCGAATAGCCGCGCCGTCTCGGGCGCGACGTAGACCTGACCCGAACCGCCGGTCACCTTCGGCTTTTTGGCAAGATCCGCTTCGACCTCACGCAGGGCCTGGCGCGAGTCGCCACCCGCGCGCTGGATGAGCCCGCTCGCCAGACCCTCAGGGTCGTCGAGAAGAACTTTCAGAAGATGGGCGGGAGTAACCTGTTGATTGTTTTCGCGCAGTGCCAACGACTGGGCTGCTTGAACGAAGCCCTTGGCGCGGTCCGTGTACCGTTCAAAATTCATGTCGCGTCCTCCAGCACATTCCACCCGCCCCATGAGGCCCGGAAAGAATGCCATGCGATTTGATATTTATCATCCCGGCGCGGAAAAAGACCCAATGTAAGCATCCCCACCGCCCCGTATGCTGATTGCGATATAGGCGCGGGCGGCGCCCGAAAAAGGGGCTCTCGAAGCAAAAATCAGGGAAAATTCTCGGCATGACAAAGGTTGGTCCCGCAAGGATTGAAGCTCTTTATCGCTACCCGGTTAAAGGTTTGATGCCGGAACCACTCGAAAACGTTGTTTTGACGCCCTTGCAAACTTTGCCCTTCGATCGCGCATACGCCATCGAGAACGGACCCGGCCCCTTCGATCCCGCGAAGCCTCGCCACGTCTCGAAGATCCACTTCGTCATGCTGATGAAGAACGAGGAATTGGCAACGCTTCACGCCGAGTTCGACGACAAGACATCGACCCTCGTGATCGCCAAGGCCGGCGTCGAGATCGCCCGCGGTGATCTTCGCACCGAAGCGGGCCGCAACCGGATGGAAGACGCCATCGCCAAGGTCGTGACCTCGGGCCTTCGCGGCAGACCTCGGATTGTTTCGAGCCCCGGCCACAGCTTTTCCGACGTCGCAGCCAAATGCGTGCACGTCATCAATCGCCAAAGCATCGAGTCGCTGAGCACAATGCTGGGCGCCAATATCGACGCGCGCCGCTTTCGGCCCAATCTCGTGATCGACGGGCTCGAGCCATGGAGCGAACTCGGCCTGATCGGCAAAAGATTGCGCAGCAACGGCGGCACGGTGCTTGAAGTCTTCAAGCGCACCCAGCGCTGCGCCGCGACCAACGTCGATCCCGAAACCGGCGTACGCGATTTGAAAATCCCGTCATTTCTTTTGAAGACGCTCGGCCACTCCGATTTCGGCGTCTACGCCCGCGTCATCGATGGCGGCAGCATTGGAATCGGTGACACCTTCGAGATTACTGGCTGATCGACCATTGTCATACCGGCCGGAGCGCTAGCGCAGAGCTGGGACCCACAATGCGCCGGCGGCCGGCTCGCGGAACGCGAGTCGCCGGCGCCAAAGAAAAACTTGCGGGATCCAGCCAACGGGCAGCACGTGTTCTGCCAGCAGTCCGCTCCGAACGAACCGCATCCACCTGACCTGCTGAAACTTGTCTGGGTGCCGGCCTTCGCCGGCATGACGGGAAGTTGTAACACCCACCCCCGCCCAAAAAATTCGCCGGCCACGGAGACCGTAGCCGGCGAAAAAATGCGTACGCGATGATCGCGCTTATTCCTGGTCTTCGTTCGCAGCGGTCGGCGGAGCGACCGGAGCCTCAGCGGGCTCCTCACGGCGCGGACGGCGAACCGGACGGCGAAGGAATGCCGGTTGTTCCTGCTCGATGGAGGCCGGAGCAGCTACTGGCTGCGGCGCCGGACGCTCCGCCCGTTCGGGACGTTCTGCCCGTTCCGGACGTTCTGCTCGTTCGGGACGCTCTGCCCGCTCGGGACGTTCTGCGCGTTCCGGACGCTCGGCTCGCTCCGGGCGCTCTGCGCGTTCCGGACGTTCTGTACGCTCAGCAACAGGCGACGGCGCGCCGATGTTCGGTTGCGGGTAGCTGCTGCCGTTCGGCGCTTCGCGATCGCCGCCATGGGCATTGCCGTTGGGAGCCTGATAACGCTCGCGCCGACGGAAACCGCCTTCGCCCTGATTGCCATCGCCGCCATAAGGCCGCCGGTCGTCGCGGTAGCGGTTTTCGCCGCCACCCGGCCCGTTGCGCTCGTAACGATCACCGCGATCGCCACGGAAATCCTGACGGTCACCACCCCGATCGCCACGATCGAACCGCTGCTGGTCGCCCCGGTCGTTGCGATCATTACGGTCGTTGCGATTGTTATTGAAACGATCGTGCCGCGGCTGGCGGTTCTCGTACCGGTTCTGATTGTCGAAGTTGCGCGGCTGTTGCTGCTGCTGCGGGAAAGGCGGCTGCCCATCCGGCTGCGCGCCACCCTGGCCAAGCTGCGGCTGACCGCCGAACTCGTCGCCTTCCTCGTCGCCGAACTCATCACCGTCCGAACCTTCAGGCCCGGCAAGCGAATGCGTGCGCGCGGCACCGTTGCCCATCGGGTCAACGCCGCCCTGCTGCGCCATCTGCTCGCGATAGCTGAGGATGATGCGGTTATAATGCTCAGCATGCTGGAGATAATTCTCAGCCAGCACCGGATCGCCCGACGACAGCGCGTCACGCGCCAAGGTTATGTACTTCTCGGCGATATGCGAGGGCGTGCCGCGAATTTTCACGTCCGGCCCCGAGCTCTCGAAACTGCGCATCAGGGGATTTTGCGATTTGCGGTTATTATTATTGTTATTGTTGTTTCGACCGCGACCGCGACGGTTCTGTTGACCTTGCCTCATGGGCTCCCGTTCATGCCTGTTGATACGTTGCCACCGGCGCACGCTGATCGGTATGCGGCGCCATGGATCCTCCGATCCAATTCAATAAGTCGATTCTAAAGTCACCACTGCCCCACGGACCGCAGTCCCGGCTCTTGCCCCACTGCCTTGGGCAAAATCGCAGTAATCCCGTTCATCAACCCTGCAAATGATTCTAGAGCCGTCCTCAAAGGAGCTTTGTCAGCACACGCGCCGAGGAAAGAAGCCCGACACTCGCCACTCAACGGACTAACGGGTCCGACAAAGTTTGCGCTGATGATCTGAGATGGGAAGGCCGGGTTAATCGCCGCTTAAGCGGCACGTCTGCTCCGGGCGCATCCGATCAAACTCTTCAATGGCGATACTACTCCGGAAACGAGTTTCCGCAAATAGAAATGATCGGTTAGGTCAGAGATGTATCTCCATTGCAACAGCCCGGGCATGGCCACCGAGATCGAGACGCCGCGCCAAAGGCCGCGCGCCAACCGCCGCAAACAGCTCTTCTACGGCGTCCGCCTGGGTCGATCCCACCTCGACGACGAGCCTCAGAGGCCGCTGCAATTCCAATGTGTTACGGGCGATCTCGCGGTAAACGTCCAACCCGTCCGCCCCGCCAACCAAAGCCAGAAGCGGATCGAAATCCTTCACTTCCCGCTCGAGGCCGACAATCTCTTCCTCGCTTATATAGGGAGGGTTTGAGACGATAAGGTCGAACGGACCAGCGCATCCGGAGAGACCAGATGTCGCAACGAACTCAATTCTGTCGGCAACACCCAGTTTATCGGCATTGCCCCTGGCAACTTCAAGTGCGGCCAAACTGACATCGGTCGCGACCCCAGTCGCATCCGGAAGTTCGGAGAGCAGCGTTGAAATGAGAATGCCCGAACCCGTACCGATATCGGCAATTCTAAGCAGCCTCCCCGAAAGCCCGCTCGACTTTATCACGTCGAGCGCGAGATCGATGACGGCCTCGGTATCGGGTCTCGGATCGAGAACGTCCGGCGTAACGGTGAACATCCGCCCATAGAATTCGCGTCGCCCTAGAATTCGCGAAACAGGCTCATGCGCAAGCCGGCGATTGACGCCGTCGCTGACGATATCCGCCGCCGTTCCCAACGGCCGCGATGATCCCGAGAGCAGTTGCGCGCCATCCATCCCGAGTAAACCCTGCAGCAGAAAACGCGCGTCGCGCTGCGGGCTATCCAGGCCTTGCTCGGTGAACGCCCGCGTCATCGCCGCCAAAGCCTCGGCGACGGTCTGCTCTGGCCGAAGATGCACGTGAGGCAAATCGTTAACGCGCAATACCGGCATGTTACGCCGCGCTCAGTTCCGCGAGCATTGTCGCCTGATGATCGGTGATGAGCGCGTCGATCAATGGATCGAGACCGGCGCCCGTCATGACTTCGTCGAGATTGTAGAGCGTCAGGTTGATCCGGTGATCGGTCACCCGGCCCTGCGGAAAATTATAAGTCCTGATGCGCTGCGAGCGATCACCCGAGCCGACCTGCGATTTACGCGCGTCGGATCGTTCGTTCGCGGCCTTCTCGCGCTCCAGTTCATAGACACGCGCCTTGAGAACGTTCATCGCTAAGCGGCGATTCTGATGCTGCGATTTCTCCGCCGATACGACGACGATGCCTGTCGGCAAATGCGTGATGCGAACGGCGCTTTCCGTCTTGTTGACGTGCTGACCGCCGGCTCCGCCTGCCCGCATCGTATCGATGCGGATATCTTCGGGTTTGATATCGATGTCGATATCTTCTGCTTCCGGCATGATCGCGACCGTCGCGGCCGACGTATGAATGCGCCCACTCGCTTCGGTCGCCGGAACGCGCTGTACCCGGTGCACGCCGGATTCGAACTTGAGCCGCGCGAACACTCCCTGTCCCGTGATTGAAGCGATGATTTCCTTGTAGCCGCCGAGATCGTTTTCGGACGCCGAAATGACCTCCGTCTTCCAGCCCCTGAGATCGGCGTAGCGCGTGTACATGCGGAAGAGATCAGCCGCAAAGAGCGCGGCTTCGTCGCCGCCCGTCCCGGCACGCACTTCGAGGATCGCGCTTTTCTCGTCCGCCGCATCTTTCGGCAAAAGCGCAATGCGAAGCTGCTGCTCGAGCCCCGCGATGCGGTCGGCCAATTCCGCGCGTTCCGCATAGGCGAGATCGACCATGTCCTTGTCGGCGCCCGAATCGCGGATCAACTGCTCAAGATCTTTGTTCTCGGCCTCGGCTTTGCGCAGCGCGTCGATCTGCGCCACGACCGGGCTCAGCTCCGAATATTCTTTCGTGAGCCTCACGTAGTCGGCTTGCGACACGCCATGGTTGAGCTGATCCTGAATAGCGACCCAGCGCTCGGAAAGACGGTCAAGTTTATCGCGCGGCAGTGCTGACATGTGTCCGATGATTTTCGCCGGTGGGAGTAACCGGTGGTTTTGCCGAATGGATTGATTGCAGGCCGCGCAAGAACCGCGGAGCGCTCCGAGCGCGAACGTCGCGCAGCAGATGGCGCGTATCTAATACGAACCGCCGCTGATCTGCAATTTATCCCCCCGCCGCGACCGGGGGTCATCGACTTCGATATACCGCAGGCCGTCGCGAACGGGGCCGTAATGCTCTTGGAAATAGCTGCTGACCCAGCGCACCGCCGACCCGAACGGCCGGGCGACGGTGTCGAAAATCGATGAATGCATCAGGAGCAAGAGGAAGCCGAGCGGCAGCGACAGGGCGTAAAGTGCGCGCTGCGGCCGCTGCCGGACCTGATTGAGCGCCTCCTGCGGCAACCGCCTGGCTCCGTTCGCGAATGCGGACCCCGCGCGCATGAAGTTTCCGGCCGCCTGAATTCTCGCCGGCCGGGCGGGTTGCGATCGTGCCGGCAAGCTAGCCTGCGCAACGGCCTGTGAGGCGACGTGTGAGCCAACCTGAACGCCAGGCTCCGGGCGCGGCTGAAAAGGTTGCGCATACGCAGACGGCTGCGGCTGATACGAAACTAGCGGCTGCTGCTGTTGCAGGCGCTCCGTAATCGTCGGCTGCCGCGGTGCGGGCGTGAGGCTCGAAAAATACGAGATCAGGCTGCCGATGGCATTGAGCGCGGGCCGGCCGTTGACGCCAGCCATCGACGTATAGGTCATGACGATCGCGGACGTGTCGTGCCAATCCGGCAGATATTCGACCTGGCCCGTTTCCAGCGCTTCGATGACTTCGGGGCGAACCTGCAAATATTCCGCCGCCTGCGGCAGGGTCAGGTGCAGCGCGCGCCGCAGATCGATGAAGAATTGCCCGATGAGGGCCCCGCTTTCGGCGATTTGCTGATGTTGAGGAGAATCCACGCGCGCCGCAACCGGTCGCGCATACTCATAACCCCCGACCGGAACGGTCTCGACAAAGCCCCGACGCATACAACACCCGGCAACACACGCCGGCCCCCAAATGTTAAGTATACTCTTGGCTAAAAATCCTTGTTTGTCAAAGGCCGCGCGTAAAAATCCGTCGCCAATCCTTAACCGTCGATCGCGACCCGCTCCCTTTCAGCGAATTGCTGCAAGGACATGCGCACGTCTTTCGCACCCTCTTTCAAAAGTCCGTTGATAAAGGCAGTCGCCTTGCCGGCATCGAGCGACAACACCATCGACTTGATCGGACCGATCGAAGCCGGCGCCATCGACAGCGATTTGAAGCCCAGCGCGATGAGCGTCATCGCCTCGAGCGGGCTGCCCGCCATCTCGCCGCAGAGGGTCACCGGAACGCTGTATCGTTCCGCCGCCGTAACGAGCGTCCGCAGCGCCCTGAGCGGCGCCGGGGCCAGCACGTCGAAGCGGCTCGC
The DNA here is from genome assembly GCF_000384335.2 of Hyphomicrobium sp. 99. Classification (NCBI taxonomy): domain Bacteria; kingdom Pseudomonadati; phylum Pseudomonadota; class Alphaproteobacteria; order Hyphomicrobiales; family Hyphomicrobiaceae; genus Hyphomicrobium; species Hyphomicrobium sp. 99. The sequence continues at coordinate 17,269 of NZ_KQ031382.1, forward strand.
CACGCGTGCGTTCGTACGGTCGGACGCAAACAGGAACTGCATGAGATCGTTCGATCCGACCGACACGAAATCGACCCGCGACAGAAACGCGTCGAGTTCGAACAGCAGCGCCGGAACCTCGAACATGGCGCCGACGAGCACGGCCTCTGGCAGCTGATGCCCATGCTCCGTCAGGAACGCCTTCTCCCGTTCGATGAGCGCCCGAATGGCTCCAAGCTCGTAGCTCGCGGACACCATGGGGATCATGACGCGTAGCTCTCGGCCCGCCGCCGCCTTGAGCAGCGCGCGGATCTGAAGCCGGAAAAGCTCGGGCCGGTCGAGCGCCATGCGGATCGCGCGCCAGCCCATTGCCGGATTCTCTTCCTTCGGCTGGCGAAGGTACGGAAGGACTTTGTCGCCGCCGACGTCGAGCGTGCGGAAAACGACGGGCTTGCCATTCGCTTCGTCGATCACGGAACGGTAAAGCTGCGTCTGCCGGTCGAGACGGGGAAACGCCTCCGACAGCATGAACTGCAGCTCGGTCCGATAGAGCCCGATGCCGTCGGCACCCGATTCATCGAGATGGGGCAGGTCGACCAGAAGACCGGCATTCATCATCAAGGCGATCGGAACGCCATCCTTGGTGATGGCCGGACGATCGCGCAGCGACTGATAACGCTTCTGCCGGCGCGCGCGGAACCGCACCTTGTCGGAATAGGCCGAGATCAGCTCGCCCGTGGGGCGGAGATGAACCTCGCCCGTGACCGCGTCGACAATCGCCGCGTCTCCAGCGGAAACTCTATCGACGATGCCCGTCGCCTGCCCGATCGCCGCGATTCCGAGCGCCTTGGCGACGACCGCGACATGGCTCTGGCTCGACCCGTCCTCGACGACGAGACCGCGCAGCCGGCTCCGGTCATAATCGAGAAGCTCGGCAGGCCCCATCGTGCGCGCGACGAGGATCGTATCGGGCGGAAGCCCGCCATCGTCCTCCGAACTCTTGAGGCGTCCCGCGAGGACGCGCAGCAGCCGGTCGGAGAGATCGTCGAGGTCGCGCTGCCGCTCGCGCCAATACGTGTCGTGCTGGCGCAGCATGCGCGTACGCATGGCATTTTGCACACGCTCGACGGCCGCCTCCGCCGTCAGTCCGCCTTCGACCGCTTCGCGCAAACGCCGATGCCAGCCCTTGTCATGAGCGAACATGCGGTAGGCTTCGAGCACGTCGCGATGCTCGCCGACATTCGACAGATGCTCGTGCTCGAACATCTCGTCGATGTTCTTTTGCAGCTTATCGAGAGCGAGTTCGAGACGCTCGAGTTCGATCGCGGGGTTTTCCGCCATCAGCTGCGTGACGACGATGCGCGGCTCGTGCAGCACCACGTGGCCGAGCGCGATACCCTCCGAAATCGGTTCGCCCTCGATCACACCCGGCTGCGAGCGCGACGCTTCGATGGCGGCGACCGTACCCGCCACCGCACCTGAAACGAGATTTTCCGCGATCACCATCGCGGTCGCCTGCAGAACCTCCACGTCCTCGTCGGAATATTCGCGAGGCGTCCGGTTTTGAATGACAAGCACGCCGAGAACCTGCCCCGAACGCGAAATCGGCACTGCGAGCAGCGAGTGGTAAATTTCTTCGCCCGTCTCCGGCCGGTAGGAGAACGCCGGATGGTTCGAAGCCTCCGGCTCGTTCACCGTCGTGCCGAGTTCCGACGCTCGCCCGACGAGACCCTCGCCGCGCTTCAACCGGGTTGTATGGACGGCATCGGGATTGAGGCCTTCCGACGCGAAAAGCTCGAGCGAGCCGTCCTGGCGCTTGAGATAGATCGAGCAGACCTCGGCAACCATGACGCCCGCGATCTGGCGCACGATGCGATCGAGTTTTTCCTGCCCCTCGCCCCCATCGGCCATGATCTCGCGCAAATGGCGCATGATCACCCTGAGCGAGGTTTCGCTCGGTAGGGGCCTCGGATCGTCGCGCCGCGCTATCATGACCTTGCCAACCGTCCCGCCGGCAGACCTGCCGCAGATTCATTCATATCCGCAAAGAGACGGGGCTTGGAAGGGCGCCCCGCCTAATCGTTGTCGAGCCCGTAGGCTGAATGCAACGCGCGAACCGCAAGCTCCGCATACGCCGCTTCGATCAATACACTGACTTTGATCTCGGACGTCGAGATCGCGTGAATATTGATGCCCTTTTCCGCGAGCGTCTTGAACATCTGCGATGCGACGCCGGCATGGCTGCGCATTCCGACGCCGATAACGGAAATCTTCACGACGTCAGCCGAGCTCTTGATGTCGAAATGCCCGATGTCCGCCTTGGCCTTCTTCAAGACGTCGAGTGCGCGCGGTAATTCGGCCGCCTGGACCGTAAACGTCATGTCCGTGTGCTTGCCGTCCGCACCGACGTTCTGGACGATCATGTCGACGTTGATGTTCGCATCCGCGAGCGGCCCGAAAATCCGCGCCGCGATGCCCGGCTTATCGTCCACCTTGAGCAGGGTAACCTTGGCCTCGTCCTTGGCGTAGGCGATGCCGCTCACGACTTGCTGTTCCACGATCTCATCCTCGTCGCATACGATAGTTCCGATGTCCTCGATATTGTCCGGGCTGAAAGCCTTCATGCCGTCAGGCGCAACAAAGCTCGAAAGAACACGCGTTTTGACCTTGTAGACCATTGCAAGCTCGACGGAGCGGGTTTGCAAAACCTTCGATCCGAGCGACGCCATCTCGAGCATTTCTTCATACGAGATCTTGGCGAGCCGCTTCGCTTTCGAAACGATGCGCGGGTCCGTCGTATAGACGCCGTCCACATCGGTATAAATGTCGCACACGTCCGCTTCGAGCGCGACGGCAATCGCAACGGCGCTGGTATCGGAGCCGCCACGGCCGAGCGTCGAGATGCGATTCTCGAGCGGCTCTATTCCCTGAAATCCGGTGACGACGGCGATTTCGCCGCCCTCGATCGATTTTTTGATGTGGTCGCCCGGAATGTCGGTGATGCGGGCCGAGCCGTGAGCCGCATTCGTTTTGACGGGAACCTGCCAGCCGCTCCAGGAGCGCGCCCTGAGCCCCATCGACTGGAGCGTGATCGCGAGAAGGCCCGCAGTCACCTGCTCACCCGTTGCAACGACGGCATCGTATTCCCTCGCATCGTAAAGGGGCGAGGCTTCCTTGACCCAGGCGACGAGCTGGTTCGTCACCCCAGCCATCGCCGATACGACGACGGCCACTTTATTGCCGGCGTCGACCTCACGCTTGACGTGCCGGGCAACGTTCTGAATGCGCTCGATATTGGCGACAGAGGTCCCGCCAAATTTCATGACTACCGTCGCCATCGGCGAAGTGCTTTCCCTGAGCAAACCCGCTCGGACCCTAACGGGGGCCAAACGCGTATTAAGATTTGGATTGAGTCCGGCGCTTCTTAGCGGCTCGCGCGCCCCCCTGCAACTGCCCACAACCGGCCGGCAACGGACAATCGCTTGACAAGTAGGCGGGCCGGCTGACGAGTAACGCCCAAGGACCGGAGAAGAGAATGATCGCACCGCAACAATCGGAACCACAATCTGGAGCTGGAGATCGGACGCTCGACAGCGAAGAAGTCGAGCGATTTTCCCGGCTCGCATCCGAATGGTGGAACCCTCAGGGCAAATTCCGCCCCCTTCACCAGATCGGTCCTCCGCGCCTCTCGTTCATCCGCGATTCGGCCGTAAAACAGTTCGGCCGCGACCCCAAAGCCCTGCGGCCCCTTTCGGGTCTGACCGCCATCGATATCGGCTGCGGCGGGGGACTTGTCGCTGAGCCGCTGGCGCGCATGGGCGCGACGGTGACGGCCATCGATCCCTCGGAACGCAATATCGCAATCGCAAAATCACACGCCGAGCCGCAGGACCTCGCGATCGATTATCGCGTTGCGCGCGTCGAAGACCTTGTCGCCGAAGGCCGCTCGTTCGACATCGTCGCATGCCTCGAGGTCGTCGAGCACGTCCCCGATCCCGCGAAGTTCGTTGCCGAATGCGCGTCCCTCGTTGCGCCCGGCGGCCTTGCCGTGTTCTCGACGCTAAACCGAACGCTCAAGGCCTGGGCGCTCGCCATTGTCGGCGCCGAGTACGTTCTCGGCTGGCTGCCGCGCGGCACCCATCAGTGGGACCGCTTCATTACGCCGGAAGAGCTTCGCCGTTACGCCGAGGCTGCCGGTTTGTCCGGCGCACACTTGGAAGGCATCACCTATAATCCGTTGCAGGACGTGTGGTCGCGAAATCCCGATACCGGCGTCAATTACCTGATGTCGGCACAAAGGGCGCGAACGGCCTGAACGGATGACGCACGGATCGAACGAGCAAAGGTACTGAGCACGACGGAGCTTTGAGGGGGACGACGGCCATGTTTCCGATCGGCGACGATGATTCCGAGGTAACAGATGTTCCGGTCGTGACGTACGGCCTGATAGCTGCCAACGTCCTTTTCTTTTTGGTCGAGCTCAACGGCGGCGACGCATTCGTCGAGAAGTGGGCATTTATCCCGAGCCACTTCAGTCAAAGCCCGGCAACGGAATGGCCGACGCTCTTCACCGCCATGTTCATGCACGGCGGCTGGATGCACCTCTTCGGCAATATGCTGTATCTTTATATCTTCGGCGATAATGTCGAAGATAATTTCGGCCACTTAAAATATCTCGTCTTCTATTTTATCGCAGGCATCGCCGCGACGTTCGCGCAGTATGTGTTCAATGAGGGCTCGAGCATCCCGAACGTCGGCGCGTCCGGTGCGATCGCAGGTGTGCTCGGCGCCTACATTTTGATGTTCCCAAGATCGCGCGTGGACGTCCTCGTCATTCGCCAAGTCATATCAATGCCGGCGCTGGTCGTCATCGGCTTCTGGATCGTCCTTCAGCTTTTCAGCGGTGTCGGCTCCATCTCCAACACCGGCGAGACGGCTGATGCCGGAGGCGTCGCGTACATGGCCCACGTCGGCGGCTTTGCAGCAGGTTTCGTCATCGCCTTGCTTTTCGGAAAGCGCGCCGGCCCATCGCAGACGGCGTGACGGCCGAGCTTGAATTCGACCTCAGAGATCGACCTGCAAGTCCTTCCACAACACCATGCGCTTGCGGAGATCGAGCTTGCGACCATCGACGGTAAATGCGCCATCGCCGTTGTGATGCAGCGTTCGCTGCTCCTTGCGCTTGCGGTCGATTGAGATCGCGAGGGCCTCAAGAATCCATAGATTGTATTTTTTTACGAAGCCCGTATCCGCCACGCGGCACTCGATGTTGGCGAGGCACTCTTTGATCAGCGACGGCGCGTGCTGCACCACCATGTGAAAGCCCATCGTCATGACATTCGCGCGGCCCTTTGCTCGACGTCGTGACGAGCACGATGGGACCCGCCTCCAAAAGCCGGTACGCCTTCGATGGGTCGGCTGCTCTCATCCCATGTCCTCAAGCACTTGCCTGCGCCCAAAACAGAACGAGCCGGAACATGGTTCCGGCTCGTTTGCAAAACCCTGAGAGACTTGGCCGTACTTGCCGGCGTGTCACTGGTTCTTCAGCATGGCCCGCCGCCGCAACGGCTTCAACACGAGGATCGCGAGAACGGCTGCGAGAATGTTCATCGCCGCTGCCGTATAGAAGACCGCGTGCCAGCTTCCCGTCGTCTTCGTCAGGATGCTGGAGAATGGAACGAGAAGAGCTGCCGTTCCCTTGGCCGTGTAGAGAAGTCCGGCATTCGTCGTCGCGAATTTCGAGCCGAACGTATCTCCGCAAGTCGCCGGGAAGAGGCTGTAGATTTCGCCCCACGCGAAGAACACGAGACCGGTCAAAAGCACGAACATGAATGGATCTTGCCCGTAGTGTCCGAGGGCAAGAATGCCGACGCCCTCGATACCGAAGGCGATGAACATCGTCGTCTCACGTCCGATCTTGTCGGAAACCCAGCCGAAGAACGGCCGCGTCAGACCATTCAGAATGCGATCGAGCGAGAGCGCAAACGTCAGCGCCGGCAGCGTGATGCCAATGAGCGAAACAGGAACGTCCGCGACCTTGAAATCCTTCGCGATGGGCGCGAGCTGCGCCGTGGCCATCAGGCCGCCGGCCGCCATCATCACGAACATCAGATACATGATCCAGAAGATCGGAGACTTGAGCATCTCGACCGGCGTGAACGAACGCCGCGATGTGACGAGCGAAGTCGGCTGGACGCTGTGCGCTTCTTTCGGCGGCGAGCGAAGCAGGAACGATGCAATGATGATGACCACCGACTGCAAGACGCCGAAATAGAGGAACGCCGCTTCGTATCCATCTGCGGCAATAACTTTTGAAATGGGAATGATCGTGAGGGCCGATCCCATTCCGAAGCCTGCCGCCGTAACGCCTGCGGCAAAGCCGCGCCGGTCAGGGAACCACTTGAGCGCGTTGCCGACGCACGTGCCGTAAACCGCGCCTGCGCCAACGCCGCCGATCGCCTGTGCGACATAGAGCATCGTGAGCGAGTCCGCGTATGAGTTCATCACCCATGCGATGCCGACCAGAATGCCGCCGAACAGCACGAGCGGCCGCGGCCCGAACTTGTCTTCGAGATAGCCTTCGAACGGAATTAGCCACGTTTCAGTCAGCACGAAAATGGTAAATGCCCATTGGATGGCGGCCATTTCCCAGCCGAATTTCGTGGCGATAGGATTGACGAATAGCGTCCAACCATATTGCAGGTTGGCGATCATCGTCATGCACAACACGCCAAGAATTAGCTGTAGCCAGCGCTTCGTATTCTGCGCGGCATAAATAGAAGCCGGAGCATTCGGCTCCGCTTGAACAGTCATCCTGCGACTTCCCCTCGGGCTTGTAATTTTTTTTCATTTCGCACTAAAAGCGCTCCACACATAAATCGTGAAAAATCACGCTCGACAAGTGGAGCGTTGACGCGATTTGCCAACAAAGTTTTTGCTGCACTGCCAAAAGACTGAGGGACGAAGCTCTATGAAAATTTGTGTCGTCGGGGCTGGCGGAATCGGCGGCCTGCTCGCCGCTCGCTTGGCGCAATCCGGCGAAGAGATCACCGTTATTGCCCGCGGTCCGCATCTCGCGGCGATCCGCGCAAACGGTCTGAAACTGATTGAAGAAGATGGCAGCGAGAATGTCTCGCGCATCGCCGCCACCGACAAGATCTCCGAGGTTTCGGAGCAGGACCTCATCATCCTGGGCATGAAGGCCCAACAGGTCGCAGCCGTCGTGCGCGATCTTCCCGCGATGTATGGTCGCGACACAGCCGTGCTCACGGCCCAAAACGGCATTCCCTGGTGGTACTTCCTGGGCGTCAGCGGCCCGCATGAAGGGCGGCGCCTCGAGACCGTCGATCCGGGTGGGATCATTGCCGACAATCTGCCCGCGGAGCGCGTCCTCGGCAGCGTCGTCTATCCGGCGGCCGAAATAACTGAGCCCGGCGTCATCAAGCATATCGAGGGCAATCGCTTCTCGATCGCCGAAATCGACAATTCCAAAACCGAACGCATCGTCCGCATTTCCGAAACGTTGCAGAAGGCCGGATTCAAGGCCCCGGTCGCCGGAGATATCCGCGCCGAGATCTGGACGAAGCTTTGGGGCAATCTGAGCTTCAACCCGATCAGCGCGCTGACGCATGCCACTCTTGAGGATATCTGCAGGTTTCAGCCGACCCGCGACGCCGCAGCGCGCCTCATGCGCGAAGCCCAATCCGTTGGCGAGGCTCTCGGAATCCGTTTCCGCATCCCGTTGGAGAAGCGCATCGCCGGCGCCGAAGCCGTCGGACCGCACAAAACGTCGATGCTTCAGGATATCGAAGCCGGGCGCGGCATCGAAGCCGATGCCCTGATCGGCTCGGTAATCGAACTTGGCCGCATCGCCAACGTACCCACCCCACAGATCGAGACGGTTTACGCCTGCGTGAAGCTGCTCGCGGCAACGCTGGCACGCGACGGCGGCCGCCTGAGAATTGAAAAAGCCTGACGACGCCTTCAAATGGCGAGGCACCGGAGACAGAATCAAAATGGCAACGAGTACGACCCTTCACGACCTTCTCAAAGCGGGCGAAGACCAGGCTCCCGCGATCAGAGCTTCGGGCGCCCAACCCCTCACCTATGCGGGCTTCCGCACGCTCGTCTTGCGGACGATCGCTCGCCTGAACGAATTCGGCATCGGCCGCGGCGACCGCGTCGCCATCGTTCTTCCGAACGGACCTGAAATGGCGACGGCGTTCATCGCCACGGCTTCGGCCGCGACCGCCGCGCCGCTCAATCCCGCATATCGCGCCGATGAGTTCGACTTCTACATGTCGGACATCAATACGAAGGCGCTCATTGTCGAAGAGGGCAGCACCTCGCCCGCAATCGCCGTCGCCGAAAAGCGCGGCATTACGATCATCACGCTGAAGTCCGATCCGGACCATGGCGCAGGCGCCTTCACGCTTTCGGCCGCTGCCCGGCACGAGCAGCCTGCTCTTTCCGGTCCCGCGACCCCCGACGATACGGCGTTGATCCTTCACACGTCCGGCACGACCTCGCGTCCGAAGATCGTTCCCCTGACGCACCGCAACGTCGCCGCCTCCGCGCGCAACATCGCAACGGCGCTGAACCTTTCGAGCGATGACCGCGCGTTGAACGTCGTTCCCCTCTTCCACATTCACGGATTGATCGCGGGCGTGCTCGCGCCGTTGTCCCGCGGTGGTTCGATCTTCTGCACGTCGGGCTTCAACGCGCTTAAGTTCTTCTCCGCGATGGAAGAGGCAGCTCCGACCTGGTACACGGCGGTGCCGACCATGCATCAGGCAATCGTCAGCCGCGCCCATCACAACCGCGAAATCATTGCGCGTCACAAGCTGCGCTTCATTCGCTCTTCGTCTTCGTCGCTGCCGCCGCAGGTCATCGCGGAACTCGAAGCAGCCTTTGGCGCACCTGTCGTCGAAGCGTACGGCATGACCGAAGCGGCCCATCAGATGGCGTCGAACCCGATCGGCGGCACGAGGAAGCCCGGCACGGTCGGCATCGCCGCCGGACCCGAGGTTGCGATCATGGACCAGGACGGCAATCTGCTGCCTCGGGGCGCGACGGGCGAGATTGTCATTCGCGGCGAGAACGTTACCGCCGGCTATGAGAATAATGAAAAGGCCAACAGCGAAGCCTTCACCAACGGCTGGTTCCGCACGGGCGACCAGGGCACGATCGATGCCGACGGCTACATCACGATCACCGGACGCCTGAAAGAGATCATCAATCGCGGTGGCGAAAAGGTATCTCCGCGCGAGGTCGACGAAGTCCTGATGGATCATCCCGCCGTGTTGCAGGTCGTGACCTTCGCGATGCCGCATGACAAGCTCGGCGAGGACGTCGCCGCCGCTGTTGTCTTGCGCGAAGGCAAGCAGGCGACGGAAAGAGAACTCCGCGACTTCGCGAGCGAGCATCTCGCGAACTTCAAGGTGCCGCGCAAGATCCTGCTCCTCGCGGAAATTCCGAAGGGCGCAACCGGCAAGCTGCAACGCATCGGCCTCGCGCAGAAGCTCGGTCTCGTCTGAAGATCAGAGCCAACTCCATAACAAAAAACGCCCGGCTAAAAGCCGGGCGTTTTTTTTGAACTTGGTCGCTGACAGAAAGTTTTAGCGTGACTCGAGCTGACGGCTCATCGCCAGCGCCAACAGCGTAACCACAGCACCAGAGAGCAGATATCCGCCGGCCGCCATAAGACCGAACTGGCTCGACAGATAAAGCGCGACGAACGGTGCAAACCCAGCGCCAACGAGCCACGCGAGGTCCGTCGTCAATGCCGATCCGGTGTAGCGATAGGCCTTCGAAAAATTCGACGCGACCGCGCCCGACGACTGCCCGAACGACAAGCCGAGCAAGATGAAGCCGGAGATCATGAAGATGGCTTCGCCGACGTCACCGCCGTTGAGAAGCTGAGGCGCGAAGCCGCTGAATGCAGCGATGGCAGCCGCCGTCGCCGAGAGCAGATTTCGACGGCCAACCCGATCGGCCACGTAGCCCGAAAGCACGATCGTCACGAGACCGACCACCGCGCCAATGAGCTCGATGACGAGGAAGCGCGACGGGCTCTGGTCGGTATAGAGGAACACCCAGGAAAGCGGGAACACGGTGACCATGTGAAAGAGCGCGAAGCTTGCGAGCGGCGCGAATGCACCGATGACGATATGCGCGCCCTCCGCCCGGATCGTCTCTCCGATGGGCTTCGGCTCGAGTTCGCGCTGCTCGAAGTGCTTGGTGTATTCCGGCGTCACGACCATGCGAAGACGGGCAAAGAGCGCAACGACGTTGATCGCGAAAGCGACGAAGAACGGATAGCGCCAGCCCCAGTCGAGGAAATCTTCCGACGAGAGGTTGGACGCAAAATAGGCGAACAGAGCAGCTGCGACCATCAAACCGAGCGGCGCGCCGAGCTGCGGAATCATGGCGTACCAGCCACGCCGGTTTTCAGGCGCATTCATCGCCAGCAATGCAGGAAGGCCGTCCCACTCGCCGCCGAGCGCCAAGCCCTGGCCGATGCGGAAGACAGCGAGAAGAAGAGCTGACGCCCAGCCGATCTGCTCGTAGCCGGGAAGAAAGGCGATCGCGACAGTCGAACTGCCAAGAAGGAAAAGGGTGATCGTGAGCTTCACGCCTTTACCCAGCGCGCGATCGATGCCCATGAACAGGACGGTGCCGATAGGCCGGGCGACGAAAGCGAGCGCAAAGATCGCGAACGAATAGAGCGTGCCGGTCAGCGCATCGAGATGCGGAAAGACGAGCTTCGGAAAGACGAGCACCGAAGCGATGGCGTAAACGAAGAAGTCGAAAAACTCCGAGGTCCGCCCGATGATGACCCCAATGGCGATCTCGCCGGGGTTAATTTCACCGTGCCGGGCATTTACGATTCTCGCGTCCCGTTCGAACGTGGCTGAGGCTCCACTCATCGGCCGATTTTGCTCCTTGAACCATGCCCGGCTTCGCGCGCAAAGCGTCCGCTAGCCTCTTCTGTAGCTTTTTGTCCCGGTCCTAACGGCGAGGGCATTGGGCAAATTGTCCAATGTCCCGGATGCCGCAGCATAAAAGCGCGATCTTCTTTCTTTGAACCGGTCGCCTCGTAAATGCAAAGCTGCGGCGTAAGAACACTCTATCGAAACTCACGCCAGCTTGCAGAGACACTCGCGAGTCGTCAGGCCGACATCAGCTTAGTGATCAGACGCACGCTTGCCCGCTCCGGGCAGTGTCGATCCCGGGATAGGCGAAGGACCAAGCTGATTGCCGGCAGGTCCGTCTTTCAAATAATCACGATGATGAGAGTTCGGCCGATCGATGGGGACGACTGGAGCGGTCCGGTAAGACTTCTCGGCTTCCTTCTGAATGCGAATGCTTTCGGGTTCCCAATCGGCGTAAGCGGGCGAGCCGAACTGAGCAATTCCGAGAACCACGATCGAGACCCCTATGAGGCCCCGCTTTTGGATCAATCCTGGCATCCTAAAGCTCCTCAGCTCTAGTTCTCGGAACAACCTCCCCGCCGCGGAAAATAACTTGAACGCCGTGCAATTAAAAAAGTCCGGCGATCAGCCGCGCGTTCTTCAAATTAACAAATGCCACAATAGAAGTGGCAGACGCGAACGTGGCTTAAAGATCAGAAATCTATTCACGAATGGTCAACCACTTTTTTACATTTTGCGCGCAAGACTCTGAAAAATAGCTCAAAGTTTCTCTCATACTCCGTTCAAGCAATTTGTATTATGATGCTCATGTCAAAAATCACAGATCCTTCGGACGGCAGGGATAGACCGCCTGCGCATAATCCGCTGATGCTGATGCTGTTGTGCGCCGTTCTTGTCGGCCTCGCAACGTGGACGATGTTACTCGTTCGCTGACGCCACCTCTGGAAAATGATCTCTTTGATCGAGCTGCGCGCGCTGCGCCTGCCCCCAAGCCATGGCGCGCGTCTGCCATGCTCGCCTTGCAGCATCATTCGAATTCCCCATGTAAATAACGGGATAGAAGCGAGCTGCATTCTCAGCGAAGAGGAGTTCGACAAATGAAAAAGGTCATCATTGCCGCGGCGGTGATCCTGGGATCGGTGGGATCGGCCTCCGCTCAGTCGAACACCGCGCCACCGGCTTCGGGAAATCCGGACTCGATGGTCCGCATGCCGCCGAGTTCGTCGAACGGCAGCGGGTCGGGCGCATCGGGAAATGTCGGGTCGCCAACGCCGAATTATCCCGGCCGCCTGCGTGACTACAATAGTCCCTCGACTGACTTCAGCCCGACGAACAGAACGTTTGGACTGCCGCGCCGCTAGCTGCCTCCCTTTGAACGGCCGATTTAAATTTTAGTTTGCTCATTCGCTCCACTTGAGCAAAATTGATCAGCTTGAGAACGGTGATGGCCCCGAGAAGAACCGTCTACCGCTTAGCCGTTCGTTAAGTCCGAGTACGCGACGCTCTTTCGCAATGGCGGCGACAGGTTCAAGATAGCCGCGACTTTTCCGAGGCGAAGGTACCGAGGCTAAAGCATGGATACCAGCGCGGCATCAACGACCGCTCTCGAGCTAGCGCGCTTTCAGTTCGCCTTCACGGTCTCTTTTCACATCATCTTTCCGGCGCTGACCATCGGGATCGCGAGCTATCTCGTCACGCTCGAAGGCCTGTGGTTGTGGAAACAGGAACCCAGATATCGCGATCTCTATTTTTTCTGGGCGAAGATATTTGCGATCAATTTCGCCATGGGCGTCGTCTCTGGCATCGTCATGGCCTACCAGTTCGGCACCAACTGGAGCTTCTTCTCGACATTCGCCGGCGGCGTTACCGGCCCGCTTCTGGCCTACGAGGTTCTGACCGCCTTCTTCCTCGAAGCAGGCTTCCTCGGCGTCATGCTGTTCGGCTGGAAAAAAGTCGGCCCTGGCCTCCATTTTTTCGCGACGATCATGGTCGCCGCAGGAACGCTGATCTCGGCGACCTGGATTCTCGCGTCCAACAGCTGGATGCAAACGCCCGCCGGCTTCACCGTGACGGACGGCCGGGTCGTGCCCACCGATTGGTTGCAGGTCATCTTCAACCCATCCTTCCCCTATCGGCTCCTGCACATGACGGTGGCCGCCTATCTGGCGACCGGTCTTTTCGTCGGCGCCGCAGCTGCCTGGCACATGCTCAGGGGTCGCTCGACACCAGCAATTCGCACGATGTTCGCGATGGCGATGGGGCTGATCGTGGTGTTGACGCCCATCCAAATTTTCATTGGCGATCAGCACGGACTGAACACGCTCGAACATCAACCAGCCAAGGTCGCGGCGCTCGAGGGCCATTGGGAGAACATCCCCGGCGAAAGCGTACCTCTCATTCTTTTCGGCTGGCCGGACATGGCGGCGGAGAAAACGCTCTACGCCGTCGAAATCCCCTATCTCGGCAGTCTTATCCTGACGCACCAGCTTCACGGCGTGATCCCGGGGCTGAAGGAATATTCACCCAATGACCGTCCGAATTCGACAATCATATTCTGGACGTTTCGGATCATGGTAGGCCTCGCCATCTTGATGCTCATCCTTGGCCTGTGGGGCCTATGGCTGCGATGGAAAGCCGACCTCTATTCTTCGAAGCCCTTCCTACTCTTCGCATTATGGATGGGACCGACGGGTCTGATCGCCATTTTGGCGGGCTGGATAACGACCGAGGTCGGACGCCAGCCCTGGGTCGTCTACAATGTTATGCGCACCGCGGAAGGCGTCTCGAACCATTCCGTGCTTGCACTGTCGATATCGCTTTGCCTGTTTGTCGTTTTGTATTTCGTCGTCTTCGGCGTGGGCCTTGCCTACATGCTCAAAATCGTCGCGAAGGGTCCCGACGAAGAAGGCGGCGCTCCCCACGACGGTGACAATCTTTACCACCGTCCCGCGCGCCCGATCTCCGCCGCGAGCGACGACATCGACGCTCCACCCGTGCCGACTGCGATAGGGAATTGACCGCCATGGGCATCGATCTCCCACTCATCTGGGCTCTGATCATCGGCTTCGGCCTGATGATGTACGTCATCATGGATGGCTTCGATCTGGGAGTGGGAATCCTATTCCCGTTCATTCCCGCTCGCGACGATCGAGATTTGATGGTGAATACCGTGGCCCCCATCTGGGACGGCAACGAGACGTGGCTCGTTCTCGGCGGAGCAGCCCTCCTCGCGGCGTTCCCGCTCGCCTATTCGGTTATTCTGAGCGCTCTCTACCTGCCGATCATCGTCATGCTCGCCGGACTGATCCTGCGCGGCGTTGCGTTCGAATTTCGTTTGAACGCCGAAGGTGCTCCGAGGCACACCTGGGACACGGCATTTGCCGTAGGCTCCTACATCGCAACATTTTGCCAGGGCCTTATCCTCGGGGCCTTCATCCAGGGTTTCGTCGTCACCAAAAACGCCTTTGCCGGAGGCGCGCTCGATTGGTTGACCCCCTTCAGCATATTCACGGGCTTTGCATTGCTCGTCGGCTACGCGCTTCTCGGCGCGACATGGCTCATCATCAAAACCGAAGGGCCCTTGCAGGAGCGCATGCGCGCGCTCGCGCACCCGATCACGCTCATCCTGTTCGTCGCCATCATCATCGTGAGCATCTGGACGCCCATCCAACATCCGGAGATCGCGGCGCGCTGGTTCTCGTTCCCGAACATCATCATCTTTTCGCCGGTCCCGATACTCGTTGCTGTGGCGACGCTCGCGCTTCTCTGGTCCGTGAACCGCGATTCGCACGCGCTGCCATTCTTACTGGCGCTGGCACTCGTATTTTTGGGTTATAGCGGTTTGGTCATCAGCCTGTGGCCGAACATCATCCCGCCGTCGATTTCCATCTGGGACGCGGCCTCACCGCCGCAGAGCATGGGCTTCGCGCTCGTCGGCGCGCTCTTCATCATTCCCTTCATCCTCATGTACACGGCATGGGCATACAGCGTGTTCCGCGGCAAGGTGAGAGCTGGAGAAGGCTATCATTGATGTCCGCCGATATCAGAAATGAGAGACCGTCGTGGGTACGGCGTATCGGCTGGCTCATGGTGCTGTGGGCTGGCGGAGTCGCGACGGTCGGCGTGGTCGCGATCGTGATCCGGATCCTCATGACCGCTGCGGGACTCAAGACCTGAGGATGCGCGACCGTTAGACTTGGCGGTCCGTGAGTGGCTGCGCCAGATGTGCGAAATCGCCCGCCACGCGTTGATAGATCTCGCGCTTGAACGACACGATCAGGTCCGGCACGGCCTCGAGCGGAACCCACTTCCAAGTGTCGAACTCGGCTTTCGCACCTTCCTTCGGCGAAATATCGATCTCGCAATCTTCTCCGAGGAAGCGCATCGCGAACCATTTCTGCCGCTGCCCGCGAAACCGGCCTTTGAGCGCGATGCCGAGCAAACTTTCGGGAAGCTCGTAGCTCAGCCACTGCGGATGCTCGCCGATAACCCGGACGCTCGTAACGCCGGTTTCTTCGCGAAGCTCACGGAGAGCGGCGATGCGAGGCGCTTCAAACTTCTCGATGCCGCCCTGCGGCATCTGCCAGATGTAATCCTGATGTTCGCCCGCCCATTTCGGACGACGACGCCCGACCCATACCAAGCCTTCGCGATTGAGCAGCATGATGCCGACGCACGTCCGCCACGGAAGCGCGTCATGGGTAAGCCGGGGAAGATCAGGCAACATCGTCATTCAGCCGGACCTGTGGATAACATTGGCGCTCAATCTGCGCCTTGATTCGCCTATCGTACAGAATTTCGTAGCAGTCTTATGACATTAGGCTGTCATATTGAGGACCAA
Source organism: Hyphomicrobium sp. 99 (assembly GCF_000384335.2). Lineage (NCBI taxonomy): Bacteria > Pseudomonadati > Pseudomonadota > Alphaproteobacteria > Hyphomicrobiales > Hyphomicrobiaceae > Hyphomicrobium > Hyphomicrobium sp. 99. The sequence continues at coordinate 33,022 of NZ_KQ031382.1, forward strand.
ACGCAACAAATCACATTTTTTGTGCAGTGAAGTTGCGCACATCACGGACGGTTTGGGTGTGCGAGCGGAGCGAACTCGGCAAGCACATCCCGATAGACCTCTCGCTTGAAGGGCACGATGAGGTCGAGAAGGTCATCGACCGGAGCCCAACGCCACTCCACGAACTCGGGTTCCCCTATTGCGGGCAGGATGTTGATTTCGCTGTTGGTGCCCGTGAATCGAAAAGCGAACCATTTCTGTTTCTGGCCGCGATATTTGCCGCCCCACGCCTGCCCGATGAGATTGTCGGGAAGGTCGTAGGTCAGCCATTTCGATAGCTCGCCGATCTGATCGGCAGAGACGATCGACGTTTCTTCGAAGAGTTCGCGCCGCGCAGCCTTCGCCGGCTCCTCGCCCGGATCGATACCGCCCTGCGGCATCTGCCACCACGTCCCGCGGCCCTCGGCATCACCCGGAATATCGGCGCGTCGGCCGACCCATACAAGACCTTCGCGATTGATGACCATCAGACCCACACACGGACGATACGGCAACGCATCCGCAACGGCTTTCTTCGACTGATCCGCCATAGCTCACCCCTTTATTGAACGATGCCCAATAACATGAAGGGCGCCAAATGGCGCCCTTCAAAAAACCAGGCTTGGGAAAGCCGCTTTTAGTTCGGCGTGACCTTCTTGTCGTCATCGGACGGAACCGGCGCCTTATTGTCCGAACCGGACTGAGGCGCGGGCGTTGCCGCCGGTGTCGAAGGCGTCGCGCTCGACGTCTCCGGACCCTTCGCGGTGCCGTGCAGGAAGTTGATTGCGTACTGCAACTGCGTGTCCTTATCGGCATCCTTGGCAACGTAGGACGGTGAGCCCGACGGTTCGCCGAGATCGTCTTCCTTCTCGGTGCCGTCAGGGTTCTTCAGATGGCCCCGAAGGCTCGCTTCGCCGCGCGGCTTCTCGGCTGCGATCTTGTCCTTCATGTCATCCGGCACGGCTTCGTCGACGTTGATATCCGGCTCGATGCCCTTGGCCTGGATCGACCGGTTCGACGGCGTGTAGTAACGGGCCGTCGTCAAGCGGATCGCGCCGTTCGCTCCGAGCGGAATGATCGTCTGAACGGAACCCTTGCCGAACGAGCGCGTGCCGATGATCGTCGCGCGCTTGTGGTCCTGCAGAGCTCCCGCCACGATTTCCGACGCCGATGCCGAACCGCCGTTGATCAAAACAACGACCTTCTTGCCGTCGGTGATATCGCCCGGACGAGCGTTCGCCCGCTGCGTTTCCTCATTGTTGCGACCCTTGGTGAGCACGATCGCGCCCTGCTCCAGGAAGTCATCCGACACCGCGATCGCCTGATCCAGGAGACCACCCGGATTGTTGCGCAGGTCGATGATGTAACCCTTGATGTTGGGCCCGATCTGCTTGTCGAGCGTTTCGACGGCCTTCACCAGGTTGGCGTGCGTCTGCTCGTTGAATGTCGTGACCTTCACGTAGCCGATATCGCCTTCCACATGCGACTTGACGGCGTTGATGCGGATCACGTCGCGCGTGACCTTCACGTCGAACGGTTCGTCCTTGCCCTTGCGAACGACAGTCAGCGTGATCGGCGTATTGACCGGACCGCGCATCTTTTCGACCGCCTGTTCGAGCGTCAGGCCGGAAATCGCTTCATTGTCGAGATGGGTGATGAGGTCGTTTGCCATCAGGCCGGCCTTGGCGGCGGGCGTGTCGTCGATGGGCGAGACGACCTTGATGACGCCGTTCTCCATCGTGACTTCGATGCCGAGACCGCCGAACTCGCCGCGCGTCTGAACCTGCATGTCCCGGAAGTTCTTCGGGCTCATATAGGACGAGTGCGGATCGAGAGATGCGAGCATGCCGTTGATGGCGGCTTCGATCAGCGCAGTATCGTCGGGCTTTTCGACGTAGTCGGAGCGAACGCGCTCGAGCACGTCGCCGAAGAGATCCAGTTGTTTATAGAGTTCGGAATTCTGCGACGCCGTCGCCGAGTACGTCTGCGTGACGTTCAGCAGCGTGGTCGCGCCGGCCAAACCTGTCATCAGCAGGAATGTCCAGAATGCATAGTCTGTCTTGCGCATTAGCCTTGTACCTTCTGCTGACCTGATGCCCACCAGGGATCGGGATCTATAGGACGCCCATCTTTACGAAGTTCAACATATAAAACAGGTCCGCTTACCGGAGCGGACGCGGAATTCTTTTGCCCACCACTCATTGTACCGACGGGCTCCGCGGTCAGCACGAACTGTCCCGGCTGGACGTCGATCTGAGACAAACCCGCGAGCAGAACATGATAGCCATCGCCAGCATTAATGATCAAGAGTTGCCCGTAGCTGCGGAATTCTCCGGCGTAGACAACCCAGCCATCACACGGTGACGTCACCTGGGCCGACGACCGCGTTTCTATGACCATACCCTTCGATTGACCACCGAATTGGGTCTTTTCCCCGAACGTCAGTGCGCGCCGCCCTTGGGCGGGTAACGGCAGTTTGCCACGAGCATCCGAAAACGGGATCGCGGGCTTGATTCGTCCCGGACTGCCGGGGATGAGCGATGCGCCGCCCGGCTCCAGCTCGACCATAGCGACCTTGCTGTTGCCCGCGCCGGCGTTCGGCGCGCCTTGCGCCGCTGGCGGCGGCGTGGCGGGGGCTTTCGCAGACAGCGTCGCCGGTATCACCCCCGCAGCGGGTGCTGGGTTGCTCGCGACTGCTGCAACGACACCCGTCGCTTTCGCCGTTTCCGCATCCTGCTCTGGCGGCGGAGGCGTAATGATCTGCGGTCCGCTCGGCTGAGCCCGGCCCTGAGCCGCATCCGCCTGACGCCGCGCCTTGATCTCGTCGTTGTAGGCCCCAAGCCCGGTCTGCTGCGTCACAGTCGTATCGAGGCGGCTAATCAGTTCCGATAGGTTGGTGACGCTCTTCGTTATGTCAGCGGTCGCGACGCGCACGGATTGAAGCTCCGACTGGCGATCGGCGAGCGTCGATTTCTTCACTTCCATGAGGCTCGCGAGACGCGTACGCGCTTCATTGAGGCGTTCCGTCTCGGCCTGGAGCCGCGCGCCTTCCGTGCGGATATTCCCCATCACTCGCTGTAAGTCCGAGAGCTGCGTTCCGAGAGTAACCGCCTTGTCGCGAAGGTCCGGAAAGGCCGACGACAGCAGCATCGCGCTGCGGACCATCTTCAAGGCATCCTCGCGCCGCGTCACGAGAACCGGCGGGGGATTGCGCCCCATACGCTGCAAAGCGGTCAGCAATCCCGAAATCTGGCCATGCCGTTGCGCAAGCGAACCCTTGACGACGCGCTCCTGCTCTTCGAGCTCCGATAAGCGGCCCTCGATCGACGTCATCTGCGCTTCGCTGCGCTGGATGAGCGCCGCTGTTTCGACGAGCCGACCGTTCAACCGCTCGCGCTCGGCGCTGAGCTGCGAAACGTCCGATTGGATCGTTAGTTCTTTGGCGGCGTTGGCATTAAGCTCGCGCTTTTTCTCTTCGAGTGCCTTCCGGGCCGCGTTCGGATCCGAAGGCAGCGCTTCCTGTGCAGCTAGATGAAAAGGAGCGAGGGTCACCGAGAGCATCAGAACGCCGGCCAGCCCACGGCAGGCCACGCTATTCGAGCGAGGCCGTCTAGTCCGCGACGACGGTAGGTTTTTTGACACGGTGCCTCAGCTCAAAGGGCGCATTTCGCAAATGTCTGCGGAGGCGGGATCGCCCGAACCGGACCAGCGGATGATGCGGTGGAAAAATTAAGGGATTTGCAGCGGAGCGCAAATTTCAAATGCGTAATGCTAACGGGGGCGACCGTCTTTCGGCGTGAGAGCGAAGCCGGTTTAACCACTTGAACATTGCCGGCCAGGGGTGGAAGGCGTAAGCAAAAACCAAGTTCTTGCTTCGGAAACAAGTAATGCAAACTTTTCTCTATCATGCCACTACAGTTGCTGTTTTTGCCGTTCTCATCGTGCTTCTTCTGGGTTTCTGGAACATGATGAGGGGTGGGAACCCCAACCGAAGCCAGAAGCTGATGCGTTGGCGCGTAGGCCTCCAGTTTCTCGCGATCCTCATTATTCTTGCCTACGTCTTTGTGACCCACTAAAGGCGGGCCGCCGCGACGGACCCGGCGCATTTACCCTGAACGAGCCAAACCAGGTTTCAAACCAATGGTCGTACTCAACCGCATTTATACAAAGACCGGCGACGCCGGGACGACCGCGTTAGGAACCGGCGAGCGCGTCCCAAAGACGTCTCCCCGGATCGCGGCATACGGCACGGTCGACGAAACCAATGCCGCCATCGGCGTGGCGCGTACCCAATTGGCAGGCGCACAGCCGGACGTGGATGCTATGCTTCTTCGCGTCCAGAACGATCTCTTTGATCTCGGCGCTGATCTCTGCGTGCCCGACAAAGGCCAGAAGCTGCCGTATGAGCCGCTTCGCATCGCCGATACGCAGGTTGCGCGGCTGGAAAACGAGATCGACCAGATGAATTCCGAACTCGAGCCTTTAAGGTCTTTTATCCTACCAGGAGGCAGCCCCGCGGGAGCCGCGCTTCACGTCGCACGGACGGTTTCGCGCAGGGCCGAACGGAAAATGGTCGAACTGGCAGCCCTTCCCGACGAACCGGTAAGCGCCCCCGCCCTCAAGTACATCAACCGGCTTTCGGACTTCCTTTTCGTCGCTAGCCGCTACGTCAACGATCGGGGCACAGGCGACGTCCTGTGGGTGCCCGGAAAGAACCGGTGACGGAAGGGGCAATAGCAATAACGCGAGAGACCGGCTAAGCCCCCGCCAGTAGACTGCAGCGGCCTCAAAACATCGGTCGCCGCGACGCACGCGCCGATTGACTTGCGAAAAACCCACCCGTAGCTTCGCCCTTCGCAGCTGCGAGAACTCTTCTCTGCCACCAGGCAGGCCGGTCCACTCGGTTTGCAAGGTCAGGCGGTTGGCGCGCTGCACGAACCTGCGTTCGTCCGAAGCGCGGGAAACAACAACAAGGGAGCGCCGGTCATTCTGGCGGATGAGATGAAGATCGTTGTCCCGGTCAAACGCGTCGTCGACTACAACGTCAAAATTCGCGTCAAACCGGACGGATCCGGCATCGACTTGGCAAACGTCAAGATGTCGATGAATCCCTTCGATGAAATCGCTATCGAAGAAGCCGTTCGCCTGAAGGAAAAGAGCGGCGCCAAGGAAGTCGTCGCCGTCTCGATCGGCTCGGCCAAAGCGCAGGAAACGCTCCGCACCGCGCTCGCTATCGGCGCCGATCGCGCCATCCTCATCGAGGTCGCGGAAGGCACGGTCGTCGAGCCGCTCGCCGTCGCAAAGCTTCTCAAAGCGCTCGTCGACGCCGAAAAACCCGATCTCGTCATTCTCGGCAAGCAAGCCATCGACGATGATAGCAACCAGACGGGCCAGATGCTCGCGAGCTTGCTCGACTGGCCGCAAGCCACGTTCGCTTCGAAGATCGTTCCGGAAACGGGTTCGCTCTCCGTCACCCGCGAGGTCGACGGCGGACTTGAAACGATCAAGATCAATCTGCCCGCAGTCGTCACGACCGACTTGCGCCTGAACGAACCGCGCTATCCCTCCCTGCCGAACATCATGAAGGCCAAGAAAAAGCCCCTCGATGTCAAGAAGCCGGAAGACTTCGGGATCGATATCGCGCCTCGTCTCAAAGTTCTGAAGACGAGCGAACCGGCAACACGTAAAGCCGGTGTGAAGGTTGGCAGCGTTGCCGAACTTGTTGAGAAACTGAAAAGCGAAGCGGGAGTTATCTAATGTCGACACTTCTCCTCGCGGAACTTTCAGATAAGACACTCTCTCCCGCAACGGCCAAAGCACTTTCCGCGGCGAAGGATCTTGGCGGAGACGTTCACATTCTGGTTGTTGGCTCCGACGTTGGTAGCGCCGCCGAGACCGCATCCAAGCTTGCTGGCGTTTCGAAGGTTCTCGTCGCGGATGCACCTCACCTAGCCAAGGGCCTCGCCGAGGAAGTCACGGCCGTAATCCTCTCGATTGCCAAGGATTATTCGGCGATCGTTGCGCCGGCGACGGCATCCGGTAAGAACATCCTGCCACGCGTCGCAGCCAAGCTCGACGTCATGCAGGTATCCGACATCACCAAGGTCGTTTCGCCCGACACGTTCGAGCGTCCGATCTATGCCGGCAACGCCATCCAGACCGTTCAATCGACGGATTCGACGAAGGTCATTACGGTTCGTACATCGGCATTTCCCGCCGCTGGCGAAGGCGGCTCGGCTGCGGTCGAAAAGGTCGCCGTGCCGGCAGCTGTTGGCATTTCGACGTTCGAGAAAGCCGAGCTTTCGAAGTCCGATCGCCCCGAGCTTACGTCCGCGAAGATCATCATCTCCGGTGGCCGCGGCATGGGCAACGGCGAGAACTTCACGAAGTACATCGCGCCCGTCGCTGACCGTCTGAGCGCTGCCATGGGCGCCTCGCGCGCGGCTGTCGACGCGGGCTTCGTTCCAAACGACTGGCAGGTCGGACAGACCGGCAAGGTCGTCGCCCCCGATCTCTACATCGCCGTCGGCATTTCAGGCGCTATTCAGCATCTCGCCGGCATGAAGGATTCCAAGGTTATCGTCGCGATCAACAAGGACGGCGAAGCGCCGATCTTCCAGGTCGCGGACTACGGGCTCGTCGCGGACTTGTTCCAAGCCCTGCCCGAACTTGACGCAGAACTGCAAAAAGCCGGACGCTGATCCGGCTTTTCACCCCGAAGGACACCTGTTCATGCCGCAAACTCAGAAGCTGATGGAAAAAGGCAAGGTCAGTGTGAAACCTGCCCGGACGATCAGCAAAGTCGGCATCATCGGCGCCGGCCAGATGGGCAGCGGCATCGCGCATGTCGTCGCGCTATCGGGCTACACCGTCGCGATCAACGACTTGAAACGGGAGTCCTTCGACAAAGGCATTGAAGCGGTCAACAAGAACATGGCCCGCCAGATCGCCAAGGGCCTGATCAAGGAAGAAGATCGCGATACGGCCCTTGAGCGCATCAGCTTCGCACCGTCGCTCGAAGACTTCGGCGACTGCGATCTCGTCATCGAGGCGGCAACCGAAGACGAAGCGCTGAAGCACAAAATCTTCGCCGCGCTCTGTCCGCACCTGAAGCCGACGGCGTTGCTGGCTTCCAATACCTCATCGATTTCGATTACCCGTCTCGCATCGACGACCGACCGGCCCGAAGACTTCATCGGCATGCACTTCATGAACCCCGTGCCGGTCATGGAGCTCGTCGAACTCATTCGCGGCATCGCTACGGGTGACGAGACATTCGCGACCGCCCGCGTCTTCGTCGAAAGCCTCGGCAAGACGACGGCCGTCTCGGAAGATTTTCCGGCCTTCATCGTCAATCGCATTCTGCTGCCGATGATCAACGAAGCCGTCTACACGCTCTATGAGGGCGTCGGCACGGTCGATGCGATCGATAAGGCGATGCGGCTCGGCGCTCATCATCCGATGGGGCCGTTGGAACTCGCCGACTTCATCGGTCTCGATACCTGCCTCAGCGTCATGCAGGTTCTCTACGAAGGCCTGTCGGACTCGAAATATCGCCCCTGTCCGCTGCTCGTGAAATACGTCGAAGCCGGTTGGCTCGGCCGCAAGACGAAGCGCGGTTTCTACGATTATCGCGGCGAGAAGCCGGTCCCCACGCGATAAGGCCGGCGCGGCAAACGTCCGCCAGACCATCTCGCCAATCTCCCCTACCCCAAAATGTTACTCAACGTACCCGCAATGTCGGCCCGCTCGGCGAGCGCCGTCAACGCCGGATAGACGACGAGCCAAGACATCGCGCCGACGAAGAGCGTGACGCCGATCGCGACCGGCCAGGACATTCCCCAAAACCGTTTATGGCTCGCCGAAACGAAGGCCAAAATCGCTGCGTAACTGGCGAGCATCAATCCTTGCGCGACGGCGGCCAAGCTAACGTTCGCCTGGGTCTTCATGACAACAAACGCGGAAGAGAACGCAATCACCGAGACAACGATCGCCAGAATAGACCCATAGCTGACGCTCAAAACGCAGAGCTTCACATACGACATCGGCGAGCGCGGCAGCGTGCCGAGAGCGCGGCAAATGTAATATTGGATGGGTGTGAGGATCGCCATCCCGACATACTGCACGCCTTCATTCGTGATGACCGCCGCACTGTTCGCGGTATTCGGAATATTGAAAAGCGCCGCAAAAGCCTTCGGCATGATCACGTAGGCGAGCGTCAGCTGCGCACCGACCATCGCCGTCAGGAAACCCCAATGCGATCGGTAAGCGGGATCATCCGTCAGCCGGATGATCGTATCGACAGGTCGGAGCAGAAAAGAAATCACGACCGAGACAAAGCCGTTGTCGCGATGTGAGCTGAGGAATTCCGACGTGATTGCGCTCCAGCCCTCATGGCCGTTATGAGCCGTCACGGCGACGCCGCAGCCGCTGCAGAATTTCCCCTGCAATGCCGTGCCGCAATTGGTGCAAAATTCGGAACTTGCCGCTTCCGTCCCCGCCATCGCCGCGAACCCCGTGCTGCCCCGAGCGCGATTCTTCTATCACGGCGGCACCTCGTCAGAAACTGGCTTGCCAAGCCGTTCGGGTTTATGCAGCCGTTTCACAATGTTCAGAACAAGAGACGAAGATGGCTGACATTTCACGCGTGGCGATGGTGACTGGCGCCGGATCGGGCATCGGGCGCGCTGTTGCCCTGAAGCTTCAGGCCGCAGGATTCGACGTCGCTCTTCTCGGGCGGCGCGTATCCGAGCTGGAGACAACGGCAGCGCACGCCGCAACAGGCGGAGGCCAATTCCTGATTACACCCGCCGATGTCACCGACGAAAATGCCGTCCACGCCGCTTTTGAAAAGACGCTTGCAACCTTCGGCCGCCTCGACCTCCTGTTCAACAATGCCGGGACGTTCACGCAGGGCGTACCACTGGAGGACCTGCCTGTCGAAGAATGGAAACGCGTCGTCGACGTCAATCTGACGGGACCGTTTCTCTGCGCGCGCGAGGCAATCCGCATCATGAAGGCGCAGACACCGAATGGCGGACGGATCATCAACAATGGTTCGATCTCGGCGCAGGTGCCGCGCCCCTTCTCGGCTGCCTACACGGCGACGAAGCACGCCATCACCGGCCTGACGAAATCCATCTCGCTCGATGGCCGCGCCGACAATATCGCCTGCTCGCAGATCGATATCGGCAATGCCGCGACCGACGTGACGGCCAAGATGGCGAGCGGCATTCTGCAAGCCGATGGCCGCGTGATGGTCGAACCCCGGATGGACGTCGCGCATGTCGCCGACGCCGTGCTCTACATCGCCAATCTTCCGCTTGATGCGAACGTGCAGTCGATGACGCTTATGGCGACGGCGATGCCGTTCATCGGCCGCGGCTGATGAAGATCCCGCAGTCCTCGCTCGCTTAGCCGCTCGAAGCTCGCGTCGACCACAAAAGCCACAGCGCGACGAGAAGCAGACCGGCCGCCAGCAGGCGTCTCACCGTCTGCATGCACTTCTCGTCCTGCAGCAAGGGACGCGCTCGCGAAGCCAGCGCGACGATCCCGCCATGAACGATCGTCGCGACGGCCACGTAAGCGAGCGTCAAAGCCGTCGTCTGCGGGAGCAAATCCTTGTCGGGGTCGATGAACTGCGGAAGCACCGCGATGTAAAACACCGCCGCCTTTGGGTTGAGGACGTTCGTCAGGAAGCCGCGAAAAAAATATCGGTCCGGAGTTACCTGTCCGGTGTCGCTTTCAGCCTCCGCTGGCTCTTCACCGCGCCATATGTCGTAGGCTAGCCAGAACATGTAGAGAGCGCCGGCCCAACGGAACAATTCGTAAAGTACCCGGGATTGAGAAACGAGCGCCGCGACGCCGAGCGCTGAAAGCAGCCCTATCAGAAGTAGACCGGAGGCGACGCCCGAGACCGCCGCAAATCCGGCGCGCCGGCCGTTCGCCAATGTCAGAACAGCGAGATACGTCATGTTCGGACCGGGCGTCAGCTCGATCATGAAAGACACCCAAACGAACGCGAGCGGCACACCGAAGACAATGAGCTCTGGGATATCGCCCGGCATCATGTCCGATCAGATTTCACGGGCGCCGAAACCTCGTCGACGAGGAATTTCGTGAGATCACGCGTCAAATAATGGACGTGGTCGGGAAGCTCGCGCCATTCCCGGATTTTCAACTGCGCGGGATGATCGATGTAGTCGGAATGAACGAGCACCGTCGTCATGCCGAGCGTCGACGCCGGCACGAGGTTATGCGGCATGTCTTCAAACATCGCCGCCTGCGCTGCAGGCACCGCGTGCAGTTTCAGCATCCGGTCGAAGGCTTCCCGCTCGGGCTTCGGCACGTACTCCATCGCCGCGATATCGCAGATGTCCTCGAAGAGATCGAGCACGCCGAGCTTCCGCGCGACGTTCTCCGCGTGAAGGCGCGAGCCGTTGGTGAAGATTAGCCGGCGGCCCGGAAGAGCGGCGATCGCGGCGGCGAGATCCGGCATCACCGGCACGACGGAAAGATCGATATCGTGCACGTATTCTAGAAACGGACCCGGCGGCAGCTTGTGCACTTTCATCAGCCCGGCGAGTGTCGTGCCGAACTGCCGGTAGTAGGCTTTCTGCAGATGGCGGGCGTGCTCGCGCGGAACACCGATTGTCTTGGCGATGAACTCGCTCATGCGCAGATCGACCTGCGCGAAGAGATTGCACGACGCCGGATAAAGCGTGTTGTCGAGATCGAAAATCCAGGTATCGACGTGACCGAAACCGCGCTTGGCGGCCGCCTTCACGAGCTTCGGCAAATCGGACGCTGAGGCGGAAGCCGCCATCAAGCCTTGCCCTTCTTGCGCTCCGCACGCCTCACCAACGTGCCGACGCCATGTTCGGTGAAGAGTTCGAGGAGCACGCAATGCGGCACGCGTCCGTCAATGACGACGACGCCCTCGACGCCCGCCTCGACGACCTCGATGCAGCCCTCGATCTTCGGGATCATGCCACCCGAGATCGCACCGCTCTTGATCATCGCGCGCGCAGCCTCGATCGTCAGGCTCGGAATGAGCTGCTTGTTCTCGTCGAGAACACCGGAAACGTCGGTCAGCAGCAGCAGCCGCTTCGCCTGCATGCGTGCCGCAAGTGCCGATGCGAATGTGTCGGCGTTGACGTTCAACGTCTCGCCGTCGCGACTGATGGCGACAGGCGCGATCACCGGAATGAGATCGGACTTCGAAATGACTTCGACGATGTGCGGATTGACCTCGAGCGGATCGCCGACATACCCGATGTCGACCTCCTTCAGCTCGTTCGACTGAGGATCCGGCATCTGCGTGATCTTCTTGGCAATCATCAAGTTGGCATCTTTGCCGGAGATGCCGACCGCCTTGCCGCCTTGCTGGTTGATGGCGGAAACGATCTCCTTGTTGATCTTTCCGCAAAGGACCATCTCGACGATCTCGATCGTCGCCTTGTCGGTCACGCGCAGGCCGTTGACGAAATCCGACTTGATCGCGAGCTTCGACAGCATGCTGCCGATTTGCGGACCGCCGCCATGCACCACGATCGGATTGATGCCCGATTGCTTCAGGTAGACGATGTCCTGCGCGAAGGCTTTGAAAAGCTGCTCGTCGCCCATCGCGTTGCCGCCGAATTTGATGACGACGGTCTTTTCATCATAAAGAATGAGGTGCGGAATGGCTTCCGCGAGGATCCGCGCTTGCTGATGCGCGCTGAGGGGCTTTTCGGCCGGCGCCGCGACAGCATTTTCCGAGATACTTTTGGTAGACGTCACGCGCTCCCCCTTTTGCCAGTCTGATCGCGCCGGCGGGGAGCCGGTCGCCTCGTCGCGGTCTTATAGCTTCTCGGCAAAATGCCTCAACGGATTTCCCGGCCTTTGCCACATCCGGGCGTTACTGACGCAGGCAGCGGCGGGCACCTGGGGACGAAAGTCATTCTGCCGTCCCAAGGGTCATAGCATTGCTATAACCTTGCCATGAGTATGTACTTTCGGCACGTTAATGCATTGAGTCCTGGCCAGTCCTGCCCGTCTTGGCCTTCAGTTCAGGAGACGTCGTGGGCGTGACGGCCACAGATATTGCGCAGATTCCGATGTCGTCCGATCTCGGCGCCACGCTGGCGCGGGGAGCCGATTTCGCAGGTTCGAGCGGCGCGGCGGAGGTTTCGCTCGAGCACTTGCTGGCCGCCCTCTGCGACGATCCCGACGCCAGCGCCGTGCTCGACGCGAGCCAAATCGATGGCGAGCGGCTGAAAGCCGACGTCGTCGCGCGCGTCGTGGCAAGCACGCAACCATCTCCGAACCCTCAAGATTCGCTGGGTGTCTCCAACGACGTCCGGCGCATACTCGAGGCCGCCGCCGCTGCCTCGCGCGGGAGCCGCCGCCGGGACATCAACGGCGCGATCGTGCTCGCAGCCATCGTTGGCGACGCGCGGAGCACGGCGGCCGAAATTCTCGAAGCTCACGGATTGACGTTCGATAACGCGATCCGTGCTCTGCAAGCAGCACTCGCCGCCCCGCGTGAAGCACCGGCGCCCGCTCAGCCCGCGCCACCCGTCGCCGATGACGTCCTCGCCCGCGCCCGCGAACGCGTTCAATCGCGCGCGACGCCCTCCTTGCGGGAAATCATGAAGGATATGCCGCGGCCCGCGCCGCCGGCTGCTCCGTATCCGGCCCCCTCGGCTGAAGAGCCCTCAGTGCCACTGCCTGAGGTCGTGTCCGCGCCCGAAGCCGAACCGGCTAGGCCGCAGCCATCCTTCAATACCGGTGAAGTCGCCGAACCTCAGTTCGGAGCCGATCCTCGTCCCGCGGCCGAAGCTCCCGCACCTTCGCCATCGTTGCCTGCATCGCTTGATCCGCGACTGCCAATCGGCGGCGAACGCGAAACGCCACAGCGCACCGAACCGAGCTTTGGTGGCGCGCCCAGCGCAAACTCCCAGCCGTCCGCTCCCGGACCTTCCCCTGTCGGACAAGGACGCAAGCCTTCCTGGTCTCAGCCAACTTGGTCGGGACAGCAGGCTCCGGCTCAACCCGCGATGCGGGACGACCAGTCCTTTCCCCTGCCCCATCCGCCAGGCGCTATATCGCCCGACGCGAGCCCCGCCGCTCCGCCTTCCGATATTTTCTCAGGGTTGCCGCCGCGTCCGCAGCCTTCAAGGGTTCAGCCGCCACCAATTCCGCCTGGCGCCCCCATGCCCGGAGGTCCGGCGGGCGCGCGGATGCGTGGGCCAATGCCTTCGAATATCCCGATGGGTCCAGGCGCACCGATGGGTGCTCCGATGGGCATGCCTGGCCAGCAGCGACCGAACCCCAATCTCGGTCACGACCCTGCATTCCGCTCAGGTCCGGCGATGGGCGCTCCGCCGCAGCAACGGCCGGGGCCGGAAGGCAAGCCGCGCCGCAAGGCGAAAGGCGGGAAAGCCCCGAATGTCGAAACCGGACAGCTCGCGGAAAACATTCCACGCGCGATGCGCGTCGGAAAAACTTCGCGCGCCGAAATCCGCATCGCCAAAGCCTCGATCAAGGCGCTGACGGAAGGCCTCGATGGCGATGGTAAGGTCTGGCAGCACTCGGTCGCCGTGACGAAGGCGATGTCGGTTCGCATTCGCGCGCCCGAAGGCGGCTTCTTCATCGAGTCCGCGTCGCCGGAGACGCAATGGATCGAAAGCAATCTCGGCTACGCGAGCGACGATTTCGCGAGCTGGCGCTTTCTGATCACGCCGCAAACGCGCGGCTGGTCGAGCTTGCAGATCATCGTCTCGGCGCGAACGATCGGCGACGGCGTCGCGGCAGAAACCGCGCTTCCCGATCAACTCGTCGAGGTGAAGGTTCGCACCAACTTCGCCCGCACGTTCGCACGGCTGTTCGGTTGGACGATCGCAGCAATCGTCGGCGGCGCGCTCGCAACCTTTGGCGAAGCCGGCATGGGGACGGCGACGGCCCTAATGCACAAAATCCTGCACTGAGGTCACTGACCGTGTGATTCCAGAAGCTGCGCGATCGTCCCGCGCAGCTCTTCGAACCCAAGCCCCTTTTCCGATGATGTCGCGATGATGGAAGGAAATGCCGCCGGGTGCTTCGCGAGCGCCTTCAGCGTGCGCTCCTTGACCTTCTCGAGTTCCGTCGGCTTGATCTTGTCGGCTTTGGTCAGGACGACCTGATAGGAGACGGCGGCTCCGTCGAGCAGATCCAGAATCTCATCGTCGGGCGGCTTCAGTCCGTGCCGCGCATCGATGAGAAGAAACACCCTGAGAAGCGTTCGCCGGCCTGCGAGATAGGCGCGAATGACCTTGTTCCAGGCCGCAACCTTCTCCTTCGGCGCTTCCGCAAATCCATAGCCCGGCATGTCGACGAGAAAGAGATCGGCTTCCGGATCCGTGAAGAAATTGAGTTCCTGCGTTCGCCCCGGCGTATTCGACGCCCGTGCCAGCCGAAGCTGGCCGACGAGCGCATTGATGAGGCTCGACTTGCCGACGTTGGAACGTCCGGCAAACGAAATCTCAGGCCTATCGTCGGGTGGCAGATGATCGAGATCGGGTGTGCCGCGCGCGAACGTCCAGGCGCGCGTAAAAAGACGCCGGCCTTTTTCTATCTGGTCAGCCGATAAGGTTTCAGCGTCTGTCATGACTTGATCCGATGAAGGGCGGCCCACGCAGAGCCGCCCCGGCACATTTATTTGCCTGGGCCGCTATTCGCCCCGAACAATCGTAAGAGCGGGGCAAACGTCCGCTTGAGATTACCGAACAGATGAATCTCGGCGCCGTTCTTTTTATTGATGAGCATCTGCTGGCAGATGGAGAGCGTATTGCTCCACGCCCAGTAGATCACGAGACCCGCCGGGAAGCTTGCCAGCAAGAACGTGAACATCACGGGCATCCACTGGAAGATCTGCTGCTGGATCGGGTCCGGCTGCGGCGGGTTGAGTTGCATCTGAACCCACATGGTGAGACCCATGATGAGCGGCCACGCACCGATATGCAGGAATTCCGGCGCGGTGAACGGCAGAAGCCCGAACAGATTGAAAATCGACGTCGGATCCGGCGCGGAAAGATCGTGGATCCAGCCGAAGAATGGCGCGTGACGCATGTCGATGGTGACGAACAGCACCTTGTAGAGCGCGAAGAACACCGGGATCTGCAGAAGGATCGGCCAACAGCCCGCAAGCGGGTTGATCTTCTCCTTGCGGTAGAGCTCGAAGATCTCTTTCTGCTGCCGCTGCGGATCGTCCTTATGAAGTTCTTTGATCCGCTGCATTTCCGGCTGCATCTTCTTCATGCGCGCCATGCTCTCGTACTGCTTGCTGGCAAGCGGATAGAAGGCCGCCTTCACGAGCACGGTCAGAACGAGAATGGTGATGCCGAAGTTGTGCACGATACCGTTGATGAACTCCATCAAACGGAAGAGCGGGCGCGTGATGAAGTAGAACCAGCCCCAATCGATCATCCGGTCGAAGCGCAGAATGTTGAGCGCACTCTCGTAGCCGTCGATCAAAGAAGCTTTCTTGGCGCCGGCGAAAAGATGCGACTCGGTTCCCTTCCGCATTCCGGGAGGAACCGAGATGGCGCCGCGCAGGTAGTCGGTCTGGAACGCGTCCTTGCCGCCGGGATCGCGGGCAGGAAGCGCCGAATAGGTCGCGCGATAGGGCGCCGTCTGATCCGGAACGAGCGACGTCGCCCAGTACTTGTCCGTAATACCGAGCCAGCCGCCGATGACATTGTCGAACGTCGTCGGAACGCCGCTCTTGACGGCGTCTGCAAACCTGAACTCCTGCAGGCCATGATCGCCAGAAACACCGACGAGGCCTTCATGCAGAACCGAAAAGACTTGTGACGGCGGATGCCCGCTGCGATGCACCCGCGCGTAAGGCATCAACGTGACGTCGGCGTTGGTCTTGTTCTCGAACTCGTCGACGACCTTGAACATATAGTCTTTGTCGACCGACAGGGTGCGATGGAAGATGACCCCCTGGCCATTGTCCCACACCAAGTTGACCGGAGTTTCGGGCGTTAGAGTTGATCCGCCAACGACGGTCCAATTGGTTTCGCGGTCCGGCACCTTGATCGCCGAACCAGCCTGCGGCACCCAGCCGAATTCCGCGAAATACGGGTCCGTCGATCCGGCAGGCGATAGTAGCGTGACCTTGGGGCTATTGGGATCGACCGTCTCGCGATACTTCGACAGCACGAGATCGTCGATGCGTCCGCTCTTCAGATCGACCGAACCTTCAAGCGAAGGCGTCGCGATTTGAACGCGAGGCGACTCCTTCAGGATCTCTTCACGCGAAAGCACTTTGACAGGCTGCGCTTGCCCGCTTGCGCCCGGGACCGTTGCCGACGGCGGAGCAACCGGCGCGTTGGCGACGTTGGGCGGCACTTCCGACGTCGAAGTGCCCTTGTTCTGAGCGTCGAGCTCTTTGTTGAATTCTTGCCGCGCCTGCTCGTGTTGAATTTGCGGGCGGGCGAAAAAGTACTGCCACCCCATAAGCACCAGGATCGACAGCACCACGGCGAAGATCAAATTGTTCTGGTCTTTGGGATCGTTGGGAGAGCTCATCAAATCCTCAGGGCGCGGTGCCGGTGGCAGGGGCCTCATTCAGGCCGAAGCGATGGCGGAAACTGGTCATAAAAGGAAGGGGACACCCAGTCACGCTGAACCTTTTTTATCAGCGCGGGCTGGCCGGCTACGGTGCAGCGCCGACATGGCATGGGTAACGTCGCCAAGAAGCAGTGCAAAAGGCCGGTCGAGAGCGGCATGGCGGGCCACGACGACATAGTCGCACGCCCCTAAATGTCTCTGCTTGAGATCCGCCGCGAAGGCTGCCTTCAGGCGCCGGCGAATACGGTTACGCGTAACAGCGTTACCTATCTTTTTTGTGATCGTGAACCCGAAACGCGGACCCTCGCCGGCGCGCGTCGTCACGCCGGGCCGTTCACGCATTTCGATCAGAAATGCCGGCGTCGATGATCGCCGGCCGCCGCGCACGGCCAGAAATTCGGAGCGCGCCTTGAGCGTGGGCAGGATCGGAATAACAGCCTCCAAAGCCGCGACAAAGCGACAGCGGGGCCTTGGCGCTAGACCTGACTAGGCCGAAAGACGCTTGCGGCCCTTCGAACGACGGCGTGCCAGAACTCTCTGACCACCGGTCGTCAGCATACGCTTGCGAAATCCGTGGCGGCGCTTGCGAACAAGGCGGCTCGGTTGATATGTGCGCTTCACGGAACTCTCCGTCCAAGTCTCTTGAGCCGCATCCAGAAATGGACGCCGGCATATTGCTTATTTATCCGAGACTTACCAATACACGTCGCCCGGGGCTCAAGACCCCAGCAGAGTGCAGATATCTCGGGAATTCGCGCCCTTATAGTCGGGCCTATTGGGCAAGTCAACGACGCGCAAGCGGACCGTTGCCGTCCCGGACACAAGAATTACGGCTCGGACGACTGAACACAAGACGATGCGATCATCTCAATTGCCGTTTCCGCGAGAAAATAGCCGGTCCTTGTGCTGTCACGGCAGGGGATAGCGGCGCATCTCCAGCATCAAAAGCGCCAGCGACATATTAAACTATGCCCATCAGGTCGTTGGAAAGAGACGCGCGCATTCCGCCGGGCGCGTCCACGCCCCAACCCAATTCCATTTTGGATCGCGCTTTATGCCCAAGGATACGGCCGAACAGACCCCTCAAAGCCAAAATATCGAAACCGACTTTTGCATCATCGGCGCAGGTGCCGGCGGATTGGCTCTCGCCACGGCCGCAGCTGCGTTCGGTCAGCGCGTGGTCTTGATCGAAAAACACAAGATGGGCGGTGACAACCTCAACTACGGAGGTATTCCGTCCAAAGCCCTGCTGGTTGCCGCCAAACGCGCCTACGCCATGCGCACGGCATCGCCCTTCGGCGTCCGTGGCGTCGAGCCCCTGATCGATCAGGCCGCGGTCAACCAATACATCGAAGATGTCACCGCGAAAATTTCCCCGAACGCCTCGGTCGAGCGTCTTACCGGCCTCGGTATCCGCGTCATCTCAGCGACGGCGAAATTCATCGACCGCTCGACGGTTGCAGCAGGCGATTATCGGATTTCCGCGCGCCGGTTCGTGATCGCCACCGGCTCCTCTCCTGTCATCCCGCCAATTCCGGGCCTGGCGGACGTTCCCTATTTCACGAATGAAACAATCTTCGCGAATAAGGCCCTCATTCCGCATCTCGTCATCATCGGCGCCGGAACGACCGGCCTGGAGATGGCGCAAGCCTACCGCCGCCTCGGCTCACGCGTGACCGTTCTCGATAACGCCCACGCGCTCGGAGACGAAGATCCCGAGCTTGCAGTCGTGCTCCTGACGCGGCTCTCGCGCGAAGGCATCGTCATCCGCGAAGGTGCGCGGATAAAGGGTGTGTCGGGAGGCAACGGAAAAATCGCCGTCGAACTTCAAACCGATGGCGCACCCGAAATCATCGAAGCGACCGCATTGCTCGTTGCCGCCGGACGCAAGGCCAACGTTGCCGACCTCGGACTCGACGCTGCAGGCGTTAAGGTTGCGCAAAATGCCATCAAAGTTAACGGCGGATTGAGAACGACCAATAGCCGGATCTACGCGATCGGTGACGCAACGGGCGCACCCCGATACGCACACATTGCCGGCGAGCACGCCGAAGTCGTGTTGCGCAGATCGCTCTTTCGCTGGCCGGCGAGGACCAAGGACCGGCTTGCCCCGCGCGTCGTCTTCACCGATCCGGAACTCGCAACTATCGGCCTCAGCGAAACCGAAGCACGCGTTAAGTTTGGCCGGATAAACGTCCTTCGCTGGCCCTACCACGAGAATGACCGCGCCGAGATCGAACACGAGACGGATGGGCACATTAAGATCACAACGTCGAAACGCGGGAAGATCTTGAGCGTCGGCATCGTCGGGGCCGGAGCCAGCGAGTTGATTCAGATGTGGTCGCTCGCCATATCCCAAGACCTCAACATAAAGGCGATGACGGAATGGATTTCGCCCTATCCGACGTTTTCGGAGATCAATAAAAAAGCTGCATTCCGTTACTTTGCAACAACGCCGAGTAACCCCTTTTTGCGCAAAGTCATCGCGTTACTGGCAAAGCTCGGTTAATGATCTCCGCCAATGGAGAAGTTCGATCCGGTGCAGCGCGTAATTACCAACGGCAGCAATCCAAAGACTGACGACCCGAAGGCGAAAACCTCTGTCGCCAGCGCGCCGTGGCACGCCGTAAAGCGCCTCTGGGAAAGCCGCGGCCTTCCCGCAAAGCTGATTATTTTAACGGCGGCGTTCGTGCTGCTCGCCGAAGCGCTGATCTTTCTTCCCTCCATTGCAAGTTATCGGGTGACCTGGCTGCAAGAGCGGCTGACGGCAGCCCAGCTTGCGGCGCTCACATCCGATGCATTTCCGGGTGGGCAGATCCCATCCGCCCTTCGCGCCGATCTCCTCCGCACCGCACAGGTACGGGCAATCGCATCGCGCAGCCAAGGCGAACGCCGCATGGTGTTCCCGCCCGAAGGCGATCTCAACATCGATTACGTCTATTATCTGCCGCCTGAGCCAGACAACTTCTGGGACAGCCTGACGACACGCCTCCAGCAGGCGAAGGATGCGGTGACGACGCTTCTCTCCAGCGATCGCACCATTCGCGTCGTCGGCCACAGCGGTCCCGATAACACCAATCTGATCGAGATCGTCATACCGGAAGCGCCCCTCAAGGCGGCGATGATCCGCTACGGCATGAACATTCTCTGGCTGTCCATCATTCTGTCGGTGCTGACCGCGGTCGTCGTCTATTTTGCGCTCAGCCGTCTCTTCGTAAAGCCGTTGACGCGTATCACGAGCAACATGCTGCACTTCGCGGAAAACCCCGAGGACCAGAGCCGCATTATGCCCGAGACCGGCCGCGGTGATGAGATCGGAGTGGCCGAACGCGAGCTTGCCAGCATGCAGCGACAGCTCGCGAGCCTGCTTGCCCAGAAGAACCGCCTCGCTCAACTCGGCATGGCCGTCTCCAAGATCAATCACGATCTGCGCAACATGCTCGCGAATGCGCAGCTGATATCGGACAGGCTCGTCGATCTCCCAGACCCGACCGTGCAGCGCTTTGTGCCAAAACTCATCGCCTCGCTCGACCGCGCCATTCAGTTCTGCAATTCATCTCTGCAATTCGGCGGCGTTTCCGAAGCTGCCCCCCGCCGCGAATTGATGCGGCTGAAGCCGTTGCTCGAAGAGGTCGCCGACAGTCAAGGCCTGCCGCGCGAAGGCTCTGTGGCGTTCGTCAACAATATGGACGCCTCTCTGCGTATCGACGCCGACCGCGAGCACCTCTTCCGCGCCTTGAGCAACCTCATACGCAACGCCGTGCAGGCGATCGAAAGTGTTGAAGGTAAAACTGACGGCGAAGTTCGCGTCGCCGCCCACCGCGAAGGGCGCAAGGTCATCATCGACGTGATGGATAACGGCTCCGGCATTCCGCAAAAGGCGCGGGAAAATCTTTTCAAGGCCTTCCAGGGGTCGACAAAGAAGGGCGGCACGGGCCTCGGGCTCGTGATCGCGGCTGAGCTTGTACAGGCCCACGGCGGCTCGCTGACACTTGTCGACAGCAAAAAGGGCGCGCATTTCCGCATCGAGCTGCCGGATCGCCCGGTCGATTGATACGCAATCCCTTAAGCGATCGACTCCCATCGTCTCACCATCCGCACGACATGGAATCTCGGGGCCCGCAGCGTGATCACGGGGGAGCGCGGCGAGACGTCCCTCTTACTCTTGTCCGAAGCACTTGCGCTCTGCTGCGCGACCCACTAGAGAGGGGTTTCTTCGCCGCCCGGCCACTCGCCGGACGGGGCCTTAGCCCCGATGCGAAGAACAAAGCGCCGGTAGCTCAGTTGGATAGAGCACCAGACTACGAATCTGGGGGTCGTGGGTTCGAATCCTTCCCGGCGCGCCAATGAAATCAAGGTCTTAAGATTTCTCGCCCTAACGCTAGCACCCAAATCCTGGCAGCGTCCCAGCATCTTCGCTTAGCTCACCCGAAAGAGTGCTCACCCAAAGCATCCAGCACGTTGCCCTAGCCCTCGCTTCGCTCGGGACGGCGCCCTATCCAACTGAGCTATCGACGCTCGACAAATGAAGAAGAGCGCGAACAGAAGGACGCAGCGCTTCGAGTTGTCTAACTCCCGAGGCGAGGGTTGACGTTAGCGGTTGCCCGTAGGGCGACGCCCATTCGCTTTAGCACTGCAATTGTCCGCATTCCGAACCTTACGACCCGATAGGCCAAATTCTCACTCTCGAAATAGCTCAACGCTTTAGAACGCAATCGACCCGCATTTAGAATGCGTCGGCGAATCGCGACGTCATAGTCAAATCTAGAAATGCGCTATTGTTTCCGAATTGCCGCTTCTGCAGATCCCATCTCGCCATTGCACCACCTTGCATTTCAGACCTGCTGCAGCCGGAAACCCGCAAGCCAAACTCGAGGGCGATGCTATTCGCAACTCTTTCGTTCCTATTGCGTGAATATTAGCTCAGCAATTAGAACCCACCATATTCCAGAATATAATGCCCATTGGGAAATGACTTTCTATCGAAATGCCAGCACATTCAGCTCTTCGCGTTCTTTTGCCATATCGTCAATTCATTGAGATGCATGCTTTGAGAGCCGCTCGCCTCTCAATATACTCGCAGCGCCGATAAGCGCTATCAGGAAAAGTCTCCAGCCAAGCGTCCTTCGTCCGCACCCCAAAAACCTAGAAATCCGAGACATTCGCACTAAAGCTTACAACTGGCATGAAGCAACGATTAGCATGATCCGACGATGCTCATTGACCAGAAGGGTGATCAACGCTCGATATCAGCCGGCATTGCTTTTCGTTTCCATAGGACCATGCACCTCACGGGCAATATTGCAATTTTGATTTTTGTCGAGGCGCGCTCCAACATCCAGATATAGAAAAACTAATTTATTTTGATTGGATCGGCCTCAATTCTTTATGCGGCGCAAATGAAATTCCAAAGATAAAAAATAAAGTTCAGCCTTAAAAGCGGAATATAGGCCTTAAAAACGCGATTGGAAAGCGAGGATAGTCGCGATGCCAAAGCAAGTCAGCGTGGCAATTATCGGCGGTGGGCCGGGTGGATTATTTGCAGCTTGGCACTTGGCTGAGAAGGCCGGTTCCAGCTGCCAAATCACAATTTACGAAGCAAGCGAGCGTCTAGGTGGCAAGATCTTTACCGGACAATTCTCGGGCATTGGACCGTACGAAGCTGGCGTTGCCGAGATCTATGATTATTCACGCATTGGACCCGATCCGCTACGCGATTTAATCGTCGATTATCTCGGTCTAAAGGTAAAATATCTGCAGGGCGGGCCATGCGTGATTGATGGCAAGATCATCCCGACCTCACACGATCTCGGGAGAGAATTTGGGAAGCGCACCCAAGATGAAGTGAACGCATTTCTGAAGCGTTGCGTCGATTTAATGAGCCCCGAAGACTATTACCTTTCCAATGCGCGAACGGATAACGAACATTGTTGGGCCGAGGTTTCTGCCGAATACGTTCTTGACACAGAGATCAAGGATGATGTGGCCCGACGGTATGTGCGTGCTTCAGCGCACAGCGACGTTGCCGCCCCTCCCCATTTAACGAATGGGCTCAATTTTCTGAAGAACGTCGTCGTCGATATCGACGGATATATGGATATATTCTCCGTCGTCGGTGGCAATGAACAGATCGTTACCGGGCTGATTGAAGAACTCGATGCGGAAACACGCCTCGGCGCCAACGTCGTCGCGGTTGAGCCTTTGCCCGACGGTACATACAAAATCGAATTACAAACCGGCGGCGCTCAAGAGACAGTCAATGCCGACCTCGTCATCGTCGCGCTGCCGCTCACATCCCTTTCGACGATCTATTGGCGATCTGAGCCGCTGCAACGGGCGATTGATAGACACATCGCATATTACGATCGTCCCGCACACTATGTCCGAGCCACGCTGTTATTCAAAAGACCCTTTTGGCGTGAACATCTTCCGACAGACTGGTGGTACCTCGACGCCTTCGATGGTAGCTGCGTCTACGATGAAGGCGCCCGAAATGATTTTTCTGGCTGCGGAGCCTTGGCCTTCTTGATTGCTGGCAATGCCGCGCTGGCACTTGCCAATTTGTCCGATGACCGCATCGAACGACTGTGCCTCGATGCTTTGCCGCCCGAACTCGCCGAAGGAAAAGACCTCATCATCGATCGACGGATCCATCGCTGGATGGCGTCCGTCAACGCCATACCGGGCGGCCTGCCGGTACGCCAACACGCAGATAGTCACCGACCGGATGCCAAAAATCTTCCCGGACTTGTCCTCGTTGGAGACTACATTTTTGACGCAACGCTGAACGGCGCCTTTGATTCTGCAGACGCCGCGACAGATATCGTTATGGCGGAAATTCTGATCCGCCGCCGCGCGGAGCTCAGTGCATCAGACAGGGAATTGGCTTCGATAGCTGAAACATTAGAGCAGCTGTGCCCCGTCTCGATTGTCGGCGGCATATTGAGAACGACCTGGGGCTTAGGCAGAAACTCCAAGATACTGCATGTCGGGGCTGGGTCAGGACAAACGGTCGCCGCGCTGAGGGCTCTCGGCTACGATGCAATTGGCGTGGAGTGCAACAAGCCTGCGATCGCACTAACTCCGTCAGAGGTTGGAGACTTTAACCTCTATTCCGAGTTTGATAACCTGCCATTCAAAGAGCTGGCCTTTGACGCTGTCATCGAGAGTGGACTTTGCCGCCTCCCTCAAAACAGAATTACAAAAGCGATTGAGGAAATCAGGCGCGTAACACGGCATGGCCTCGTTCTCGGTTCCGTTGCAACAGACTTGCCAATAGATTTGATCGAGCGGCACGACCTTCTCAACGGCGTGGAGACGCTCGGCTCTCGGTGGGACTGGTCTGAGAAACTTTGCGAAGCCGGTTTTAGTCACGCGCTCATGGACCCTGTGCTCCTCAACGAGGCGTGGAAGATCGCTGAAGCAGCTGGAGCTGGACCCGGACATTGGTACGAAGATGCGGAGAGCTTACTGCACTGCATCTATGAGCCAAAAAACGTGGGAGTTCCTAAAGAACTCCCGAGCCTGAGTGCACGCGATTACGTTTCAATCTCGGCCAAATAGTTCAAGGAGAGCCCGATGCTAGATGTTCCAGTGCGAAAAAGTGAAGGCATACTGGCGCGCGCATGGACAATCACCTTCGAAGAAGGAAGTGATCTGCCCGATGTTGGCTCTATTACCATCACGCAGCCGCGCAATCTGATTGCCGTGATGACCGAACTCGAAACGGATCAGATTCGCGCTTCGATGACATCGGTAACTCCAGGTGCCTTGACAATCGTTTGCCTGCCGCTTGGCGTCAATTACCCCAAAAACATTGAGCACGACGCGGAGGCTTGGATGCGCGACGCCGCCGGCCAAACGGTTAGAGCAGGCGTGCGCACAGTCAGGGTGTTCTGCGCACCAGATCGAGCTTTGATCTACGCGGCCTCTGATCATATTCAGTCCGTCATCGACGCCGTCGTTCGGTTCACCGTCGCTCAACGCGAAACGAATGAGCTCGAAAAAGCAATGAGCGCCGCATGGTCGTCGATCGACGCCGATGTGCCGTTGACTCGTTCCGTCACGCGTCATCAGAAGGCCTATCAAAGGCATATGGACGAAATGAATGAGCTGTCGGCGCGGATGAGAGCCAAGCATCTCCGAATTTGCCGTGCGCTGGAACAGCTCGATACAGTTTCTGATGAGCTGTCTAGACGCATATTTTCGGAGCTGGTGCTCGCTGGCGCTCTCTACGAGCGTGTCGAAGAGTTGGAAGACCCAATCGAGTTCGCCTTAGATCAGTATGAAATCGCCAACACAAAGCTGTTCGAAGAAAAAAATGCAGCGAAAGAACAGAGAACAGCAATGATCGGACACTTTCTGGAAGCGGGAATCATTGTGCTGCTGCTTCTTCAGTTACCCTTTTTCAAATGATGTCTCGATCAGTCAAAAGCCTGCAGGCCGCCGTATCGCCAACAAAACAATAACCGGAAACGACAAATCGAGTGGGAGTTTTGCAGATGGTCATCAAGACTAGATTGCTCGGCTACGCGCTCGCCGTCACCTCAACGATCATGCTCTCGGCTCTCAATGATCAGATCCGACACGTCGTCGTTGCTGACGCACTTGCCGGCTGTCGCGACGATAATCGGAGTTGGGATGAATTGTCCTATGGGGCGCGACGGGCCTGGATGATGCTTGGCTATAATCGCAGCGTTTGGGATTCAAATGGATCGTCACGTTTGGAGACAGCAAATTGGTCTCAGCTATCTCCAAGACAAAGGCAGGCAGCCGCCGCACTCGGCTATACGCAGCAATCTTGGGATAACGACTGCGGAGCTGATATAGACACCGACTGAGCCCTCTTGTGGATCCATGCCGGGCCGGCGTTGATCGGAGAGCAGTCATCGATCTTCGTGATCGATGATGACGGACGACCACGCGATGAAGTGGTTCTGGTCCGGCACGATCGGTGGCTCATCATTCGAAATGCACTTCTCGCCACCCTTCGCGGAATTGGCCGTGGTGTTTGCGCCGCGAACGCATTTTCGGAAATTCCATTGAAACATCGAGCATCCCAGCCGAACCTCAGCAGGGAGCCGCTCAAGGTGACGGCCGGCCTCAAACAACTGTTCGTGGATAATTCCGCGCCCTTGAAGTAGAAAGAGCTCGGATCCTCGAGGCGACCGCGGACCTAATAGCTATCGAGCTGAAATCGATCTCGAAGCATTGGGGTGCAGCAAGCACTGCTTCCTTTGAAGATCGCCTTGCTGGTTGTCAGAAACGAGCATGAAGGGTTTCGAAATTGGCTATAGAGACTGAATTTACGCCTCTGGCGTCGAGTGCGGGCGGCGCGCTAATTGGCGTCTCCGCGGTGCTCCTCATGTATTCCAACGGGCGCATCGCAGGCATCAGCGGCATTGTAAAAAG
Organism: Hyphomicrobium sp. 99; assembly: GCF_000384335.2. Lineage (NCBI taxonomy): Bacteria > Pseudomonadati > Pseudomonadota > Alphaproteobacteria > Hyphomicrobiales > Hyphomicrobiaceae > Hyphomicrobium > Hyphomicrobium sp. 99. Next base: position 59,050 of record NZ_KQ031382.1, read on the forward strand.
GCTGATAGCGCCGGCAGCCGACAGCAAGCCCGAGCAGGCCTTGGCGTTTATCGTCGGGCTAATCTTAGCCCCCTTCGTTTGGACAGCGACGACCGGCAATGCGGTCGCGCAATCGGTATCGACAAATATTCCGCTTGCGGCAATCGCCGGGCTTCTTGTCGGGTTCGGTGCCGCCCTTGGCGGAGGCTGTACGAGCGGCCACGGCGTCTGCGGACTTTCGCGCTTCTCGAAGCGCTCCCTTGCAGCGACGATCGTGTTCATGACCGTAGGCGCACTCACCGTGTTCGTCGCACGCCACATCGTCGGAGGCGCCTGATGGGCATTCTCGTCAATCTCGCTGCGGGGCTACTTTTCGGCGTTGGACTTGTCATTTCGGGGATGGCCAATCCCGCAAAGGTGCTGAATTTTCTGGACGTCGCGGGAAGCTGGGACCCTAGTTTGGCCTTCGTAATGCTCGGCGCAATCGCCGTAACAGCCACGGGCTACCGGTACGTGCTTCAGCGCTCCAAGCCTCTTCTCGACCAGAGTTTTCATTTGCCTGTCCAGAACGAAATCGATCGCCCTCTCGTCATCGGCTCTGCGATCTTCGGGCTCGGCTGGGGGCTGATAGGCTTCTGCCCAGGTCCTGCGATTGCATCACTGGGACTCGCCGCAACTGGCACACTTGTGTTTGTTCCAACGATGCTGATCGGAATCGCTGCAGCAGCGATTGCCGGCAAGCGACCATCGAAAACCGAGAAAGCGTAACACCGGAAAAGCGCGGCTTCGTTCACGTCGACATTGTCGCCCATCTCCGGTTTTGACGCGAACCCGATGCCGCGCAGATCGCCGATGAGACTGGAGAACAGTCGCGGACAAGATGGTCCTGCATCAAAATCGAGATGGTTTGGCGGCTCTCCACTCCCAGTCAAAGCATTTCAATCCATCGGCCTCGCGCCAAGGGGTTAGATGACTGGAACGATCAAAATATAAGTTTCTGCTTTCCATTTCACATTTCCATCGTTGTCGAAATTGGCAGCAGTGACTAGTCAGCCAATCGTAATGATCCTTGCGCGAACGTTTCCAAGGAGTGTCGATGGCGCGACTTCCTCTCCGAACTCTTGATGATGCGCCTGATGCAGCTCAGCCGGCTCTGGCGGCGGCGGAGAAGGCAAACGGCTTTCTTCCCAACCTATTGCGACTTCTCGCGAATGCGCCGGTTGCCCTCGAAACGTATCTGACGGTTTCCAAAATCAACGCGCGCGCGAGCCTCAATCATGCGGAACGCGAGGCCGTGCAGATCACAGCCGCGGCCATACACGGTTGCGGATTCTGTGTAGCCGGTCATACGGCAATCGCAAAAAAGCAGGTGAAACTCGATGAGGGAACGGTCTCAGCGCTCCGCAATCTGAGACCGCTCGCAGACGGCAAGCTCGATGCCGTCGCCACATTCACCAAGGCTGTCATCACCCGTCGCGGCGCGGTTTCTGATGCTGAGCTTGCGAGTTTCCGCGCGGCTGGATTCGATGATGCCGCGGCTCTTGAGGTCGTGCTCGGAGTCAGTCTCGCGACCTTGTGCAATTTTGCTAATAATCTTGGACAGCCTGCGCTCAATCCCGAGCTTGAACCTTACCGTTGGGACGGAGCAGAGGTGTCGACAGCGCCTGCCAGCGTGTAATGGGCTCCGCGACACACCTCCAAGAGCAGCGCCAAAGTGGCCCTAGTTCGCTTGCAGCGTGGCTCGATAAGACCGCCGACGGCCTCGATACCGGGCATGAATCTCCCGACCAGGTTTTAACGGCCCTCGCCGACGCAGGTCTCGCACGCATCGGCGTTCCGAAGGAATTCGGCGGTGACGGCGGCGAACTCGTCGACGCCGTTGCAGCGATTACCGACGTCTCATCGCGATCCCTTGCTGCCGGTTTCGTGTTGTGGGGACACCGCACCTACATCGAGTATCTGTTGCAAAGTCCGAACGCAGCACTGCGCGAACGCTTGCTGCCCGACCTACTGAAAGGGTCTCTCGCCGGGGCAACGGGTCTTTCAAACGCAATGAAATTCCTGGAAGGGCTGGAGGAGCTTCAATTCGCAGCCCGACCTGTCGGCGACCGGCTGGTCCTCGGCGGCAAGCTGCCTTGGGTCACAAATCTCCGCTCTGACGCATTTCATGTCGCTGTCGCCGTGTCGCGTAACGATGGCCCACCCTTCATCGCCTCTCTGTCGTCCGATGACGATGGCCTTAAACGTTCAGACGATCTCGACCTCATCGGGCTGCGCTCAACCAATACTGCAGCGATCACAGCACATGACGTCGAAATCGGGCCCGATCGCGTGCTGCATCAGGATGCGGCCGCCTGGCTGCCCACGGTTCGACCCGCGTTTCTCGGCCTTCAATGCGGAATGTCTCTTGGCCTTGCCCAGCGCGCCATCGAAGAAGTGCGGAAGGCGACGGGAAGCGGCCGCGCTAGTCTCGCGGAAGCGCGCTCAGACCTTTTGACCGCTCTTGAACGCACGGAACAGGCGCTCTTCAACGGCCTCCAGCGGAACATATTTCACAGTGATGCGGCAGGGCTTTTCAGGATCAGAATCGCGCTTGCCGATACTGCCGCAACTGCCGTCGGCCTCGAACTCCAGGCCAGCGGCGGAAAAGCCTATATCAACGCCGAAGGTAACGGCTTCAGACGCCGATGGCGGGAAGCAGCGTTCATTCCGATCATCACACCAAGTCTCGTTCAGCTGAAGGCGGCCTTGGCGCGTCACGCGGCTGCTCCGACATGACTGCAGCCCAAGAACCCATTCTTTCGGCCTCAGGCTTATCGCTGCGCTATTCCGGCGCCGCGCATCCTGTTCTCGCAAACTTCGATCTCGCGTTGCGGCCGCGCGAGATCGTCACCGTCATTGGCCCAAGCGGAGCCGGCAAATCGAGCCTGTTGCGTGTACTCGGCGGAATAGAGGTGCCAACGTCCGGAGAAGTGCGGATGAACGGCGCACCGTTGCGCCATGTGCATCCCCGCGTTGCTATCGCATTTCAGAATCCAGGCCTCCTTCCGTGGCTTTCGCTTGAACGCAACGTCGCGTTCGGTCTCGACTTCAAGAGACAACCGAAACTCAACGCACTTGAACGTAGAGCGCGGGTAGATCGCGCCATCGCGGAAGTCGGGCTTGCACGCGCGAGACGCCTCCATCCCGCGGCTCTTTCAGGAGGCATGGCGCAACGCACTTCGCTCGCCCGCTGCCTCGCACGCCAACCGGAAGTTCTGCTGCTCGATGAGCCGTTTGGCGCGCTCGACGAGATCACGCGCGCCGACATGCAGCAGCTCCTCCTGAAGCTCGTCGACACCTTCGGAACGGCGGTCGTGCTCATAACGCACGACATAGACGAAGCCTTGCTTGTATCCGACCGCATCATCCTCCTTGGAGGATCGCCCGCTCGCGAGACGGGCCAGTGGCAGATCGATGTACCGCATCCGCGCGCCGACAGGCTGACGGAACTCGGTCAGATCCGCATCGAAATCGTGAAGGCACTGCGGCTGGCGACAGTCCGAAGTCATTGAACGTTAGCTTGGGGAGAAGATCCATGAACGAGGACTATTTCTCACGTCGCGACATACTAAGACTTTCTGCATTGCTGACCGCAGCCGGTGCGCTGCCGTTTCTCGATGCCTTCAACGGGCGCGCGCTGGCGGCCGATGAACCTTTGAAGATCGGCTATCTCCCGATCACGGATGCGACCCCCTTGCTCGTCGCACATGCTAATGGCCTCTTCGAAGCCGAAGGCATCAACGCCGAAAAGCCGGTGCTGTTCAGGAGCTGGGCACAGCTCGCTGAGGCTTTCATCGCGGGCCAAGTCAACACCGTGCACGTGCTGTCGCCGATTGCGGTCTGGGCGCGTTACAGCAGCAAGGTGCCAGCCAAAATCGTTGCCTGGAACCACACGGGGGGTTCAGCGCTGACTGTCGGCAAAGACATCCAATCCGTGAAGGATTTGGGTGGGAAGACGGTAGCCATTCCGTTCTGGTATTCGATCCACAACGTCGTCTTGCAGGAACTTCTGCGGGCAAACGGATTGACCCCCGTTACGAAGAAGGCGGCCCTCGCACCGAATGAGGTCGGACTCGTCATCCTGGCGCCGTCCGACATGGTGCCGGCGCTCGCGGCGAAGCAGATTGCCGGCTACACCGTTGCAGAACCCTTCAACGCCGCCGGCGAAGCTCTTGGCGTCGGCAAAGTCCTGCGCTTCACCAGTGACGTCTGGAAAGATCATGCCTGCTGCGTCGTGCTTCTGCACGAGCGCAATCTGAAGGAACGTCCCGAGTGGTCGCAGAAGGTCGTAAACGCCATCGTCAAGGCGCAGATCTGGACACGCGCCAATAGGTTGGAGACCGCAAAACTTCTATCGAAGGACGGCGCGAACAAATACACGCCCCACGCGGTTCCAGTATTGGAAAAAGTTCTGGCCCCGACTCAAGCCGACATTACTGGCTATCTCGCATCAGGTGCGATCGTCCACAAGGACTGGACCGATCAGCGGATCGATTTTCAGCCCTATCCCTATCCGAGCTACACGGAAGAACTCATCCGCTTCCTCAAGAAGACGCAGATCGAGGGCGACAGGAGCTTCCTGGACAACCTCGATCCGGCCTTCGCCGCAAAGGATCTTGTCGACGACAGCTTCGTGAAGACCGCGATCAACGCAAACGGTGGCCTCGCGGCCTTCGGCTTGCCAGACGGTTTCGAACGTAAGGAAGTGATCGTCACTTGAGCGACGCGGTTAGCAAACTTACCTTGTCCCACACCGATCCCTCTCGCGAAGGCGTAAAGCCTTCGCGCAGCAATCTTGTAAAGGCGAGACCGTTCCTCGGTGTGATTGGTCTCGCGATCCTCATCGGAGCCTGGTGGGCCTCGATCCACTTTCTGGCCGAGCCTGACGGGCTTGCCGAGCGTTTCTCTCCCTCGGCTACTTTTGCCAGCCTCGTTGCTCTGCTTACGAATTCCGATCTCCTCATTCACATCGAAGTCAGTCTCAAACGCATCTCTGTCGGATTGGGCCTGGCGCTCCTGATCGGCGTTCCCGTGGGTCTCATCGTCGGAATAAGCCGGACAGCGGAATCCGCCACTTCGATCTCCTTCCAGTTCCTGCGAATGATTTCACCGCTGTCGTGGATGCCTATCGCCGTCATGGCGCTCGGAGTCGGCGATTACCCAATCTATTTCCTTCTAACGTTCGCGGCAGTATGGCCCATACTGCTGAACACGTCGGCTGGCGTGCGCAGCCTCGATCCGGCGTGGCTCCAGCTTTCCAAGAGTCTTGCTGCCACTCCAACGGAGACCTTGCTTCACGTCATTCTTCCGGGTGTCCTCGGTCATGTCTTGACCGGAATTCGCCTCGCGATCGGCATCCTATGGATCGTGCTCGTACCCTGTGAAATGCTCGGCGTCTCCGCCGGTCTCGGCTACTTCATTCTCGATACTCGCGACCGCCTCGCCTATTCAGAGCTGACGGCCGTCGTCCTAGTCATCGGCTTTCTGGGCTTCCTACTGGATTGGGCAGCCCGCTCGCTGCACCGGGTCTGGTCGCCCGGATGAACAGCGGATCGCGCGCGTGGCGTCGATCAGCACCAGCCAGCCCCCGCGCGAGGGGAGCTTCGTACAATTCTCCACTCATCCCTCGCCTTCCCTTCCAGATGGATCTCCATGACGATCAGTCGTTATCGTCTAGGAAACGTTCGTCTTGCCAGTCTCGTCCGACTTCCAAAAGGTGTGCGTCATTTGCAGAGGTCCGACTTCTGGAAAAGCCGGAAGTAATATTGCCCAGAGATTAAGCGCAATTTTTCATCATATGGCGCACCCAGACATTGCAATTTGCGCTGGAGCGCACCGAGCGATTCCATCTAGAGCGCTTCTTCACTCAGCCTTTCGTATGATACTTCGAGCCAAACGTACGATACCTGCCCCAAGGGTCATTTCTTAAGTCACCTTGGGTTCGTTCGTTTTCACTCTGGAGGAATTCTATGAGCACTGTCACGACAAAAGACGGCGTCGAAATTTACTACAAGGATTGGGGTCCCAAGGATGCTCAGCCAATCATGTTCCATCATGGCTGGCCGCTATCGAGTGACGATTGGGACGCTCAATTGCTGTTCTTCGTTGCAAACGGCTTTCGTGTTGTTGCTCACGACCGTCGCGGCCATGGCCGCTCGAGCCAGGTCAGCGACGGCCATGACATGGATCATTATGCGGCAGACGCATCCGCCGTTGCCGAACATCTCGATCTGCGCAACGCCGTTCACATCGGTCATTCGACCGGCGGCGGCGAAGTTGCTCGCTATGTCGCCCGCTACGGACAGCCTCAGGGGCGCGTAGCCAAAGCCGTCCTCGTTAGCGCCGTTCCGCCGTTGATGGTAAAGACGCCTGCGAATCCTGGCGGCACGCCGATCGAAGTGTTCGACGGCTTCCGCCAAGCGCTCGCTGCCAATCGTGCGCAATTTTTCCTCGACGTTGCTTCGGGCCCCTTCTACGGCTTCAACCGTCCAGGCGCGAAGGTCTCGCAAGGCGTGATCGAAAATTGGTGGCGCCAAGGCATGATTGGTGGCGCCAAGGCATGATCGGAGGCGCCAAAGCGCACTATGAGGGCATCAAGGCCTTCTCAGAGACTGACCAGACGGAAGACCTCAAGTCGATCGACGTTCCGACGCTCGTCATGCACGGTGACGATGACCAGATCGTTCCGATTGACGATTCTTCGCTGCTTTCGGTGAAGCTATTGAAGAACGGCACGCTGAAGGTCTATCCGGGCTTCTCGCATGGCATGCTCACGGTCAATGCGGACGTGATCAATCAGGATCTGCTGGCCTTCGTGAAGGGCTAAACGATCGGCGGCTGACTTTAGGAGGGCGGCTCGTCTGCCCTCCTCGTTTTCAATCACCCTCGTAGCTCGCACCACGGCGCATGTTCGCGCCCCTGTCTATCAGACCCGCCGCTTAAAATTTGACCATTCGTTCTTCAGCCATGCTGTGCCCTTGGGGACGATGCTGCTGAATGCTGCAAATTTGCCCCTGAGTACACATCAGCCTGACACCATATTCACGCGCCGGGAAGCCGTATGGCCGCCGAGCAGAGGACCAAATTTCCGACCCTAAAGTTTCGGAGTTTCCCGCACACCGACGGGATCGCGACGGACTGTTCACCGATGGAGAACGCTCGGCCATTTCTTATCGAGCGTGCCCCCGTCTCGCCGAGAGCTTTATTACCGGCGCATTATTTGGGGTCGGCGACACGCTTGCACGAGCCTGCCTCAGCAATTGCTGCCGCAGCCGGAATTCTGCTGGTGCTGCTGGCACTGTCGGTCGAGTAGACGCAATCTTGGATGACTCGGAAATTCCACGGATCTGAGATGGGCCTTCTTGCCTTGAGCGACTCCCCCTTCGTTCATGCGGAGACCGATGAGTCGGAAAATGCGAAGCGAGCTTTTATCGTCGAGAGCAGATTTCACGTGTGCTTTTTGTGGCGGCGCCGCCACAACATTCTACTCAAATGCGCAACAGCATTCTCAGTGCACGGCAGACACCAACAACGCGTTGCGACCGAAAGCGATTTGCAATGCATGAAATCGAAACAAGATTTCCAACATAAGGATCGGCGGCGACGTTAAGCCAGAAAAACGCCGGCTTCGACATTCCGCTTTGATTGCTTCCGCAATATGGAAACCGCAGAAACCGCTGTCACGCCGTTATTCCACTTTTGGTTCTATAGAAAGAACCAGCGCATTCCTATGTGTTGGAATTAATCTCATTTCATATCCGATTTTGCCTCAGCTTTATTCACCCTCCATCGGGCCTACCCGGCGGTGATCGGCACTCAGGGGGAGGTGCCGCTCTAGCCGGCTGATCTCACCTCGCAACCGGGAGGTGGACGTCATGCGGCTCCGAGTAATCAGTTTTTACCTTGGAGGTATTGGAATGTTCGGGGGGACTTACAAACGAGCGGGCTTCGCAGCCGGCGTCGCTGCGGCGGGATTGGCGCTTGCAGGCACCGCGCCTGCGTCAGCTGCAGATCTTGGGGGCAATTGCTGCGCTGACCTCGAAGAACGCGTCGCTGAACTCGAGGCGACGACGGCCCGTAAGGGTAACCGCAAAGTGTCGCTCACGGTCTCGGGCTTCGTCAACGAAGCCCTCCTCGGCTGGGACGATGGACGCGAGCGCAACGCTTATGTCGTGACCAACGAAACGGCGCAGGATCGCGTACGCTTCCTCGGCCAGGCCGAAATTACAAAAGGCTGGACCGCAGGCTACCTGCTTGAACTCGGTCTGCGCGGTGCTCGCGAAGACCGCGTAAATCAAAATGGCCCAGGCAGCGATAATGGCGTCAGCGTTCGCCACAGCGCCTGGTACCTCGCCGGTAAAGAGTACGGCAAGGTTTGGGTTGGCCAAACGTCGGACGCGGCCGACGGCATCACCGAGATCAACCTCGCCAACACCAACCACTTCGCCTACTCGAACAGCTGGGGCAACACCTTCGGCGATGGTGGTTCCGGCTTCTTCGTTCGGCAAAAGAACGGAACGTTGAGCAGCGTGAAATACGGCCAGTTCGTTGCACCAGGTGCCCAGCAGGCGAACCCGGGTGAAGGCCACCGCTTCAACGTCGTCAAGTATGAATCGCCAACGATCGCCGGCTTCACCGCATCAGCCTCATGGGGCGAAGACGATATCTGGAACGTTGCCTTGCGATATGCAGGCGAGTATTCCGGCTTCAAGCTGGCCGGCGGCGTTGCATACACGCAGTCCAACGACGTCACGACCCCCGATCATGTCTCAGGGGTTCAGCGTGGCGTCGGAGACACGAGCGAGATCGGCCTTAGCGGATCGATTCTGCATGTTGAAACCGGCCTTTACGCATCCGGTGCATATGGCAGGCTTCATGACGCAGGCCTCGATAACCTCTATGGCCGCGACGTCGACGAAGAAACCAACTTCTGGACCCTCCAGGCTGGTATCGAACGCAAGTTCCTTCCGATCGGCAAGACGACGATCTTCGGTGAGTACTACCAGCTTGATCGTGGCGCCGGTTTTACGACGAGTTCCTCGACTAGCGTAAGCTCGAGACTCAACGTCTCCTCATTGTTCACTTCAGGAACGTGGTATGCCGACAACTCACAGATCCGCGGTTGGAGCATCGGCCTGAACCAAAACCTGAGCGAAGTGGTCGACCTCTACATCGATTACAAACACGTTCAGCTCGACGTCACTGGTGTCAACGCGACCGGAACGGCAACGGCCAAAGCGAACCTCGACGACATTCAGTTCATCACGGCTGGTGCACAGATCAAGTTTTGATCGCAAGAGGAATGGCCTCTTCACCCCGTCTAGGCCATTCGCTTGATGTGATCTAACGAGAGGGCCGCGTCTTCGACAGACGCGGCCCTCTCACTTTCTCAAAATATGCGCGGGCGCAAGTTCAGCTGCCGTTTTCGCGCATCGTATCCCAGAAATCGACGGTCGCCTCGCGGAGCGTGCCCTTGCAATCGCGACCGCAATCGATCGCGGTGCCGTGATGAAGAACGAGCTTCTTGCCCTCGCGCCCTGATCTCAGGCCAGCCGTGTAACAGCCATTTCCATATCGGCTGCACGCCGTCACTGATCCGTCGGGGCTATATGCATGAGCCCTTTGCCCGGCCGCGGCTGGGAGAGCACCGAGCGCCAAGAGCGCAAATGACACCGTGAAAGGGAGAAAATTCCGCTTCATTAGTCGCCTCCTTCGTTATCACTTTTTCTGCAAAGCTTATTACAAAGTAGGCACTAAGCAAATTCCAACAAGTGCAAAACTTCGGGAATACCCAAATCCAACATAGTGGTTGGAAATCTGATTTATCGTCTCATCAGATCGAGGCGCAACGCGAGCTTGTTTACACCTGATATTGCTTCGAAATTCCCCGAGCGAATATCAAAAGAAGAAGAAGTTCATTGGTTTAGACGGCAAAGATCATAACTTGTGACATGGGACCAATACCGAGATTGCAGACCATTCGTGATCGCCAGGGGTGGTGGCTGAGTGTGGCGGACGAAAAGCGCGAGGGGCGATGAACTTCCAACAGTTGCGAATTCTCCGAGAAACAATTCGGTACAAGTTCAATATAACGGACGTGGCGAATGCTATATTCGCCTCGCAGTCGGGCGTCAGCAAGCAGATCAGGGAGCTTGAGGAAGAGCTCGGATCTCCTCTCTTCGTCCGTCGCGGCAAGCGCCTTCTCGGCCTGACTGATCTCGGCGCCAACGTCGCCCGAATAGCGGAGCGCGTTCTCTTCGAAGCAGACAACATCAAGCAGGCCGCCGCGCAGTTTGCGATACAGGATCAAGGCGTTCTGCAGGTTGCGACGACGCATACGCAAGCACGCTACGCACTTCCCGACATCGTCGTGAAATTCAAGCAGAGCTTTCCCGGGGTTCGGCTCGACTTACGTCAGGCAAATCCGAAGGACATCGCCTCGCTCGTCCTCGCTGGCGACGCCGATATCGGAATAGCAACCGACGTTTTTGGTGACATCGACGAGATCCTCACATTTCCATTCTATGCGTGGAGTCACATCGTCGTAGCACCGGTCGGACACCCCTTGGTGGGCCGCAAAGCCGTTACTCTCAATGAACTTGCCCAGTATCCGATCATCACCTACGAAACCGGAATCACAGGGCGCCCGCGCATCGACGAAGCCTTCGAAAACGCCAACGTCATACCGCAAATTACGATGACCGCTCTCGATGCCGACGTCATCAAGGCATATGTCGCCTCTGGATTGGGCATCGGGTTTATCGCGCCCATGGCCTACGATGCCGCGCGCGATGCAGGACTACGCGTAATCGAATGCGCCGAGCCAATCGCGCCCAGCACGACAAGCCTCGCCATCCGCCGTGGACGCCTGCAGAGAGGTTATGTCTACCGGTTCATCGAGCTCTGCGCTCCGCATCTCACCGAAAACGATATTCGCGACGCCGAGTTGCTGACCGGCGACGAGCACCTGAAGCGCGGGCGTCCGTTCACACATACCGACCTGATTTACTGGAATCGTGATCAGGCCCTCACGGCCTGATGCGTTCCGCGAAAAACACTTGAGGGTTCCCAAGCAGACAGACCGGCGCCGGCTCTATCAATCGAGCCGGCTGAGCGCCCAACGCACGTTCTTTCGAACGTCGGCATCGATGTCGTCAGCAGCCTTTTCGAGATAAGGGCGGGCTTCGCTGGCTCTCAATTCTCCGAGTGCTGCGGCGGCTTCCTTGCGCATGTTAGGCTGGGGATGCGTGAGACTCTTGGCGATGGCGAGTGCGCCAGATCGAACCTTCAGCGCCGCCAAACTTCGAATGGCTTTGAGCCTGACTTGCCAGAACTCATCTTCGAGACTCGCAACAAGCGCGTCTTTGGCAGACGCACCACCGGGACTTCGGCCAAGCGCCTCCGCGGCTATCTCTCGGACCGACCATTCAGCGTCGCCAAGAGCGCGTGCAATCACGTCCGAGGACGACGGCGCCTGAGAGAACGCGAGGGCATTGATCGCCGCTCTTCGAACCGTCGCGTTGACATCGCCCGCAGCCGAGCGAAGCGCAGGAACGGATTCCTCCAGCTTCAAAAATCCGATCACACCCACGGCTTGTATGCGAACCGATGCATCGGGATATTGCAGGGCCTCCAGCGCAGGCTTCAATGCCTCCGGGCGCCTCAACTCCTTGAGCGCGCGCAACGCCGCTTCTTTGACGAAGGCCGACGCATGGTCGACGAAGGGCAGGATGACATCCGCGCTGCCCGGATCTTTGAGTTCCGCCAAACTTTCGGCAGCGGCTTGCGCAACGGCTGGCTCGGAGTCCGTCAACGCCTTGGTGAGAGCGTTCGCTGCCTCAACACCGTCGAATGATCCGAGTGCCGACGCCACCTGCTGGCGGATACCGGAATCAGGATCATTCAGTGCCGAGGAAAGCAAGTGGACAGCATCCGGCAATCCAGAATCAGCGAGCGCCAAAACTGCGACGCGACGTTCTCCCGCGTCGGTGGAACGCAGCGCCTCAGCAAGTTCATCCAGATCAGCGGTGTCTTCGAAAATGCCTGCCATCGCTTGCCGCGCACGCTCCCGATTATTTGAGAAGAAAAGGAATGTTCACTGTCAGCGCCGCCGTCGGGCAGTCGCACTGACATGGCAGGCAGTACCAGCATTCGTCGTAAGCCATGTATGCTTTATTCGTCATCTCGCTGATCCGCAGCACGTCAAGCGGACAGACGTCGACGCAAACAGTGCACCCCTTGTCTGCAATACACTTCTCGTTATCGACGACGACTGGAACGCTCGTCGGCGTATTTGCCAGCGGCATGATGAACTCCCTTGAAACTCCGATAAAGCGGCTAGGCCCGCGCTTCGATGCGCTGGCGGTAATAGATGTCCTTTTCGTCGTCTTCGATCGGAACGACGTAGGGATCAACGGCTCGCTTCTCACACGTCATCTGGCCATCGACCTTGCCGAGAAGCGTATGACAGAACCAATTCTCGTCGTCGCGCGCGGGATGATCGGTCCGCAAATGGTAGAGCCCCCAACGGCTCTCGGTCCTAAACAGCGAAGAACAAGCAGCCATATCGGCGCAATCCAGGATCGATGACGCTTCGAGCGCGCGCAGAAGTTCATGCGCATTTCGCGCGATCATCCCGGTCTCCAAATCTTCGCGAACCTCCGCGAAGCGCGATTGTGCCAACCGGTATTTCTGCGGCACCTTCGGAGGCTGCAGATAATCGTTCACGAAACGGCGTGTCTTGTATTCGATTTGGTTCGGCGGAATGCCATCCTCCCGCCGCGTCGGCGCCAACACGCGCTCCCTCTCGCGCGCCACATCCGCCGGATCGTAGGCGGCAAAGTCGATCTCTTTGGCGTAGTCGCTCGCGTGCTCGCCTGCAATTGATCCGTTGGTGAATGCGCCCAGCATGTAGCTATGCGGAACGCTCGCCATATCGCCGGCGGCGTAAAGGCCCGGAACCGTCGTTCTTGCGAATTCATCAACGAAAACGCCCGACGCGCTATGCCCCGAACAGAATCCGATTTCGGAAACGTGCATCTCGATCTTACCCTGGCGATAATCGGTTCCACGATTGGCGTGAAACTGACCGCGTGAGGGCCGCTCGACCTTGTGCAGAATGGACTCGATTTCGGAGATCGTATTCTCATGCAAATGATTGAGCTTGAGGAAGACCGGCCCCTTCCCCGACTGGAGCTCATTGTAGAACTCCAGCATCATCTGCCCTGACCAGTAATCGCATTCGATGAAACGGGCGTCCTCGTTGTTGACGGTGTACGCCCCGAACGGTCCGGCGACATAGGCGCAAGCCGGTCCATTGTAATCCTTGATCAGCGGATTGATCTGGAAGCACTCGAGGTTCGCGAGTTTTGCACCCGCGTGATAGGCCATCGCATATCCATCACCGGAATTGGCCGCGTTCTCGTAGGTGCCGAAGAGGTAACCCGACGCAGGAAGCCCGAGGCGGCCGGCAGCCCCCATGCAGAGAATGACGGCCTTCGCCTTGATGACGAGGAACTCAGCCGTGCGCGTGTTGACGGCGATTGCGCCCGCCACCCGTCCATCTTTGCCCTGAAGAAGCCTCGTCGCAATGTAGCGGTTTGAGATGAGAAGCTGCACGCGGCGCAGCTGCCGGTAGAGCGCCTTCTTCACCGTATCGCCATTCGGCATCGGAAGCACGTAGGTGCCGAGATGATGCACCTTCTTGACGTCGAAATCGCCGTTCTCGTTCTTCTGAAAACGAATGCCGAATTTATCGAGCTCTTGGATGATGGAGTAGCATTGCTCGGCGTACTTCAGGACGGCCTTCTGGTTGACGATGCCGTCGTTCGCAATCGTGATTTCTCTCGTATATTGCTCTGGCGTCGCGTGACCCGGGATGACGGCGTTGTTCAACCCGTCCATGCCCATGCTGATGGCACCGGAACGCTTGACGTTCGCCTTCTCGAGCAAAATTACCTTGGCATTCGGGTTCCTCATCTTGGCCTTCAGCGCCGCCATGGGCCCAGCTGTGCCGCCACCGATCACAAGGACGTCGCACTCAACCTCCGTGAGGCCATCGACGATCTTGTCCAAACTCATGAAATCCCCGCCGCTGATAAACCTCCGCCGCGATCGTCGTCCGACGCGCTGCTGAAGTATGCAGAATTGATTTTGAAACTTCTAAACGTCGCTTTGCGCGATGCCTTACCAAAAAAAACTGCGGTCGATATGCGATTACTTCATAAGGTCACGCGAGCTTGGTGCCCGCGCCTGCAGCTATTCCGAGTGGACTGAGTCGTTGCAGCGGATTGCTGTCCAGAGTAGAGCGCAAGAGGCCAAGGCAGTGCGCCTTGAGCTTCCCGAATTCCGGCGACGCCATGATCTCCGTCGGGCGAGGGCGCTCAAACGGGACTTTGATCACTTCGAGAATCCGGCCGGGACGCGGGCTCATGACGATAATCCGGTCGGCGAGAAACAATGCTTCGTCGATATCGTGCGTCACAAAAACGATGGTTGTCGGGACGTGTCGCCAAATCGCGAGCAACAGCTCTTGCATCATCAATCGCGTCAACGCGTCGAGCGCGCCAAACGGCTCGTCCATAAGTAGAAGACGGGGCCGGTTCACGAGCACGCGCGCAATTTCGACGCGCTGCTGCATACCGCCTGAAAGCTGCTTCGGATATCGATCGGCGAAGTCGCCCAGGCCCACGAGTTCGAGCATCTCGGTTGCCAGCCGCCTGCGCTCCGCCTTGCCGAAGCCCCGCATCTTCGGCCCGAACGCAACGTTATCGCGCGCCGATTTCCACGGAAAGAGAGTGTGATGTTGGAAAACGATACCGCGGTCGGGATGCGGTCCGCCGACACGCTCGGAGTCAACCTGTAGATTGCCCTTCGCGATTTCGATGTGCCCGGCGAGCGCGCCGAGGAGAGTAGACTTCCCGCAGCCCGAAGGTCCGAGGATGCACACGAACTCACCCGGCTCGATGGCGAAGCTGACGTCCTGCACGGCCTCGAACGCATCCGCTCCCCGCCCAAGTGTGATTGATACATGCTCGACATCGA
Source organism: Hyphomicrobium sp. 99 (assembly GCF_000384335.2). NCBI lineage: Bacteria > Pseudomonadati > Pseudomonadota > Alphaproteobacteria > Hyphomicrobiales > Hyphomicrobiaceae > Hyphomicrobium > Hyphomicrobium sp. 99. Next base: position 74,113 of record NZ_KQ031382.1, read on the forward strand.
TGCGGCCGCCTTTGAACCGCACGTCGAGTTCACGACGGCTCATCGGCGCAATTCCTCCGGCGTATGCCACGGCGTCAACGCCGCTCCAATTCTCCGCAGGAGATAGCTGCTTCCCATTCCGAGAACCCCGATCAGCACCATGCCGACAACGATGTCGGCGTAGTTCTGCAGCGTGTAGGATTCCCATGTGAAATAGCCGATGCCGAATTGCCCGGAAATCATCTCGGCCGTGATGAGGCAAAACCAGGATGTACCCATGCCGACAGCAAGACCCGTGACGATGCTGGGCGCCGCGCCGGGCAAAATCACTTCCCGCAAGATTGCATTTCGCGTTCCGCCAAGGCTGCGCGCAGAAGCAACAAGACGCGGGTCGACATTTTCAACGCCGTGCACCGTGTTGAGCAGTATCGGAAACACCGCGCCTAGGAACGTAATGTAGATCATCGAAAGCTCGGACGAGGGAAACATCAGCACGGCCAGTGGAATCCAGGCAACCGCCGGTATCGGCCGCAGCAATTCGAGAGGCGGCGATAGGAGATCCGACGCCCGCCGCGATCGCCCGATGGCGAGACCGATTCCGATGCCGATCACGGCGGCAATCGCGTAACCGGAGAACACGCGCATCAGACTGGTCGTCACGTGAGCGAAGACCTTTGGCGATCTCGCGAATTCTATGGCGGCAGCAAAGACGTCGGTAGGCGGCGGGACATTGGCAAAAGTGATGATCCCGAGATTGATGTGAAAGACGGAAGCCGCCTGCCACGCAACGAGGCAGACGGCGACCGATATTGCTCTAACAATCCAACGACCGTAGGTCGCTTCGGATGACTGGGCCAAAATGATCGGCCTCAGTTGCTCGCGAGAACAGCGGCGCGCACGCCATTGAAGTCGAGCACTTTGCCGCCATTACTCTTGGCCCACGCCTCGGCATTTTCCTTGAGCAGGAAGGCAGAGACATCGCCATTATCGCCGCGCACAAACCACGACTTGGCGCCCAGCAGCTTGATGCCGCTCTCCCGGTCCTGTGCGTAGAAAACGCGGATCGCCTTGCCCTCGCCTTCGAACGCCTTGAGGGCCTTGAACGCGTTATTCGCTGTCGCATAGTGATGGACGAGCGGCTCGCCCTTTACCCAGATCTGCGCAACACGCTTCGGATCATTGATCTCTTCGCCGGTCAGCGCGTCCTTGGCCTTCAGCGGCGACTGATCATAATTCTTGAGTTGGGCATCATAATCGAGGCCTGCCTGCTTGAACGCTTCTCTGATATACCGATCCGAGATGAACGTGTTGAGGTCGAGACCCTGGTCGGTCTTCTTCAGAAGCTTCAGCGTATCGAGCGCCGTCGCGACGTCCTGACGGAACTCGGGCTTCCAGGTCTGGTCGCGCGTCTGCAATCCGAGCGGACCGTGGAACAGATAATCCACCTCGGCTTCAACGCCGGTCACCTTGGCAATCAACTCGCTATATTTCTCAGGCTCTGCGGCAACCAGGCGATCTGCTTCGATCGCTGCGCGGAGATATGCTACGACAATTTCCGGATATTTCTCAGCGTAAGCTGCGTCGACAAGCGCTCCGTGGAACGTCGGACCCGCCGCCTGCGATCCGTCAAGGATTTTGCGGGCGAAGCCGCGCCACGGAAAGAGTTCGGCGTACGGCACGAAATCGGCATGAGCATCGATCTTGTTAGCCTGCAATGCAGGTCCAGCCACTTCGGGAGCCTGGGTGATGATGGTGACATCCTTTTCCGAATCCCAGCCTTGCGCCTTTACAGCCCGAAGCAGGAGCGCGTGGGCGGTCGAAGCGAAGGGAACTGAGATTGTCTTACCCTTCAACTCTGAAAAAGACTGGATGGGAGAATCGGTCGGAACGACGACGCCGTTGCCGCTACCCTTCACACTGCCCTGAAGCACGGTGATGAAAATGCTTTTGCGGCCGGCTTTTTCATGAGCAACGCCGTTCAGCACGCCAGGAAATTCCGCCATGATGCCGAAATCCAGCTTGCCCGCGATCTGCTCATTGGTGATCGGCGCGCCGCTCGTGAAATTTTTCCACTGGATGTCGTAGGTCACGTCTTTGTACTTGCCGTCATGCGGCAGGTATTTCTCGAGTAGCTTTTCTTCGCGGATGATCAGGCCGCCCGTGGCGGTATTGATCGTGGCGTCCTGCGTACCGAGAGCGACACGGATCGTCTCGGCCTGAGCGGCCGAGGTGACGAAACCTGCCGTCATCATCAAGGTTGCGAGAAGCGAATGCAAACGCATGGTAGTCCCCCAATTCAAAAACCCGTCACGATCGCCCGTCGATGTATCGTCGGCGCTGTGCGAATTAGAAGGAACCTTGCAGGGGAAGCATATGACCAGTAAAGCGCTGATCGAAGCGTCAGTTAGACGGATTTCTGCTAAGAAATCCCAGCTTTTTATTGAGCGCATAACGCTGCTAGAGCAGCGCCCCTTCTCCTCCGTTGTTGCGGAGGCCTCATCAACATCGTAGGCGCAAATCTCGGCGGGAGTTGCCGTCGCCAATATTTATCGGCAGCTCGCAGCTGCTAAAAAAATTCGCTGAGAAACGCAGCCGCTTCGCACGCGCGGTCACTCTGATGGCAAGACTGACGAGCGGTGTTTGCCGAGCCAAGCCGGGCTTCTTCGCGAGCGCTTCGGCGGAAACGACGACGCCGCGCGCGATCAGGCCTTGCCCGCCCTCGTTCTCGCTTGCGAACACGAAAGCCGTGTCGCCTTCCGCGATCTGCTTGCCGCCATACATCATCTTTTGCGCGGCGAACACGAAAGTCTTCGCGCTTGCATCAGAAATCTCAGCTTTGATCGCGAACGCCATGCTGCTTCATGCTGCTTGTTGCGCTACCGCTTCAAACCGCGACTTGCTGCCCTGCGCTTTCCTGAAGGTCCAATAGAGAAGAAATTTCGATCGCCGGGCGAGGCTTGCTAAATAGATACCCTTGTACCTCCGTGCAACCTTCATGACGAAGCTGCGCAAGTTCCGCTTCCGTTTCGACGCCCTCGGCCGTCGTTGCCATGCCAAGGGCACTGCCGATGTTAGCAACAGCGCGCACGATGGCAATCGAATCCGGATTGGCGGAGAGGTCCTGTATGAACGACCGGTCGATCTTGATCTTGTCGAACGGGAATTTGCGCAAGTAACCGAGGCTTGAATAACCCGTGCCGAAGTCGTCCATCGAAATACGGACGCCGAGCGCACGCAGATCATTCAGCATCGCGATCGTCGCATCGGTATCGTGCAACATGACTGTTTCGGTGATTTCGAGCTCGAGCCGCTCGCCCGGCAACCCGGACTTACCCAATGCGCCGATAACCTGAAGCACAAGTCCGCTATTCTTGAACTGCAGCGGCGAGAGATTGACCGCCACCTTGATATGCGTCGGCCATGTCATCGCGTCGGTGCATGCACGGTTCAAGACCCAGTTGCCGATCGCTCCGATAAGGCCGATTTCTTCAGCGAGCGGAATGAAGTCGACGGGCGATACCATTCCGCGCCTCGGATGTTTCCAGCGGATGAGGGCTTCGCAGCCGCAGATCTCATTGGTCTCGAGGCGGATCAGAGGTTGATAGTAAAGTTCGAGCTCGTCATTTTCGATTGCCGCGCGGAGATCCAACTCTAGCGCGCGCCGCTCCTGCATTTTCGCATCCATGCCCGGCTCGAAGAAATGATAGGATCCGCGGCCGGCCTCCTTGGCCTTATACATGGCCATGTCGGCGTTTTTGATCAGCTGATCAGCAGTATTGCCGTCTCCCGGAGCCATCGCGATGCCGATGCTCACGCCGATGGCGACCTGGTGACCTTGAACCTCGAATGGCGCGCTCAACGCCGCGATGATGCGCTCGGCCAACATCGTGGCGCCAAGAGGCTGCTCAGAGTCGGCCTGGACGATTGCGAATTCGTCGCCGCCGAGTCGCGCCACGAGATCCTGCTTCCTCACACATCCGCGCAACCTGCCAGAAACCGCTTGCAGTAAGGCGTCGCCGACGGGGTGGCCGAGCGTATCGTTGACAGTTTTGAAGTGATCGAGATCGAGGCAGAGGATTGAAACGATCCTGCCGTGCCGAGTTCCCTTGAGTGCCGCTTCCATCACCTCGCGGAAGCGCAATCTGTTGGGGAGATCCGTCAGAGCATCATGATGGGCCATGTGGGCGATCTTGGCGTCGATCTCCCGCCGCTCCGTGATGTCCTCGTGGATCGCAACGGATCCGCCATCGAGCATCGGTTGATGCGAAATGGCGATGTACTGGCCGCCTGTCAGCTCATCGACAGTGTAGATAGGCTTTCGCTCGCGTACCGACGCGATCCGGTTCTCTATGGAGTAGCTTTCGGCCTGCGGAAAGCGCCCGTTAGCGCGGCGAGCCTGCAAGATCGTACGAAGCGACGTGCCAGGAACGGTATGCTCGGGTTTCAATTCGTAGAGTTCGGCATAACGGCGGTTGCAGATAATCAGATTTTGATCCGCGTCGAACATGCACAGCCCTTGCGGCAGGTTGTTGATCGCGGCATCGACGCGCGCGTATTGAACGGCCAGGGTTTCCTGCGCTGCCGCGAGCTTGGCGATCATCGATTGAAAGGCGCGCGCAAGCGTACCGATCTCATCGACCCGGAAGAGCGTTCGGTCTCCCTGTGGGAAAGACAGCGCACCGCCCTCGCGAATGCGCAACGCATTGGCGCTGAGCTGCCGCAAGGGACGGGCCACGGAATAGTGAGCAAACGTGAGCGCCAGCATGACGATCAGCAACGTGCCGGCCGCCAGCGCCGCGATGATGATACCCAGCTCCGCGGCTTGCTCATTCTGCGCTTCCGCAAGCGTATCTCGGGATTCTCCGCCGAGAATGTTCGTCAGCCGGTTCATCTGCGAAAGCGTGTCGTCGAGCGCGGCTTCGAAGCGGAGATTGAGAAGTCCATCCAACAAACGCTGTTTGTCGCCTGAGAGGATCGCATCACGGATCTGATTGGCTGTCGCTTCTACCTGCCGGAGCTTTTCGCGAATGACATCGCTATCGTGAGTGCGAGCCGGGAAGTAGCCGGAGACGGCGTGTAGCCACTGACGCACCGCGGCGATCTGATTGGCAGTCTCACCAATGGCTGCGCGTGCGGCCTCGGGTTCGGAAGCGGACATGCCTTTGTACGTCGCAAGACCGACATTGTTCAAAGCGGCCTTGGCTTCAGCCAGTGCGAGGCGAGCAGGCGCCACGCGCTCAACCATCGTCCGATTGACGTGATCGAGATTTTGCGCTCCTTGCAGAACGTACCAGTTGGCGAGCGCAGACAGCGCTCCCAGAGTGACGATGAGCACCGCCGCTTTCGCTGCAATGCCGATAGGAAGTGTGGTGCTCAATTTCATGGGACAAATGTACCGGTGGGTTCCCATCGGCAAATATTCGAAAAGAGTTTTTGATTTACTAACGCATTGAAAAAACGAACTAATTTCGCTGCGTCATGACGGTTTTATGACAGGCTACGGCGCCCTAGTGATGAGATTTGATGCGAGAAATGAACATAAGGCGCGTGCCGGCCCCAAGCAAAGCGACGCGCGCCTCTTGCTAAAGCTCAGCGCTCCCGCTGCGGCGCAAGACGCAAATCTATCGCGGCGTCATGTGGAAGGCGATGACGAGCAAGCTCGTCAGGATCGAAGAAAACAGTCCGGCGAATGCGCCAATCCAGAATGGCAATAATTCGTGCAGAAGCGAAGCGACGACAAAGCCAGCCAGGCTCCCTGCAAACGATGCGATCACAGCAAAGAATAAAACCGATATCGGCAATGCCTCTTCAAACTCTCCGATACCAATGCCCGCCTCAACGAGCGTATTGCGCGCCACCGCTCCCGCCACCGTGCCAGTCAGTCCCGACAGCACCGCGAGAAGAGCATTGGGATCCATCGCGTTGCCGAAGATCATTCCCGCCAGGGCTCCGACGATCGTGCCCACAATGAGGACCACCAGCAAGCTCACCGTCGTTATCCCAGCCACGTTCGAACCCTTCGGCGATGTGTTTCACGTGTCCTCGAAACGTAGCATCGAGAAGCGAAGCGCACGCGGCGATCACGCGGGAGGCGTCAAACGAGCCAAACAAACTGTAAAGACCCATCGGCAAATTTGAGCGGACTGAGAACAGCTCGCGGCTACGTCTCGGTCCTCCTCAGGGTACGAGACTCTTTAGTGCCAATCACCGCGATGCGCTGAGTCCCATCTAACCGCTTCCGGACGGAGTTGACCCAATTCATAAGTGTAGCCGCCCAGAAATTACGAAGTCCGACTTCCCTCATCGTCCAAATTTGTCCAGCAAGCATTTTGAGATTTGACGGCTCCCATCTGGGCCTAGGGCCCCCACGCCTAATCGTCGAAACGAGTGCCAGATTCTGTACTGCTATCGACGGAAACACCCCATAAATCTTCAAATTTTGCAGCCAGGAAAATCTATTATCGAGATCGTTTGGCCTTACGCGCGCCATCGGCGCGAGCCATTTTCTTGCCCCTCTATTGGACAGAGCGTAGGCCGCGGCATTGGCCGGTGGCCAAGTGAATCGAACCAGAGAATGTCCTGGAGCGATCTCTCCGATCCGAATGACCGACTTTTTTCCTTCGGAACATAAATATAGATAGTCCCAGTCATCCGGGACTGCAGCAACCGCACGCAACGCAATGCTAATGAAGTCTGGCTTGAGCTGCGCGTCGTCTTCGAGAACGATCGCGAAGGGCAGCCCTCGAGACACAACCATCTGCGCGGCCACGAGATGGCTCGCATAGCAACCGATCACGCCCGGACGCATTTCGCATTCCGCAGAGAATTCACTCCTGAGCCACTCGGGTACATCGCGGCCGTCAACGGCGGGAATTCGCTCGAATGCAAATCCGAGGTCCGCAGCCTGTTGCGTCATGATTGCAAACCGCCAGTACGTCCACTTTACGAAAAATTAAAGCTGGAGAGCGTGGCAAGTCGCTAAAAATAACGGGGCCCGACTTGGGGGGAAAGCCGGGCCCCTGCTATCGAAAGCGGCGCTTTGGGTGGGGTGAGGGACGGCGCTCGCTAACGACAAAGCGGATCCGCCTAACGTGAGAGACCAATGCCGATAGGGTCATGGATCCGCTTGGCAAATTAATGTTTGCGCCGATTGAATCATAGGCACCACTCAGCCCGGCGGTCTAAGGTCAATGACCATTCGCTAGGCCGGATGGCCTATTGCAGAACCACAACGGTTTGTCCGCAAGGGCCGCGTGGTTGCGCCCCTCGAGGGCGTCGGAAATCCTGCTTGAAATTCGACTAAATTAGGTTCGAGGCTAACTTGGCCTAGCGGAAGAAAAATAGAGATCCGATGCGCCGCGTTTCGTTGAAAGTTTTGATTGCAGCAGCGATCTCCGTCGTCTCGCTCCTGCTCACCATTGCCGTGTCCTATGTGATTGGACGCGATGCCGTGAGCAGACTTGAGCAGGAGATCGGACAGTCGCTCGCGCTGCTCGCCGAAGAAATGCAGGATAAGCTTGACCGCGCAATGTTCGAGCGAATTCAGTCGCTCGACAACATGGCCGCCATCGGCAAGATTTTACAGAAGACCGACACGCCCGAGGCATTGCGCGCCTCTCTCGAAAGATTTCAAAGTGCGTATTCGGATTATTCCTGGATCGGATTTGCCGATCTCAACGGTAACATCCTCAGCGCCACCCACGGCGAATACGAAGGACGCAACGTCAGCGATCAGCATTGGTTCAAGATGGGTCTGCAGGAACCCTACGTGGGCGACGTTAAGCTCCCGTCTGGGTCCGTTCCTTCGCGTCCTCCGCGAGCCGGACACGAGACGTCCGATTTCATCGATCTCGCCGTTCCGATCTCCGACGCGGAGTCGAACTTCGGTGTCCTTGGAGCAACCTTGAGCGCGGATTGGGCCGAAGAAGTGCGAGACACGCTTCTCGGCAGCATGAAAGCCGCAATACCCGCAGACGTCATCGTCCTCAACGAAGCGCGGCAGGTGCTCTTTGGTCCGGATAACATAACCGGAAAAACATTGGATCTTCCGAGTATACGGGCAGCGCGCCCGGGCAATGCGAGCTTTGCAGTAGAACGGTGGCCAGACCACACATCTTACGTAACGGGTTACTCAAAGAGCGACGGCTATCGATCCTATCCCGGCTTGCGCTGGATTGTTTTGGTCCGCGAGGATCAGAGGCTTGCGTTTGCACCCGTGCGAAGTCTGCAGACGAATATCTTGATCTGTGGTGGCATCGTCGCCGCCCTTGCGGCGCTCTTGGCTTGGATACTCGCAGGTAAGCTCTCTCGGCCACTCCTTCAGCTTGCCGATACGGCCGAGGGTCTGCGACGTGGCCAAAAGCTCGAATTTCCGCAGGTAGGCGGATACGAGGAGGCACGCATTCTGTCCAAATCTCTGCGCTCGCTCGTCAAGGAACTCGACGCACAAAGAACGTCACTAGCAGCCGCAAACCAATCGCTCGAAAGTCAGGTACGCGAACGAACGCAACGTCTCGCCGAGCAAAATATCGGTCTTGAGCGCGCGAAGGCCGATGCCGAGCTGGCGACCGAAGCCAAGTCTCGTTTTCTTGCTGCTGCTAGCCATGACCTGCGGCAGCCATTGCACGCTTTGACCCTATTTGCACGCGCGCTTGCACGCCGCGTCAGCGGCAACGAAGCGACGACGCTCGTCGCACAGATGGAAGAAGGCCTGCGCGGTCTGAAGGGCATGTTCGACGCGCTTCTCAACGTCTCGCGTCTCGATGCCAAGCTGATCGAGCCATCAAGGACATCCACTTCTGTCGCCGAAATCATCGAGCGGATTTCCGTCGGCTCGAAGATCGAGGCCGAGCAAAACGGATTGAAGTTTCTAAGCCGCTCGCCCGATTGGATCATCGAGACGGATGCTGCACTGCTCGAAACAATAATCCGAAATCTTGTTTCGAATGCCTTGAAATTTACAAAATACGGCGGCGTCATCCTCGCGGCTCGTGAACGCGGCGGGCAGCACGTGATCGATGTGTTCGACACCGGCCCAGGACTTCCCGACGAACACCGTGAAAGAATTTTCGAAGAATTCTCCCGCGCCGATCAACGCGCCTATGGCATCAATGATGGTCTCGGGCTCGGCCTTTCAATAGCGCGCCGCTATGCCGAACTCCTCAATATGAAAATCCTGGTTGCTTCACGCGCCGGACGCGGCTCCCGCTTCACAATCCTGCTGCCGCAAAGCGTTATGATCGACTCCGCACGCCGTCCCGCACCGGCGTCCAAGCCCGAAAGCCATATTTACGGCAAGAAAATACTCGTCCTCGATGATGATCCTCTCATCGTCGCCGCGCTGATGCGCGATCTCGAAGATCGGGGCAATCTTGCCTTTGGTTTCCAGTCGGTTGCCGGAGCCGAGGCGGCACTCGAAAAAGGTCTGACGATAGATGCTGCGGTCCTTGATTTCGATCTCAGAGGGACTGAGTCGGGCCTTGAATTCGTCAAACGCATGACAGCTAGGCTGAACACGGATATCCCGACCGTTATTCTTTCGGGCGGCACCGATTCTGCTACGCTAGCAATTCTGGCGAAGTCAGGGAGGCCGTGGTTGACGAAGCCGGCCGATCCCGAGCTTATCGCCGCGACGCTCAGTGCGCTTCTCAACGCACGCAAAGCTTCGCTAAAGAGCTCAACCGTTGAGTACGGAGCAAACGCAAGTGCCAGCTAATTTAGAAAAGACCAATTTAGAGAAAACGATGCCTGTTCCTCAACGTGACTCGGTCCTGGTAGCTGATGACCACGGACTTTACCGGTCGGGCTTCGGTTTTCTTCTCCGCGACCGAATGGGATTTCGATCGGTAATCGAAGCATCGTCGTTCGATTCGGCCCTTGATCGTCTGGCCGAAACGCCAAACGTCGAGCTCGCTCTTTTCGATCTTGCGATGCCGGGCATATCGGGTCCCGAGGGCCTGCGAGTGGTCAAGGAAACCTATCCATCCATTCGCGTCGCGATCGTTTCGGGCTCGGAAGAGCGCAACGACGTCGTCAAGGCCGTTGCGATGGGACTTAACGGTTACGTGCCGAAGTCGCTCCCGGACGACGAGATCGTCGGCGCCCTGAAGGATATTTTGGATGGTCGCGTTTTCGTGCCGCGGTTCATGACATCAGGAAACGCCGCATCGCCAACTGCGCGAACAGCCACCTTGGAACCACCTGCTGCAAAAGGGGACCCCGGCGGTGGAGCCACCAACAAAGCCATTTCACCGCGTCAACGCGATGTCCTGGACTGTGTCCGCCGGGGCCTTTCGAACAAAGAGATTGCGCGAGAACTGGATATCGCCGAAGGCACGGTGAAAATCCATCTTGCGGCTCTCTTTTCACATTTCGGCGCTCGCAACCGCACCGAACTTGCTACGCGGAGCTAAGCTCCCAACGCGACGTATCGAACCGCCTTACGGCAAAGCGGGCCCGAGATTGTGAACAAGCCATCGATGCAGAATGTCCGGATCAAACGGCTTGCCGACAACTGGGAACGGCGAAGAACCCCACGCCAGGTCTGCATGGCCCGTGGTAATAATCGTCGGAACCGCATGACCGATCGATGCAGCGAGGGCCAGAGCATCACGGATGCCGCGCATTTCGCCGTTGATTTCGATGTCCGTGATAATTGCAGAAACGTTATTCAGTCGATTGCCGAGCGCCTGAACAGCTTCGCGGCATGACCGGCCCGTGATGCAGGAGTATCCCCAGTCGTCAATCAGCATCGTCAACGCCATGGACGAACGATAATCGTCCTCGATGACGACGATCAACGGACGCGAACGAAGCGTCGCCGACGCCAGCGGGGCGAGACCTGTTGCCGTCGCTGGGGAAGTGCTAGACATCAGGGGGCCTCCGGTTTTACCGAACTTGCAGTGTAATCAGAGGCGTTTTTCGCGTTCGGGCCTAGTCAGCGGGAGGCTCTAGGCTTGTCGGTCTAGGCGACCGAGACCGTAAATCCGGCTGCTTTTAATGCCAAGTTCAGTAAGAACGTTTGTACCTTCCCGACTAAGCCCCATGATTTCGGACCCGGCCGGCGGTCAGCCAACTTTTCCGCATCAATTCCAGGACATTTAACCCCGCATGACCGATGCAGTCACGACCGCACAAAAACGCGCCAATTGGTATAATCCCAAGTCAATCGGCCGCTCGCTGGTCCTGCGGCCGCGCGTCTTGCTAGCCGCAGCAGTCGCCGCGCTCACGCTGTCCCTTTTACCCTCTTCCCTGCATGCGTCGGTTCGCGAGGCGATCGCCTGGTGCCTGAGCGGCGTCGCATACCTGGCGATGACTTTCAGAGTGATGAGCCAATGTCATTCCGACAGAATCCGCACGCGAGCCGCCCGCCAGGACGATAGTGGCATCGTTATTTTGGTGCTCGTGCTTCTCGCAATTTTTTCAAGCTTCGCGGCGATCTTCGGCTTGCTTTCCGCGGCCAAGGGAGCAACGAACGAGGAGAAGATTTTCTTCGTTGGCCTTGCGGCCGCAACGATCGTCATCTCGTGGCTCGTCACGCAGGTGACGTTTACGCTCCATTATGCGCACGAATACTACGCCCCTCGGCAGTTCTCCCAGCAGAGCAAAAAAATCGTCTATCCCCTGGCCTTCCCCAATGATCCGTCACCGGATTATTGGGATTTCTTCTATTTCGCGACGTCGTTTGGAGCGGGCTCCCAGACGTCCGACGTCTCGATTAACAGCAAGGAGATCCGGCGTTTGGCCATTCTCCACGCCATCGTGGCTTTCTTCTTCAACACGATGGTTCTCGCGCTTACGATAAACCTTGCGGCCAGCCTGGCCTGAGCGGAGCCCGCAATCGCCGAGATCTCGCGCCTAGCGCTTCTCGACGAACACCGTTCCCGCCGAATACCCGGCGCCGAACGAGCAAATGAGCCCGGTGTCGCCGCGCGCGAGATCGGCGCTCGCCGTGTGAAAGGCGATGATTGAGCCCGCCGAACTGGTATTGGCAAATGTATCGAGAATGATGACGTTCTCTTCCCGCGCAGGCTCGCGCTCGAGAACCTTTCGCCCGATCATCTCGTTCATGTTGATGTTCGCCTGATGCAGCCACATGCGCTTGAGCGCCCTATGATCGACCCCGATGTCGCGTGCATGCTCGATAATCATTTCGATGACCATTGGCACGACCTCGCGATAGACCTTGCGGCCTTCCTGCACGAAAAGCTTGTCAGGCGCACCGATGCCTTCCGGAGCACATCGATTTAGAAATCCGAAATTGTTCCGGATGTTGTTCGAAAACTGCGTCTTGAGACGCGTGCCGAGAATGTTCCATCCCCCGGCCGCCAGATCGGCATCGGTCAGAATGATGGCGGTCGCGACATCACCGAAAATGAAGTGGCTGTCGCGATCCCTGAAATTGAGATGACCCGAGCAGATTTCGGGATTGACCACGAGAACCGCCTTCACCGACCCGCCGGAAATGAAGTCGCTCGCGGTCTTGATGCCGAACGTCGCCGACGAGCAGGCGACATTCATGTCAAAAGCGAAGCCCGCGATCCCAAGGGCGTTCTGAACCTCGATCGCCATCGCCGGATAGGGACGTTGCATATTCGACGCCGCACAAATGACCGCGCCAATGTCGCGAATATCGCCACCCCAGTTCTCCAGTGCGTCACGCGCTGCATGAACGGCGAGCTCGGCCAAAACCGAAATTTCCTCGTTCGAGCGCTCAGGAATGACAGGACGCATCACCGCGGGATCGAGAATGCCGTCCTTGTCGACGACGTGCCGGGACCGAATACCCGATGCTTTCTCGATGAACTCCGACGACGATGGCAGCAGCGGCGCGACCTTCCCCGCCGCGATCGCGGCGGCGTTAACCGAGTTGAACTCGCGAACGTACGTATTGAAGGCCGAAACAAGTTCGTCGTTCGATATGCTGTTTGGCGGGACGTAAATCCCGGTTGCGGCGATGACGGGTTGATGCACGAGCGTTCCCAAATTCGTTTCGGCCCTGCTGTCCAGAGCCCATTTTTCTCAGATCGTCCTTAGCACGCGACCGCTTCCGCCGGCATTCGTGATGAGAGCCGTGCAACCGAAGAGCGATCGTTAACGAAGCGGCGAGCGACACGCGCCGACCTCCGCTTTCGCTCCCCTCTGCCATCAGATCGGACGTTTGTCGATGCCGACAGAGATTTCGCATCGCGACCGTGTTCCCGTTGGAACTCATCGCGCAGTGTTTCTCTGTGCAAGCCGCCGCCCTGTCGCCCGCGGAACAGCCCTCTGCCCACGCTCACCCTAAAGCTTCGTCTCGAAGACCAAGGGAGACGACGCCATGTCCGCAGAGATCACTCAGTTGAACAAGGAAACGACGTATCGCATCGCCGGCGGTAAGGTCGGCGTGTTGTTGATCCATGGTCTTTGCGGCACACCAGCCGAAATGCGCTTCGTCGCGATGGGTCTCGCACGGGCAGGCTACACGGTGCATTGCCCGACGCTCGCCGGACACGGCGCCACGCGCCGGGACATCATCAACACGACTTGGCAGGATTGGTACCTGAGCGCCGAAACGGCACTAGATGAAATTCGCAAAGACTGCGATACGGTCATCGTCGGCGGCCTTTGCCTCGGCAGCATCATCGGCCTCCATCTCGCAGCCAACAATCGCGACAAGGTTCAAGGTCTCGCGCTTTTTTCACCGGCGCTGTGGATCAACGGCTGGGCGATGCCCTGGTACACCAAACTTTTTTCGCTCGTCCGCGTGCGCTGGATGGCGAACTTGCTGCAGTTTCCCGATGCGGCATCGCTCGGTATCAAATGCCCGCGCGTGCGCGAGTTCGTACGCGCTGCTCTTGCAGCGTCCGACGGCTCCGGCCTCGGCACTGCAGGAACCCCTGGTGCTATGCTGCTGGAACATCACCGCATCGTATCGGCCGCAAAGAAGATCCTCGGCAAAATCGATCAACCGGTTCTCATCGTCCACTCCCGAGAGGACGACTACGCAAACCTGAACAATGCCGCCTACGTGCAAGCTAACCTCGGAGCGCCGGCCGATCTCGTGGTGCTGGAAGATAGCTATCACATGGTTACGCTCGATAAGGAGCGTCACGTAGTTGTCGAAAAAACCCGCTCGTTCGTGGAGCGTATTGCAGCGAGCGTCAGTGCGACGGTCGCGGGTGATGCCGAGGCCATGGAGGCCGCCTGATCGGAAGACATCTGACGATAGCAAAATGCGCTTTTCACGCCGCGCCGTCGTCACGTCGAATGCAGCGCGGCCACGCACCGGCCCATCGAGCTCGAAGGAGCCCGTTTAACCCGCTAAGCGCAGCCGCGTCGGGAACTCCAGATACGCGAAACCTCATTCCAGAGCCCATAGAGATTTAGCGCGAAATTGGTTGCCATAATACAAACATCCAAAAATATCGCGACGTGCGCATCCGAAATTAATGTCGGCTTAATTTTCTGGCCGCCGCAAAAGCCAATAAACAAGGGGCACCGTCAGGGTGTGCGGCAAAATCCTGAGCGCGAGATAGAAAAAGATGTTGGAAATCCCCGGCACGATAACACGATTGCCGAACATGAAGCCGCGAAAAGCACTGCGCGCGACACGATCGGCCGTCATTGACGGCAATACCCAGCGGTACAGCGACCGCCCGGCGCCCATGTCTTCGTGAAAAGCCGTATCGACGGGCCCCGGCAGAAGGACAGAGATTCTGACGCCCTGGCCGGAATACTCGCTCGCGACAGCTTCCGTCAGCGAGGCAACGTAAGCCTTGCTCGCGTAATAAGCGGCCTGGTTCGGTCCCGGCACATCAGCCCCAAGCGACGCGATGTTCAGCACACCTCCGCGTTGACGCGCCAGCATATCCGGGAGGACCGCGTGCATCAAACGCGTCACAGTCTCGACATTTATACCGATCAACCGCGAAAGATCCGCCCGCGAATGACTGAGGAATGATCCGGCCAATCCTGTTCCCGCATTACTGACGAGTACATCGAGATAGAGCCCGGCCTCGACGAGCCGCGCGTTGATCACTTCGAGTGCGTCGGGCAGGCTGACGTCGCACACAATCGCCGTGACGGTTGTGCCCTTCGATAACGTAAGGCCCCGCACGGCGGCGTCGAGCTTTGCCGCGTCACGTCCGACGATAACCGTATTGTGTCCGGCTTCGAGAAAGCGGCGAGCGAGAGCCAACCCAATGCCACTCGCCCCGCCGGTGATGAGGACGGCCGGCTTCAAATGCGCAACCGCTTGGCGGGCTGCCCGGACGTCTTGGGGATCGGCGGGTGACCACCACGGCCAAAATAACGAACGCCATGACGCCGTGCTTTTCTGCATGTTTTAAGTGAGACCCGTAACACTTTCCAAGATTGCAGCCGACCGTAGGGAAAGCAACCCCGGCTCGCAAGGAAGTTAACCACGAAACCCATGGGGCTGATCCCCTCCGCTTTTATAAATCGGACACAAAAAACAATTCACCAATTGCGGCGGCCGACCGCGAATGCGCCCCACACAAACCAAATTTTTCCCCTCTCTAACCTAAACCTTTATAAGCGCCCTGGGGACGAACGCGATCAGGCGCGGCGATAGGGGAATTCGAGCAACAATTTGTTGATCGTCGAAATAGCGGGTGGGAAACGTGACATCGTTTTTTTCGGAATCTTGGGCGAAAGCGCTTCGTCGTAAGCCGGTGCTGCACGCCGTTGCCGCTTTCGGCACAACTCTGGCGGCGGCCGGCATCTTCCCATCATCGATCGGGCACGCGACCGAAAAAGCGGAAGCGGCGCAGCGGCCACCCCTCGTGATGCAGGTCTTTGTCACCACAAGAAACGACGACTGCTATGACAACGGGCAATTGAAAGCTATCAAGCGCCTCACAACGCTCGCCCAGCACCGCATCAATCGCGAGGGCGGAATAGCCGGCCGCAAGATTGTCGTGAACATCCTCGACGATCAGCGTTCTCAAGAGAACACGACGGCAAACTTGGCGACTGCGATTGCCGATCCGCTGACGATTGCAATGATCGGCCTGTCGAACGCGACGCGCGCCAAAGCGGCCTTCGATGCGAACGGCAAAGATCTTAAAGCGAGTGGCATCCCATTCGTGTCGGACATCTCCGTGACCGACATCATAAGAGACTATCCGAACGTCTTCACGACACGCGCCGCCGAGGACGAGGAGCGCATGCCGGTTATTGCCGAATTCGTGAAGGAGTCGCATTTCGAGCGGCCCGCATTCATCGGCATTCAATCCCTGTTGGCGAGCACCAATCTCGGCGATAGCCTGAACAAGTATCTCGGCGGCCTTGCCGCCGACCAGCGTTTGAAACTCGTGGCGGACAAACTCGATCCCGGCGAAGTTGCCGCCGCGGTCGCCGATCTCAAATCCAAGAACGTCGGAATCGTTTTCTTGAGCGTCGGCGGCGACCGCATGAAAGACGTCGTGAAGCAGTTTCAGGACGCAGGCTTCACGCCACCGCTGTTCGTGACGGGCCGCATCGAGACACTGGCGGGTCAGGGCGCAGACGCCTACCCGAACGATGTCTATCAGCTTGCCTGGGACGGACTGCCGGACGTCTATAGCGAGAGACTGCGCGAGCTGATTTGGAGCACGGCGTCTCCTGCCCAATGGATCTTCGAGGGCAAGAAGAATGCTGGAGCTCCGGGCTGGAAGGACGGAACCTGCAAACCGCGAGATGAGGATATCCCACTCAACGCTCTCGATAATGACAACATGCGCGCCCTTTCCGTGGGCTCACAATACGCCGATATCGTCGGCCTGATCGCGGAGGCGGCACGCTCGGCGGAGGCCACCGCCGAAATACCCGACCTCCGCAAGCTGATCGTCCAGCAGCTGCAGACCGCTTATGCGTCCGGGCGCGGAATATTCAAGGGACGGTTCGACAATTGGTCGTTCCAGCCTGCATCTCGCGCCGCAGCCCGAACGCCGCTGATCCTCATGCTGCCGCACGGGCGAGGTCAAACACAGCTCGCTCCGTTGCAATTCCTGCATTTGCGCAATCAAAGTCTTCAGCGGATCGATACGCTTTATGCCGACATCGACCTCATTCACGCGGAGCGTATCGACGATACCGACAAGACGTTCTTCGCCGACTTTTATCTTTCGATGAACGATCGCGGCGGCGCATCAATCGAGCAGATCGAATTCGCGAACGCCTACCTCGAGCCGGGCTCGAACGATCGCCAGATAACCGTGCGCGCCCTGCACGACGGCAGTCAAAGTGCTGCCTACCCCGATCACATGAAGATCTATCAGGTGACGGGCAAGTTCGTGTATTCGCCGGATCTGAGAAACTATCCTTTCGATACGCAGCGTTTCGCGATCGATCTCAGGCCGAAGAACGGCGGCAACCCGTTTATCGTGCAACCGCCGCCGCAAAAAGTACGGGATCACGTAGTGACGGTCGATGGCTGGGACCCGAAGGACCAATATGTCGGATACGATCAGGACTTCGTGCGCACGGTCGACGCGCAAACACTCGAGCCAAGCGTGTTCCCCTTTTATAAGGCGAGCTTCGTGTGGCTGATGAAACGCGAAACAACGGATTACTTTCTCAGAGTCGTCGTGCCGTTGGGCTTCATCCTGATCATCGCGTATTTGTCGATTTTCATCTCGACGCATCACTTCGAGGCGATCGTGACGATACAGGTAACGGCGTTGCTCTCGGCAGTCGCGTTGTATCTCGCTCTACCGAAGCTCGACGCAAATACCGAAACGCTCTCGGACCAGATGTTCCTGTTCACATACCTGATGTTGAGCGTGATCATCGCCATTACGATCGCGCGCGAGAACAAACGGATCGAGCCGATCCGATGGTTGAGAAAAAGTCTCGTCTTCCTTCACATCATCGCGGTTCCAGCAGCGGTCGGGGCGATGGCCTACTACGTCTACCTTGCGAGCACCGCGTAACATCGCGGTCGCGTATCGCTCAGGAAAATATGCTTTCCGGCCGAACCTTTTTTAAGACTTCAGTGAAGGCTGCCACCGCCGGATTGCGAGACTGCGCCGCCCCCTCGCGCCCGCTGAATACAGCGGCTAACTCCCACTTAATGGCGGGCTTTCTGAGCGTCGTTATTCCGATCCTCGGCACAGTGGAACTCGCAGCCCGCGCTGTGACGAACGTGCCTGGTACGAGAGCAATTCCGAAACCACGCGCGACGAGATCGAGAAGGACCTGCACGTCGCCGACTTCCAGCGCCGTCTTGCGCGAAACGTTGATCGACGCGAACGCCCGATCGACGATACGCCGTGTTCCCTGATCGAGCTGAAAATCGACGAAAGTCTCGCCGGCGAGACTGTGAAGGGAAACGCATTGACGTTCGGCGAGCGGATGATCCAGGGGATGGGCCACGATCAGACGGTCGGATGCAATCGGCATCGAGACGATCTCGCGGTTCTTTTCATAAAGGGGAAGGAAAGCCAGATCGATGCTGCCGTCCTTCACCTTGCCCATCAGGTTCGCCGCTGTGCTGTGGCAAAGACGAATTTCGACGTCGGGGTGCAGCGCGTGGAATTCCCCGAGCAACAGCGGAAGGTCGAAAAAGGCATTGAGACTGGCACACGTCCCGAGGCTCAACGTTCCCCGCTCCAGACCATTGATCGCCGCGACCGCGCGCCGCGCGTCGTGGACACCCGCGATGATCTGAAGCGCTCTCTCGTAGAGAACGCGTCCTGCGATGGTCAGCTCGACCCGGCGCGTCGTCCGCACGAAAAGAGCAGCGCCCATTTCCTGCTCTAAAGCCCGAATAGAGGCTGAAAGCCCGGATTGAACAATATTCATTCTCCGGGCGGCCCGGGTGAAATGCTGCTCTTCCGCCGCAGCAACGAAATGTTCGAGTTGCTTGAGGTCCATGCCCACCCGGCGATTAATCTATATAATCGAACAATAGCATCCTAACATACTATTGGACAGATGAGCCGTGGACCCCCATTTGTGGCAATCGGGGCCATTCGTCGAGTCTCTTGGGCTGACGTGATGAATTGGCGACAGGTTTTAAGACCGTGCGCTTTCGTCACCCATCGAAGACGCGTTTCGACAGACGGAACCCAAAACTTCGTCAGTTTCAGGCTGGGGACGATAGCTGGTTCCAAATTTCTAGCCGGCGATGTGGAGATCTCTGAAGCATGGCTGCATTGGTGCGAATAGCGCTGCGGTCGCCGTACACGTTTGTCGTGTTGGCGTTGCTCATCCTGCTCACCGGCGGCTTGGCGGCTTTGCGCACGCCAATCGATATCTTCCCCGATATTCGTATCCCTGTCATCGCCACCGTTTGGCAATATACAGGCCTTCCCCCCGATGAGATGGCCGGCCGGATAACTACGCCGTTCGAGCGCGTCCTGACGACGACCGTCAACGACATCGAGCATATCGAGGCGAATTCGTATAACGGCATCGGCGTCGTCAAGATCTTCTTCCAGCCGGGCGCCGATATCCGCACTGCCAACGCGCAGGTGACGGCGGTATCGCAGACGCTGCTGAAGCAGCTGCCGCCCGGTTCGACGCCGCCGCTCATCCTCAACTACAGCGCCTCGACCGTGCCGATCGTGCAGCTGGCACTCGGCGGCGATGGTCTGACCGAACAGAACCTATCCGACCTCGCCATGAACATGATCCGGACGCGGCTCGTGACCGTGCCGGGGGCAGCCGTGCCCTACCCGTTCGGCGGCAAGACGCGGCAGATCCAGATCGATCTCGACGATACGGCCCTCCATGCAAAGGGCCTCTCTGCTCAAGACGTCTCGAACGCCTTCGCCGCGCAGAACCTGATCAATCCGGTCGGCACCCAAAAAATCGGCGGCACCGAATATACGATGCAGCTGAACAATGCGCCGTCCGACATCAACGCCTTGGGCGACTTGCCGATCAAAGCGGTCAACGGCGCGATGGTCTATATCCGCGACGTCGCCCACGTCCGCGACGGAAATCCTCCGCAACAGAACATCGTGCACGTCAACGGCAACCGCTCGGTGCTGCTGTCGGTCCTGAAAAACGGCGCGGTTTCCACACTCGCCATCATCCAAGGCATCAAGGACAAACTGCAGGAAATCAAACCCGGTCTGCCCGACGCGTTGACGATCTCGCTGCTCGGCGATCAGTCCGTCTTCGTCCGCGCCGCGGTTGAAAACGTCATCCACGAAGGCGTTCTCGCCGCCGCTTTGACGAGCGTGATGATCCTTCTTTTCTTGGGCAGCGTCCGTTCGACGATCATCATCGCGACCTCGATTCCGCTGGCCGTATTGGCCTCAGTGGCTATGCTTTCGGCGCTCGGAGAAACCCTGAACGTCATGACGCTCGGCGGCTTGGCGCTCGCCGTCGGCATTCTCGTCGACGAAGCAACGGTGACGATCGAAAACATCAACTACCATCTGGAACAGGGCAAGGACGTCGAGACCGCCATTCTCGACGGCGCCGATCAGATCGCGACACCCGCGTTCGTGTCGATGCTTTGCATATGTATCGTCTTCGTCCCGATGTTCTTCCTCGAAGGCGTCGCGCGGTTTCTGTTCGTTCCGATGGCCGAAGCCGTCGTATTTGCCATGGTTGCATCCTTCATCCTGTCGCGCACGCTCGTGCCGACCATGGCCAAGTATCTGTTGAAGCCACACGATCACGACGCGGCGACAAGGCCGACGCGCAATCCGTTCGCTCTGTTTCAGCGCGGCTTCGAGCATCGCTTCGAGAGAATGCGCATCGCCTATCATGACCTGCTCGAAAGCGCGCTGGCACATCGAACGATCGTCCTGATATTCGCGTTCGGATTTATCGCAGCATCGTTCTTGTTGACGCCCTACCTCGGCCGCAACTTCTTCCCTGCCGTCGATTCCGGCCAAATCCTGATGCATGTCCGGCTTGACGTCGGCACGCGCGTCGAGGAAAGCGCCCGGAAATTCGCGCAAATTCAAGATGCCATTCGCGAAGTCATAGCGCCGGAAGATCTGGCCGCCATGGTCGACAACATCGGCATGCCCGTCAGCGGCATCAACACGTCTTATAATAACACCGGCATGATCGGCCCGCAGGATGGCGATATCCAGGTGGCGCTGAACCACGGGCATCGCCCGACGCCCGAATATGTCAAAGAACTCCGCGACGAACTCCCGAAGCGCTTCCCCGGAGCCACCTTCTCGTTTCTGCCTGCCGATATCGTCAGTCAGATTTTGAATTTCGGCGCGCCGACGCCCATCGATCTCCAGATCAGAGGACCGAAGCTCGGCCCGAACTTCGACTATGCCGAAAAGATTTTACGGCAGATAAAGCTGATCCCGGGCGTAGCCGACGCGCGCATCCAGCAATCGCGAGAAAACCCGGGCTTCAAGGTGAACGTAGACCGCTCGCGCGCACAATACGTCGGCGTGACCGAGAAGGACGTCACCGCAAGCTTGAGCACGAGCCTCGCCGGAACAAGTCAGGTGAACCCCACTTACTGGCTCAACAAGAGCAACGGCGTCACCTATCCGATCGTGATCCAGACACCGCAGTACAAGATCGACTCGCTGAGGTCTCTGGAGAACATGCCGATCACCGCCGACGGCGCGCCGGCGCCTCAAATTCTCGGGGCAGTCGCAAGTGTCGAACGCACGACGAGTAACGCCGTCGTCTCGCAATACGACATCCAGTCCATGGTTCAGATCCTGACCACGACCGAAGGGCGTGACCTCGGCGCCGTCGCCGCCGACATCCAGAAAATCGTCGATGAAACCAAAGCGGATCTTCCCAAGGGCGCAACCGCCGTTCTCCTCGGGCAGGTACGGACAATGAACGGCGCCTATGCCGGAATGTTGTTCGGTCTCCTCGGCGCCATCGTGCTTATATACCTGCTGATTGTCGTGAACTTCCAATCCTGGGGCGATCCGCTCGTGATCATCATGGCGCTTCCGGCAGCTTTGGTCGGCATTGTCTGGATGCTATTCGTCACGGGCACGACACTGTCGGTACCCGCCTTGACCGGGGCAATCATGTGCATGGGCGTCGCAACCGCAAACGCCGTTCTGGTCGTCAGTTTCGCTCGCGAGCGCCTTGCTGAGCACGGCGATCCGATCCAAGCCGCGCTCGAGTCCGGCTACGTGCGTATCCGTCCCGTTCTGATGACGGCGCTCGCCATGGTGATCGGCATGGCGCCGATGGCATTGGGTCTCGGTGAAGGCGGCGAACAGAACGCCCCGCTTGGTCGCGCAGTCATTGGCGGACTTCTGTTCGCGACAGTAGCCACATTGTTCATTGTGCCAATCATTTTCAGTCTGATGCACCGGCGGAAGTCTGCCAGCTCATCGTCGCCGCAAGGTGCAGTCCCAGGAGAATTCCATGCTGCCTGAAAAGACCGCCGACAAGCCCCGGCGATCACGCTGGAAGACCCCGATCGTGGCCATCCTGTTTATCGGCGGCGCCGCTTTTCTTGCCTTCACCGGCATTACGAGCCGCGAGCAGAGCGTCGCGCAATTGAAGAACAAATCTGCCGTCCGCGCCGTCCCGACGGTCGCCGCCTCAGTGCCCGCCATTCAGCCGAGCATCGGCTTGCTCGACCTGCCGGGCCGCTTGGACGCCTACTATCAGGCGGCGCTTTTCGCGCGCGTGAGCGGCTACGTGGCGAGCCGCAACGCCGACATCGGCACGCACGTAAAAACGGGAGACGTTCTCGCGACGATCGATGCGCCCGATCTTGACCAGCAGCTGTCTCAGGCAGAGTCCGATCTGAATAACGCCAAGGCCAACGCCGCCCTGGCCGCCATCACAAATCAACGCTTCCAGGCGCTTTTGCCGAACAGCTACGTCACCCATCAGCAGGCCGACGAAAAGCAATCCGACCTCGAGTCGAAGAACGCGATGGTGAAGTCCGCGCAAGCCAACGTCGATCGGCTTAAGGCGCTCACCGCTTACAAGAGCATCGTCGCGCCATTCGACGGCATCGTGACCGTGCGCAACACCGACGTCGGGAACTTGATCAATACCGGCAGCTCGACCGGGTCGGAGATGTTTGTCGTCGCCGATGTCCATAAGCTTCGGCTCTACGTCAACGTCCCCCAGGCCTATGTCCCGATGATCCCGAACGGCACGGTCGGCGTGCTGACCGTCCCCGAGCGGCCCGGTAAAAAGTACGATGCCAAGGTTGAAGCCTCCTCTGGCGCGGTCGATGTCGCTTCCGGCACGACGCGCATGCAGCTCGTCGTCGATAATGCCGCCGGTGAACTCATGCCCGGCGCCTATGCCAGCGTTCATTTAACGGTCGGCAACAAGCACGACGTTTTGGTCATCCCGGCGAGCGCCGTCCTGTTCGATAAGGCAGGCTTACGCGTCGCGACCGTCGGCCCCGACGATAAGGTGCTCCTCAAGCAGATCACGATTGGCCGCGACATGGGCGCGACGATCGAGGTCGCCTCGGGCCTCTCTCCGGAAGACCGGGTGATCGAAAGCGCTCCCGACGGCATCGTCGATGGCGACCGCGTCAACGTCAAGGAACGGCCGAGTTCCTCGACGGCACCTTCGTCGTCAAATGGACCCACTCCGCCGAACAAAGGCTGACGCTGACTGATGCTTAAGAGCGCATGCCGATAGCGGGGAACACGGAAGTTGCGCCATGCGTTTCCCGCACATGGATCAACGGAAGGATCATGTCCCAATGAGGGTGAGAATTCTTGCCGGCGCCGCGCTGGCGGCTGCAATCCTTGTGAATTCACCTCTATTCGCCGAGCAATCGGTGAACGACATTCCGGCAAACGCTCCGGGCGGCGGAAAAAGCATCGAACCGGGCAAGGTTGGCCCAGGCAGCGAAAAGAATTCGCAGATTTCCCCAACGTCGCCGGCCGTTCCCGTCGAAAAGCAACCGCCGCCGGAGATCAGCCTGCCAGCCGATTCAAGCGCGGGAAGCAGTTCCGGAGAACAGGGCAACGGCCCCGAAGGCACGGCCCCGCCGCATGATCCTTCATCGCCTGGATTGCAATGAGGGGGCCCGCAGCAACCCCTCGCGATTTAATCAAATGAAGACCGTTGTTATGCGGCGGAATTTGCCAATTTCAGCGGTCTTCGTTGCATGCATGCCGAATACCGGCGACTGACTCAGGGATCAGACGAGCTAGGCGAGAGACCAGCGCATGTTGAAAGTTTTGGGCGTAGCAAGTTTTGTATTGGGCTTCGCAACCCTCGTACCGTCAGCGGATGCACACTGGCGTCACCACAATAACTGCTGTTTCAAGCTCGGCTACCACAGATACGGACCGCCATACGGCCCGCGCTTCGGCTTCTACACCTACGCCGGTGACCCATTCGCTCGCGACGACTATTACGATGGCCGTCGCTGCTACTACCTGCACCACCGAGATTTCTGCCGCGGACCTAAGCCGCTCGAATGGCTTCGCTTCCGCTAAGCCCCGTTACCCCCAGAAAAGCGAACCGGCGCCGCGATGTGCGGGCGCCGGCGCGAGATCACCAGGCCGGTACGCAAACCCGGCGCGGCCGGAAATCAAAGCCGTTGTCAAAATAGCAGTAGCTCGCCGGCACCGCGCGAACCCGAACAGGAACCGGTACGGCAACCGGGACCGCAACTGGAACCGGTACGGCGTAGACCGGATAGCGCGGCGGCGCGTAATAGCTGCCCGCTGGGTAAAAGCCATAAGCTGGATAGAAGCCCCATCCCAGGCGACGGCAATCGCGGCTCGGCGCGTTGTAGCCGTAG
Source organism: Hyphomicrobium sp. 99 (assembly GCF_000384335.2). Classification (NCBI taxonomy): domain Bacteria; kingdom Pseudomonadati; phylum Pseudomonadota; class Alphaproteobacteria; order Hyphomicrobiales; family Hyphomicrobiaceae; genus Hyphomicrobium; species Hyphomicrobium sp. 99. The sequence goes on from NZ_KQ031382.1 coordinate 98,765, forward strand.
GGATCGAATACACACCGCCGATGGTGCGCTTCAGCCGAAGTTGCAACAGCACAACTCAAAGCTGCCGCAAGAACGGCCGCACACTTCTTATAGAACATGGAAGTCTCCCAGATGCACTCACGACCTGCACATTGGGAAGGAAGTTAGAACAAGCCGTTATTCACCGGCGGCCCGAGCGAAACTACGGTGAATAAACTCTTGCGTTTACTGGGCCGGACCTCAACAGCCCGGTCATTGATCGGGCGTCAGCCCTATCTGAGTCGCGAGAGCCTGGATGTCGTGAAGCGATCTCTGGTCAGCCTCAATGAGCTTCGGGAGCCGCTTCGTCATCTTGTCTTTCAAGTCGGCTGGGCAACCCGCAGGCAACTTCGCTAACGATTGGCCGACCTCTTCCTCGGCTTTTTTCTCGATCGCCGAGCGATCGATCTTCGTGTCGACGCACTCGTAGAGATTAGCGACGTAAGGGGTCGTCGCCTTGTAAAACCGCTCGAGCTTATCCGCTTCGGCGTTGAAACCGCAGCGACGCGCCAGCTGGATCTGCTCGAACTGGTCGGCGACTTGCGACCGCATGACGAGCGAAGTGCAAGCAAAGCCGGTCGCAATGCCGACCTGTTGCCTGCAGATTCCGAGCCGCATGTCGGCCTTCTGGATTTCATTGAGCGTGCAAGCGAGGGCGCCACTGCAAAACGCTGGAAAAAGGCCGAACGCAAGAACGGCGGTCACTTTCAAAGTCATGGGCTATCGCTCCCCCGAAGCAAAGACACGTGGCTGCTGCCGCGGCAGCAAACCGTAACAGACAGAATGTGGCGTGCGGAGTGCACCGAACTCCGATGTGACTTTATGCGCGTTCCCATGGCGCGCCCCCCATCCGGCGACCGGTTTCATACGCTTTTGGTTAGAAGTGTTACGGCCCGGTCACGTTTTGTCTCCTCGCCAAATGGTAGCCTCAATCCGAGTGTGTCGTGGACGCCGACGCGAGGAAACTGCGCGCAAACCCATATTAAAAACGCCGACAGGCGATAAAGATTTCTCGCGTTTTCACACTGCAGGAACTTGCGCGCAAATCGGGAGCAGCGCCTAGGGCTTTTCTAACGGGGAGAAGCCAACATGCAGAAATTCAAAGTCATCGTCTGGTGTGAAAACTGCCGGAACGACGCCGAAGGATGCTTCGGCGGCGGGTCCGAAACGATAGGTAGCGCGTTCGAGAGTTGGGACGACGCCCAAAGGGCGGCCGCTGAATACTGCGGGAACATGCCCTACAATTATCGTGTCGAGGAAGACGACGAGTACTAGCCCGCGCGGAGAACGCGCCTCGGCTCAAGCTAGACGCCCTGATCGATGGTCCGCTTCGGTGGCTCGACCATGCGATCTAGCGCACGTCCGATCGAAATCAACTCAAAAGCTCCGAGCCCCTGAGCGGACTCCGCGAGAGCCCAGATCCTGCGCAAAAGACAAAAGGCGGACATCCGAAGATGTCCGCCTCTTTTTTGGTACGCAAAACAATGTGGAGACAATGGTTTGAAAACCTTGACAAATCGTGACCGACACCCGGACCCTGCTTCGAGGAAAATCTGTTAAGAAAGCGTGCGTTCCTTGTGGGAGAATCCCAAAGAGTACAGCGCCGGGAATCCGATTCTGATTCCGTCGCATTGGGTGGGCATGATTCGGATCGCTGGTTGATCCGGGTCATCGCGGTAAGGGAATTCAATGCGCATGTACGGCTACACATCGGAAGAACTTCAGTCGTTCTATGGTGTTCTCGATCGCTTGGTGACTGAAGTTGCCGATCGTGAATTGCAGATCACAGTCTACGATATGATCCACCGGCTGTTCGAAGCCGCAGATAAGGGCATTCGGGAGCCCGAACGTCTACGCCAAGCCGTGCTCAGAGGTTGGGTTGCGCCCGAGGCGCTCATGGAAAGCGTTGAACTGCACCACTGGCGCGCCGCTTGAGGAACGGTTTGAACCCTGCGGGTCCCCAACAATCGAATTCTCGAATATTTCTGCGCGGCGGATAAGCGAATTCGCTTGCCCCCTTGCAAGGAAATGCGAGCAACTGATCGCAGTTTCGAGGTTCAATAGTCGTTTACGTCCTCGCGGGCAATTTTCACATCGCCTTTCGATCGAAAAGTTAAACGCAGCCCGATAAAGGCCGCCATCGCGACCAATGCAAAAATTAGAACATCTCGTTCTAGGTAGAAATTCTGAGATAGAAATTCCACCAGCGCGACGCTGAACAAGCCAATCGCGAGACTCAAGCAAATAAACACACCGGTTATCATCTCCAGCGCCAAGATCACGACGCCCAAGATGAGAGCCACCTCGTAAGGCTGGAGATTCATCGTCATTTGGAAACCAATCTGCTTGCGACAGACGATACCGACGACAGTGTCTCGAGTAAGTCTGACGGCAGCAGGATAATCTTCGCAGCAGGTTGCGACCCTAAAGTTTTTACAGCCTCTGCTTGGATTTTCTTGATATCGAAGTTTATCGCCGCTTCCCCGCCATTGTTAATTGCTTCTGCGATGGTCTTAACCGAATAGGCCTGAGCCTCTGCAAGAACGCGTTGGGCTTGCGCCTGTTGTTGCGCCGTGTAGAGCTCCGCATCAGCAGCGAGATTGGCGGCTTGCTTCTTGCCCTCTGCTTCGCGAACGAGAGCGCGACGCGTGCGTTCGGAATTCAATTGCAGCTGCATTGCCGCTCTTGTTTCGGCATCGACTTCGACGTCTAAGATTTCGACCCTCGTGAGAACGATGCCCCATTCCTCAGTAACGTGCTGTATCTCAGCCTCGATCGTGTCTGAAAGAACACGACGGTTCGACTGAACATCGTCGAGGTCTGAATTACCAATCGTGCTTCGAACAATGCCAGTGATGATGGTTTCGATTGCCTGGTCAATATTTTTGATTCGGTACCAAGCCCTAGAGGCATCCGTCACGCGATAGAGAATCGCGAGTTTGACTTCGATTTGAACGTTATCTTTCGTGATGCTCGGTACCGACTTCACCGGCAACTGACGTTCGAGAATATTTTCCTTGTGCGCGATGCGATCGAAAAAGGGCGTGACGATGTGAACGCCGGCACCCAAGGTTCGGCTATACCGTCCCATGCGTTCGACAAGCCAATTTTCCGTTTGGGGAACGATCTTCAAACTAAGAAAAATGACAAAAAGGCAAATAGCGAGAATCGCAAGAACGACAGTAGTCATCACTTCCCCCAGCCGAAACAGTCACACGATTTAATCTGAATATGTTCAGCGTGACAATATAGGGGACGCCAGGCGCGAAGCGGCTAAACTTGGAGAATGGAACCGTTCGACGCCGGGGGTAAGAGTTGACGGTATCAGAGCGAGATCAAATCCAGATTGGGAATTGGTGCGGCCAGCGCGACTGAGCTTCACTGCCGGAACGATGGCACTCTAGCTCACTAGCCAGGGAGTGGCTCACACGGAACAGCGAAAAGCTTGAACAGGTTTCCTTCGTGAACCGGTCTCAAAGGAGATTGAACATGAAGAAACTAATCTTGGTAACAGTGCTCGGCTCTCTCTTGACCGCGACGGCCGCATCAGCACAGGCGCCCGGTACAGGACGAGTGACACCCGAATATCCAAAAGCAAGATCGCCGGCCCCCGGTGTCACTCCTGGCGCTGTCGTTCCCGGCAGCGAGAACCAAAAGACCCGCATGCTGCCCACCTCACCAACCGGTCGTATGAAATCGCAAACACCTGGCGACCATCCAGCGTCAGGAAACAGTACTGGCGAGACAGGCACATCCAGACCGAATAACTGAGACACACCTCGAGGCCCATCGGAGGACTAGAGGCCTGACTGTGTGAAAGCGGCCTTCAGGTAGACCAAGGCATCTCGCGAAACTGCAAGCGTGAGGGATGTTTCAGCCATCTGACGGCCGCTTGGGTGCAGCGTGATGAGTTTCAGAGGCCCATCGCATGGTGGGCTTCTTCCATGTGCTTGACGCATCCATCCATGTCCTTGGCCTTCATCGCAGCCTTTGACATGGCGAGATAAGTTTTGGCTTCTTTTTTCTTCGCAGCGTCAGTCATCTTGTCGATCTGGAGCTTCATCTGCTGCATGTGCGCGTTGGTGCACCACTCCTTCGCTTTGTCCTGCGCGGATGCCGGGAGACAAGCGATCGCGATCACAAAAGCCGCTACAGTCACTCTGAACATGGATTTTATCCTTCTGTTCGGGATCTCCTCAAAACATCGCGACCATCTTGTGAGTTGCAGGCGCTTGCGAAGTTAATGCAGCGTGGAGCCGTGCCGGTTAGCGCTCGATAGAAAGTCCGGAACTTAATTCCCCAATCCGATTAGCAAAATGCGCAGCAATGCCACCTCGCAGAAGCGGCACAAACATTTGATTTTATTGGATTTAATGAGGTGGTGCCGCTTGCGTGACTCGAACACGCGACCCCGTCATTACGAATGACGTGCGAACCCACTTTTCACGTTTCTCATACACCGATCAATTTCGAATAAACACCACAGATTACGGGCAAAATCGCACCATTTCCTTGAGCGTTTCGGGTGGTATCAAATCGCAAATCGTGGTATTAAGGTGGTAGCAAAAGCTGCCGCCGTTTTGGTGTCCATCGCGCTCGCGTATCGGCGCTAAGCAACTGATTTATCTCGACAAATCGCTCGTCGTGGCACTAGCCGGGATTCTGTGCAGACTCGAAATGCGTGGCAAGCAATTGAACTAGAACAACAATTTAACGAATTGACCCCCATGGCGAAGCTCACAAGACAGGCCATTGAGAAGGCCTACCGAAGCAGAGTTGTTGCTACCCTTTGGGATGCGGATTTGAGGGGTTTTGCTTTTCGAATTTCGCCCAAGGGCAAGGCGTCTTGGCTGGTCAAGCGTCGTCTCGGAGAGGGAGGTCGCAACGCCAAGCAGATACTTTTCGTCTTCGGGGAATACCCGGTGATGGATCTAGATGCTGCACGAACAGAAGCCCTCAAGCTCATCGCATCAATTGCTGAAGGGGTGAACCCGCAGAACGACAAGCGGAGACTCAAGAACAAACAGCACGAGGCTTACGCCAACGGCAAACTGCGAGACGTGTTTCAGCTATGGTTTGAGAAGCACGCCAAGCCAGACACCAATCCACCCAAAGGCGCATACTGGTACGAGGTGCGCCGACGCTTCAATGTCGAGGTGATCCCAAAGCTTGGTAGCGAAACGCTTGTTGGGGACATCACGCGCAAAGACATCACCGCGCTAATCGACAACAAGGAACGCATCACAAAGTCAGGCGCTAGGCAGGTCTTCAATGCCATGCGTCCTTTCTTCAAGTGGTGTTTGTCTCGAGACATCATCCCGATTGACCCTATGGACAGCCTCACTCCGCCTGAACGCTATCAGGACCGGGACCGGGTGCTAACCGACAAGGAAATCGTTTTAGTTTGGTCTGCTGCCTCGGACTTGCCTTATCCGTGGGGGCCATATTTCAAGTTGCTACTGCTGACGCTTCAGCGTCGAGACGAAGTTGCTCAGCTTCCGTGGTCCGAACTTGATCTGGCTCGCAAGCATGAGTGGATTATTCCGGGATCACGAACAAAGAATGGGCGCGAACACCTCGTTCATCTGTCTGGTTGGGCAGTCAATCTATTCCATTCAATGGCCGACAAAGCTGGCACCACGTATTGCTTCACGACAAAGAAAGTTGGCGACCGAGAATTTCCGATATCAGGCTTCTCGAAAGCCAAGGCAGCTATCGATGCGAAAATCAAGAAGCTCAACGGCGGCAATCCTATACCGCCGTGGCGGGTGCACGATCTGCGTAGGACAGGAGCAACCGGCTTAGCAGGTCTCGGCATTGCTCCACACATAACAGAGCGTATTCTCAATCACATCTCTGGTCCAGCGGTTGGCGGACTCACCGGAATTTACCAGAGGTTTGAGTTCGTGGACGAAAGACGCGAAGCACTCAGGCGTTGGGCCAACCATATCAACGATTTGCTTCTCGAAGATATGCGAAGAGAACGGGAGGCGAATAACGTCGTGATTTTGCGAGCGTAGCAACATTAGCTCATGAGAGACTTTAGCGTTTGTGGCGCGACGAGTAGCAGCCAAAGAAAGACGAGAATTGCTTCAATTAAAACGAGCATTATGTAGGTGGAGATGACACTAGTTTTTTCTCGTCCAAAACCTCGATGATGAGGATACTTGTTGAAAAATTCCTCGTCAGACATCTTTTGCTCCGCAAGCAAGTTACGCCCAAAGCGGTAAGCAAATATTGGTCCGCCAAAGACAACCGCGAGTTTTCCAAGGCCTTTCACGATGTCCCCGAGCATTGAATCGAATTCGGCGCGACAATCCTCCATCCCGCAATAGCGATCATCAAGGTCTTCCGTATATCGTTGTGCGCTGGACTCGCTTGGTGCCAAGGAGAAAACGCACAAAACACTTAGGAGCAGAATGAGTGTGCGCATTGCTGTACCTCGCCAATTGGCCGAGGCGAAGTCTTGCGCGCCACGTGAGAAGTGAGTAGCGGTCTTTTCTGATGATCCCCGTTCACATGAAAGATGAAACGCAATCGGACGCTAAATTGAGGTGGTGTCTGCGGTATTCCCTGGAAAATACCAAATGGCCTCTAGATGACTCAAAATTGACCCGTGGCGCCCGTCTTTATGGACGGTATCTACCCCCCGAAGAAATGGGAAAACGGGCTGTACGACTCATTTTGAGTCAGCAAACGCTATTGCTAGGATGAGGGCAAGAAAAGACAGCCTTTCGGGGGGATTATGGCTCGAGCCGCTCTGAGTTCTGACGATCCGAGATTTTCGGTTGGCTTGCGCCTCGACTTGGGCCTGAGCACAGAGTTCGCTTCCGTCGTCCAAGGAATCGTTGCGGGCATTCATGAAACGTCATCCTTGCGAAACCGACGTGACGCCCTAGCCGCAACTACGTTGGCCACCGACATTGTCCTCGCCAATCTCCTCCGAGCCTTTCAAAGAAATAAGACACTTTATGTAGCTCTTTCGTTGAGTAGCAACTCGTACCCGAGAGGGCCGGGCAACCCTGCATCTGTCGGGTCCAGAGGTATCAGGCGCGTTGTCGAGTATCTCGCCAGTTCTCGACCTGCCTTGATACGGCTTCGACCGGGTGGCCAGTTTCGTGGCTCCGGTGGCGGCGTAATTGCTCGTCATTTTACGAGGATCCGAGCGACGGATCAGCTGATTGCCAAGTTCAATGGCGTCCTGACAGCGAGAGCTTCTGAGGGTGCACCTCGTGTTGAGGTTCACGGTCAGTCGGCGGCAAACTCGCGTTCATTCACGACCAAAGAACTTCCAATAATTCGATTGAAGTCAACTGATGGGAAGTTGATCAGTTTCTCCGATCGAGATGAAACGAAGCAGATGCACGCCCGGCTAAAAAAATACAATGAGTTCGTCAGTCTGCAGTGGATCGATCTACTGCTGCCAGACGAAGAATTTAAAACGGTCGTAGAGGGGCGCGTAGAAGAGGAACGCGAACTTACCGAAAAGACGGATCCTATTGTCGATCTACTCTTTCAACGTAAACTCTACAGAGTGTTCAACAACGGTCGTTTTGACCACGGTGGAAGGTTCTATGGAGGTTGGTGGCAGCATATTCCCTCCAAGTATCGCAAGTTTATAACGATCAATTGGACTCCCATTATCGAACTAGATTTTTCGAACATGCAAATAGCGATGCTGTACGCGATGGAAGGTCATGCCCTCGAAGGAGATGCGTACGCGCTAGACGGGGTCAGCGCAGAATATCGCAAGTTGATAAAGCGGACGCTGCTTGCCTTGATCAATGCTGAGGGACGGATCAAAGCGCCAGCCAGCAGAGAGCGGCCGCCGGGATGGACTTGGGCAGATCTCAAAGATGCGATCAAAGAAAAACACAGTAGGATCGCGAGTCACTTCGGATCAGGAATTGGTCGTCGACTCCAGCGCGTAGACTCAGACATCGCCGAGGATGTGATGATGTCGTTTATGGCTCGTGACGTCCTCGTGCTTCCTGTTCACGATAGTTTTCTCACGTTTCCGGGGCAGCGCGATGACTTAAAGACGGCGATGCAAACCGCTTATGTAGCTCGAATGGGTCAGAACATCGGAATAGACGCTGACCCCAGTTTCTTTGAAACCGAGCTGTCCCCGGATGCCATTGAGCTCGATAATGAGGGGGTAAGGCCGCTCTCGGATGCAATCGATGGATATGAAAGCTCATCGGACTACGTAGCTTACCGTAAAAGGAGGGCGGACTTTCTTGTCGGAAAGAGCGATGCCTGGAAGTTTCGATTCTACACTGGCGGCTGAAGTGTCATTAGTTATACGATCGGATTCCAATCAGGAAAAAAATGGGTGCTTCTGATATCGGTCATCAGCAGCAATGGCGCTTCACCAGGTACTCATTTGTAGGTCAAAGGAGGTCAGGCAAATAATGCATTACGAGCAGATGATGAGCTGTCAAATTGGTTCAATCATAACCAATTGATCTATATTGTCTTTTTTATTGTTTAAGATCCAACAGCCGAGTACCGGCTTCTTTGAAGTGAGTTCTTCTTCATCGCATAACCACCATCGATCGTCTTTGCTTCTAGCGATACGCTTCAACTATCAATTGATGGGACGACTAACCCAATACCTTCTAATGATAATACCCCTCATACTGGAACCAGACCGGGCTTCAGACCGAGCTGCTCGCGGAACTCTTCCGGAATTTCCGACCAGTGCTCAATTATTAAATCAACGAGCTGGCGACCATTGATCAGACCAATTCGAGGGAAGTTAGGGTCCAGCGCGATTTGGTGAGCAGATGCCTGATAGTCCGCTGTAGTGATGAATGCGCCTTGCCCATCGCGAGGTATGGATTGCCTTAGTTGCTTGACGACTGAGGCCTCAATCTTTCTTCCTAATTTATAGCGTTTCGCTTGCACGAATATCCTAACCTTTGCAAGACCCGAGACATTCAGCTCGCCCCTGGCGTCGACGCCTCCGTCTCCCACTTTTCCGGTTACTTCAGATCCTTCAAACCCTAGTGCCGCTAGAAGATGTCCCGTGAGGATTTCAAACTCTTTATCGTCGAGCTCAAGAATTTGGTTTAAGACGGTGCCATAAGGATCGTACGGCGAAGATTCCGAATTTGTGACCAGGCTCCCTTTTCCGATCGCAGCGACAAATTCGTCGTGCTGAGCAACCCGAAAGACAGTAAGAGACGAAGCCAAAGTTCGCTGAAGGGGGACTGAAAGCGTCGCGCGCGGCAAGGGCTTTTCCGTCCACCGCACTCGCAACCGATGAGGGAAAGGGCAATTTGGATCGCCAGCCTGGAAATAATACGCATTCGGATCGACCTGGGCCCAAAAAAGATTGTTAGAATCGGATCCCGGCGTAACGACAAAGTCGTCAGCGCGAATCTCAAATCGGAACCGAGCGATCTGTCCTACCTGCTGTCCCACAACTAAGTTGCTGTCGTTTGGATAGGCCGCTCGATAAAGGAGCAAAAGCTGTTCGCGGACCGTCACTCGCGACAAATCCTCTAGCTGATCCCACCCGATTGCAACGTAGCCACCTTGAATGAAGGCTTTGGTGTACATTCCAGATTCAGCGCGAACGCACCACACTTTGTTCATTTCAAATGCCCCAGTACGATAAATTCATCTGAAAACTCCTATTGAAGTCGTCCCCGGTAAACTCGGGAATAGTGCGTTACGCAGCGCACTCACCGTTAAATCAATTAGCGATCGAGGAGAAGCTTGAGTCCCGCAAGATTTGATGGATCATCTAGTCTATGGATCATCCGATGGCAGTTCGCGCAAAGCACCGCAAAATCCGTAGAAATGTTGTAAGCTACGGTTTCGCCTTCACTCAGTGTCGCTAGGGGTCGAAGATGGTGTGCTTCTATGAAACCTTCTCCGATTGCCCCGTACATGATTTTGAAATCGAAACGACATGCTTGACAGATTGTACCGTGAAATTGCTTCACCTCAGCACCAACCCTTGGATTGCGTTCAATCCTCAGGTGCATCTGGTAACGTCGAATTTCTAGTAGCTCGGTTTGCTTCTCACTTTCTTTCGGTGATCCTAACGGATCTAACTCTGGCGCCAAACCTCCCCGAAAAGTGAGGGCTAAGTAAGTTCTGGTTATTCGATGCAAATCGGCGACGAGTTCGCTTTCTTTCGGAAGGTCGTCTATTGGATAAGTGCGACCAAACACATGTCCTGCTTCATACGCACGAGGCAATGACAGTTTAGACCCCAATTCAATGACCTTCTGATCAAAGAGCTCAACGTGATCGGCGATTCGAGCGCGCATCAAGTCTGCTCTAGTCCGCAATACGCTTAACCCATTGCTCCCATATTCTTGAAGTACAGCTGTAGCCCCCTGATTGAGCGACAGAACAAGTTCTCCCCGGTCGGGGGCAAAAAGATAGACGACATAGTAGCCGGTCGTCGCACCCTCGGTAACGATGGGATCGAACACTCCTACCCAGGGAATAGCGGCCCAATTGCCTGCTCCGGCACTTGCCTTTATGGAAAGAAAAAAATCGCCCAATGAAAATTGGACGGAGTTTCTAAGTTCAGATCGAATGTATTTAGCTATCGGATGATCGGTGAACTTTTCCTCTCGGGCACGAATGAGACTTGTTCCGACCTTCAATAATTCTTCCCGCATGAGGGCTCCCTCGATCGTCGCGATCGCAGAATTTCTGCTAGCAAGATTCGCGAGGAAATTCCTGATGCCTTAGAGTACTCTTTCCTCCTGTAGAGGCCAGGACATCCTTCTTAGCTGACGCTCGCTCAACAGCGTGCTTCGCCGAAGAAGAACACGTGCTGAAGTTTCTCGCCCAGTTTGAAGGCGAGCTTATCGACCCGGATGAAGGGCCAAGGTGGCCTGGAAAGGTTCGTCGAAAATAGTTAGTGTTGGTCGCTTGATAAACTATCCACGTCATGGCTAGCCGTAAGCCATCACTCAGACCGAATCATCCTGAATGCGATCGCTCAGAAAATATATGCCGTAAAGCGAGACTATGAAGATGTTGGCGAGCAGCCAGAAAAAACAATACCTTCCTACGATCCATAAAAGTTTATAGCCGCAGGCATTACATTTCTCGTCACAAGCGGAGACGAAGAATTCGCAAAACGGCAAAGCAAATACTATCAAGAGCGCTATTGCAGATAGATATGCAAATAGATAGCAGACGAATTGCCTTCGGCTCACCATTTTAGGAACTAACCTACCGGCGTCGTTTGACCATCTCGACAGCTGTGCGGGTTCGCCTCGCAACGGTTGGTCTAGGAACTTACGTTCCATCGAGGCGACCGCCGCGAGAGCCGCAATAAAGAAAGCAGCGAGTAGCTCAAAAAACTTTGAAAACCTTTCGGCGAACTGCGTCGTCCCAAAAAAATCGGGATTGCCCAAGAGAAACCAGTGAATGAAAAATAGAATAGTGCCGAGGATGGTCGGAGCGACAATGTCGATGAATCTTTTGGATCTTAGCCAGCCGCTGCCTACCTCGACGAAAAGATAGTTGAACGGGCTTAGCAACTGTCTCAAGAACCACATATTTACGACTTCCAATTTTCGTCGTTCGCATGCACTTCTTGCATCTTCTTTATCACTTCCGGATTGCACTCACTTTCGCATTGCTCCAAAGGCTTTTCAAAGCCTTTGATTATTGCAGTGCGTGCGTAGAGCGTGCTGGCAGCCTCAAGTTTGTCCAGTGCGAAAGTTGGACTCGCACTACCTTTCCCTCCGTTTAAACCCTCAATATGAAACTGGACTTCATCGTATTTTTCTTCCCGTGCGAAGCCTGGAAGCCAATCATGAATCCACTTCAGGATCCTCTTCGGATCGCGTTCGTAATCGATCGATAGCGCGAGATCGCGTTTGACTTTCTTCACTCTCACATAATCATCTGGCCCGGCGAATTCGTTGTTGCGAGCAATCAGTGTTATGCTTGTCACGCGGCCATCGTGAATGTCTTTTTCTAAACTCTGCCCGGGATGATGCGCGAATTCGATACTTTCGTGAAACTTGACCCGACCAGGTTTTCCCAGGTTACGCTCGAATACTTTGCCGGCTCGCCTTGCCTCGCTACGCAACAGCGAATTCAGGAAGCGGGTGACGAGCGTTCTTGAAACGTTGGCGACTTTTTCAATCGTGACTCTGTGGCCACCTGATTTATCGGGCTCATGAGAAAATATTACGTGGCAGGAGTGTCCCGGCGCCTCATCCTTTCGAGGCTTGGCAATTCGTACCGCGCGTTCTTTTGAATGGACGAACGCCGGGCTTGAAATGCTTGTGTCGCCGCGCGTTATGAGCAAGATGGTCTGGTTATTTTCGCTGTCCTCTCGAAAGTCAGAAATATAAACAACGTCGCCGAGATCGTGATTTGTTATGCTTGCGGCGTCCGGTGTTAGTCCAACGGTGTCGTCGACTACGCCATCGCTGTCATTGAGGGCTGCGAATGCACGATCCGTCAGGTAAAGCCCCTTCAATATGTTCATCGTTTCAATAAAGGAAGTCTTCGGCGCATCTTCGGGGCGCATCAAAATCCTTGCACTGATAAGATAAACCGCACGTTCAAATTTCAGCGATGCCATTATTGCACCTTCGATTCGCATTTAATGCTTCAGCCTCGCTATCTTTTTGAGCACAAGCAATAGCGATGTTTTTTCCGTCCACTCCGATCGCTAACTTCCGAATTTCTGTCAGCGAGATTCGAGGTGCAATTCCTGAGGCCCTTGAGGCCCCGTCCCCCCTTCGTATGGGGTCCGACCTTTCAGCTACTCAGGATGTCCAGGGCTACGTTCTCAACAGGCGCACGCCTCAGGCTTATCGATCACCGGCTTTGTCGATTTATGCCGCTTTAGCTCAGCCGGTAGCGTGAGCGAGCGCAGCGAGCGAATGCGTAGTGAAGGAGCGCAGCGACTGAACGTCGAGCACGCGACCATTCGGATAGCGGGGAAGATCGCACCGGCGGAATTGTGGTATCAGGGTGGGATTAAATCGGTGTCCGTGGGATTCTTTTAGAGATACGGCGGAGCTAACCGATTGATTTAATGGTGCCGCTTGCGTGACTCGAACACGCGACCCCGTCATTACGAATGACGTGCTCTACCGGCTGAGCTAAAGCGGCATAATCGACAAAGCCGGTGACTGCTTGCCGATGACCGTGCGCGAAAATGCTTTCAGGCACACTCAAAGCACCGATTGCCCCCTGATCCTGGTTCGTGTGTCCAGCCGGGGCCGGGCAAACCTTGGAAGGCGCATCGCGCTTCGAGTTCGAGCGTCCTAGCGCACCCATCCCGACATCGCAAGATGCAAACGGTAGCGCCGGGCTCGATGGGGCATCAACGCGCTAATCTCCTGTTCTGAAAGCCTGATGTTGCGCTGTCAGAGGCAAAAACGCCGCACGGGCAACCGCCCGATGATTTGGGTCATGTCCGTCGTTGGTGCCTCGGCGCGAGGCCTCACCTCGAACCGGACGACGACGGATGCGTGCGGGCCTCCACCAAATCCGCCGCCGACGCCATCCACAAAGTGCTCGACGCGATTGTTGCTTTTTGCGCGCGCCTCTTCCTCTCACGTCCGCATTTTCAAATGCTTCTCCCGTTGCAGATTCAACGATGCACAGAAATGTCGCGAGTGATTCGCGGTTTAAGTTGTATGCGGAGCAATCGCGAGGCACCCCTAGGGCCAAGTACATATTGGCGTGAGGGATGTCTCGTCATGGTGAAAGTCTTTGGTATTGCAGCAGTTGCAGTGATTTTTAGCGCCGGAACGGCAGTTGCTGACCCCGGCGAATTCAACGGGTTCTACGTCGGCGGTATCGCAAGCGCAGTATTTGACAGTCCGAGCGCCACGCTCTTTGATGACCAGGTCGGCGGAGATCCTCCGCTTCATTCCGGCACCCGAGACCGCCCGACGTACGGTGTGAAGGGTGGCTACAATTTCCAGATCGACAGATACGTCCTAGGCGTCGAAGGCGACTGGTCGTGGGGCGTTGGAAAAACAGAAACCGCCATTCCCGATGACGGTGGCCCGGGCATCGACAGTGCCAGTGCGAGGCTCGAGAGCATCGGCTCCGTTCGCGGACGCCTCGGGTACGCATTCTTCGACAACGCGATGGTCTTCGGCACCGCCGGCATTGGCTGGGGCAACGCCGAATATACATTCAGGGACGCCGACGAAATCTCAGGAAGGGCGAGGTTCCACTCCGACGATATGGGAGCGGTCTACGGCGGCGGCTTCGAACTGCTCTTCGCTTACAACCTCGTCTTGACCGCCGAATATCTGCACTACGACTTCAGCAAGGACACTTTCATCGCCGATGCGCCCGCGTTGAATGGCGGATCGGACATCGCAACGAGGCTCGGCCCGATCGACACGCTTCGTGTGTCGCTCAGCTACAAGTTTGGTGGCGGCGAGAGCTATTACCAGGAGGAACCGCTCCCACTGAAATAGCATCATCCCAGCGATGGACCTTAATTGACCGTCCGAAAATTCCGCCGCGCTACGGGCTGTTCCAGCTCTGGCTCGGCGGGATCAGTCCCGGGATCGTCTGGCGCCCGAGGCGTAGCGAAAAACGTCGTATCAGGCTTCGCAACGGGCGACCGATCCGGCGACGGCCTCTTGATAACGGTAGCCGCATCGTCCGCCACAGGCAGAGGCCCCGCCGCGCCGTTGAAAGCTCCGTTGGGCTTCGCTGTTACGGTGACAGGTTCGGCCTCCACGACGTCGCTGTCAGACTGGGCGAGCTTGCTTTCAATATCGTCCGGACTGTTGACCTTTCCCAGCTCGGAGGGGCCGTCGTCGACCCTCCCTGCAACCGGCGCAATCGCGATCAGCTCGTTGATCTTGCTTGCGAGAATTTCGCTGCCCTTGCCGTCCGTCGTTTCAACGGGCACACGCCATTGGAAGGCATCGAGACGGCCATCGACCGGCGATGTCGGCTCCCAATGATCGGAAATGACGCCGTCGGCCATCCAGGCCGGATCGCGCGCCGCATGCATCGCCCGCGCCAGCCATTCGCGCACGCGACCCTTCTCGCCGTTTTCACCTGCCTCGATGCGCGCCATCAACATGGCGACGCGCTGTGTCAGGCGATCTGCCAGCAGCGGTTCGAGTGCGCGCCGCGCCTCGTCATACATCCGCGCTTCAGTAGCCGTCGTAGCAACCGCGATGGGACTTTCGATCGAATGCGGATTGAGCGCCGCAAGCTGCCGCACGCGGTCGAGCCTGTCGCGCGTGCTGTCGCCGATACGTGCATGGGCGTAGGTCGACGCGAGATCGGGATGCGGAGATTTCGTCCACGTCTTCTGAAGAACCTTCGCGGCCTTGGCTGTGTTGCCGCGCGACGCAAGAATGCGTCCTGCGACCACGGCCGCCGGCACGAGATCCGGCGCAAGCGCGTGCGCTTCGAGCGCCCATGCGAGCGCCTTGTCCGGAGCATCATCCTCGATCTCGACTGCCTTCGCCGTTAGCAGAACGGCGCGCTTGCGATCGAACGCCGCCTTCGCGATGTGGCCGCTCTTCTTGGCGTGATCGAGTGTCGCGAGCGCACCCGGCCAATCCTTTTGCTTGCACTGCTGCTCGAAGAGCGCGGTCGACGACCATCCGAGCTTTGGATTGGCTTTGAGCGCGCGCGCTGCGAATTGCCGGGCTGCTTCGCCCGCACCCTCACGCTGTGCTTCGAGGAAAAGACCGCGAAGCCCGAGTTGCTCAGTTTCCGGCGAAGCGAGCATAGCTTCATAAATGCGGCGCGCCGCCGCCCGATCACCCGCAAGCTCAGCCGACTGCGCCCGCAACAGATGCGTCAACGGCTCGTGCGGGAGTGTCTTTCTCGCCTGAAGGGCGAAACGTGAAGCAAGTGCGCTGTCGCCCGCGCCGATCGCGATCAAGCCACCAGAGAGGGCGTCGAGCCCTTTCTTCTGCCGCTGCCGCAACAAACGATGGCCGAGAGCAGCCGGACTGTTCCACAGCGCCCTGAAGACCGACCACAGGAACACCAGCGTCGCCACGGCAGCCGCCAGAATGACGACCGCGCGAAAGACCGACGTCTCGATATCATACCCCTGCCAGGCGATCTGCAGCGTGCCGGGCTTGTCCGCGAGCCAGGCGAGGCCGGAGGCGATGAGGGCGATCGTAAGCAGATAGACGACGAGGCGCACCATGACGCAAACCCTTTGAATGATTAAGGCGACGGCTTCGCCGTCTGCTGAGAGCCGGTCGCAATCGATGATTTGAGTTGGGATTCGAGACCGGCCAGCGCAGTATCGACACTGACCCGCGCCGCGACTTTATCGAGAAATGGCCGCGCCGCTTCCTGCGCCTTTGGCGAAAGCTCCTTTGCGGCCTCCAGAACATCGGGCAAACGCCCGTCGTTCAACGCGACCTGCATGCGCCCGACGATAGCCTCGGTGCTCTTGTCGTCTGCCTTCAAATCTACACGGCGGACGCGAACAACCGATTTTGCGCCGGCCCAGAGCCGATCGACGACGGTCGCATTCTCGGGCTCCGCGTCAGCATCGATAGCGTTGTCGGCGGCAGTTCTGAAATCTTTGTTGAGTTCTGCGAGCGAGGGAACTCCGGTATCTTTCAATCTATCGAGAGCCGAGAGATCGACAGCATTGCCCGCGACTTTCTTCACATCAGCAAGCTGACTCGAGAAGTTCTGCCCGCTATCGAGCGCACGCCGCAAATTCTGCAGTTCGAGTGCGAGCACGACGCGTTCGGCACTCTGCTTCCGCTCCGCATCTCCCTGGACGACACCCTGAACACTCTTTTCAAGAGCAGCCGTTCGGTCTGACAAAGGCTGAACCGCGGCCGCAATATCCGCCGGTTTGGCAGCAGCAGTTCTCAGGCCCTCGAAGGCGGTCTTGAGGCTCTGCGTCTCATCCTGAGCGACCTTCAGATCCGCCGCGACATGATCAGTCGCAGTTTTCACCGCCCCGATTTCCGTCTCGATGCGAACGTTGTCCGTCTTGAGCCCCGCGACGTCCTTGTCGATGCGTTGCGTCCCAGCGCGCGCCGCTTCGCTCGCTTCCGTCGCCGCCTGCACGCGACCCTCGACGTCCTTGGCGACGCTGACGCGCAAAGCGGTGAGTTGCGTCGAAAGGCTGGTTTCAAGATCGGAGATTTTGCCGGTCAACGCCGCGAGTTGCTCGATGCGATTGGCATTGGGATCATTGACGCCCGCGTCGGCAAGCGCCTTGAGCTTATCTTCGACTTTGGCGATCCGCTCGATGAGCTGCGTCGATCCAGCGTCCGAGGCCGCCGACGCGAGCGCCGCCTTCGTTTCCGCAACGAGGCGACTCTGGCTTTCCGTGATCGCGGGAATTTTCTTCGTCGTCGACTCGAGATCGGAGAGGCGGAATTCGATGTTGCTCAAGTCCGGCTGAGGCACGGGAGTGCTCTGCTTCTTCTCGACGTCGGCCAAGCGCTGCGAGAAAGCCGCAACCTCATCTTCCGAACGTATGATCCCGAGCTGCGGAAGCGCCCATTGATAGGCGAACAGCGCAAGAGCGCCACCGACGATGCCCGCCGCGAGATGACTGAAGAAACCGCCTCTCTTTCGGACGACGATATCATCATCGTCATCATCGTCGGGCGCGCTGCTAGCACCCGACGTGGAAGCAGAGGCGGCAGCCGACGATGCCGATGACGACTTCGCGTTATCGTTTTTCAGAAATCTCGGCGTCGAAGTGTCGGCCTTCGCTTGGGCGTCAGCAGGCTTCTCCGCATAGGATCGCGCCGCTGCGGGAAGAGGCACGTCGGCGCCGGGGGCCTTTGCACCCGCCTTCGATGAGTCACTTTTCGCCGTGGTTTCAACCTCGGTCGCCTTGAGGTCGAGCGTCGCGTACGGCCGTTTACCGGCGTTTGATCCTGCACTCGATTTGTCGTCTGCCATCGAAGCTTTAGCCTCCACACGGAACTCGCGTATGCCACCTGATCCCGGCCAATAGCCGGGCATTCAGCCAAAATTTTTATCTGTTGAGAGAGCTCTGAAGCCGGGCATCTAACCGGCCGATACGCGCCTTATTACTCCGCTTTCGAATTTGCCGCGAGACGTTTTACAAGAGCAATCATTTCTTCAAGATTAGGATATGAAGCCACTAGAACGTTACAGGCTTTTTCCGGTTGCCCCAAGGCCTCAGCCACCCGCTCGGAAAGACAGAGATGGGTTACGCCGGAAAGTTGTACCGGCGGCGATAGATTGGCGACGAGGCGTGCCCAGGTCTGAGCCGTGCGCGGCGACATCAGCGTGACGGCGTCGATATTGCCGTTTTGAAGCGCTTTGATGACCGCCGGATTTAAATGTTCAGCGGCGACAGACCGGTAGGCATTCGCTGCCCTGACGTGGATGCCCGCTTCCGCCAGCGCCCCTTCGATATCGAAGGCAACGACGTCGCCTCGAAGATAAACCGGACGTGCGCCGAGTTCCGCCCGCCGCGAAGCGAGAATGGGCACGAGCTCCGACCCCGTTCCCGGACCTTCGATGACTTTCGTGAAACCTATTTCCCGGGCCGCCGCAGCCGTTCCGGGCCCGACAACGAAAAGCGGCAGATCGGTTGCGGACTTCAGGGCCTCCGACAACGCGTTGCGGCTTGTCGCGATCAGCGCGGTCGCACCACGAAGAATGTCCTCTGGAATAGCCTCCGGCACGATCTCGATCAGCGGCGCGAGCGTTACACGCCAGCCCAGCGCTTCAATGCGCGACTTGAGCGGCTCGGCATCGCCAGCTGGCCGCGTGACGACGACATGCATCAGGCGTTCGTTCGAACAAGAATGGCAGGATCAGCCTCTGTAAGAATTTCATCCGCTGCGGCAAGGCCGAGATCGAAGGCATCCTCCGGCGAGCCGCTTCGCGTAACGTCGTAACTTCTGCTGCCGTCCACCGACAGAATTTGCCCGCGAAAGACCAGCTCGCCAGCGTTGATCACGGCGTGCCCGGCGATGGGTGTGCGGCACGAGCCCTCCATGCGGGCAAGGAACGTACGCTCGGCGGTAGCCGCGACAGCCGTTTCCGGGTCGTTCAACGGCGCGATCAGCCCCGCCGTCGCCTCATCCCCGTCGCGAATTTCGAGCGCGATCACACCCTGCGCCACCGCGGGCAGCATGTGCTCGATTGAAACCGGCGCCGTAATGCGATCCTGCATCCCGAGCCGCTTCAAACCCGCAACAGCGAGAAATGTCGCCTCGGCGACGCCTTCCTCGAGCTTGCGAAGCCGCGTCTGCACGTTGCCGCGAAATTCGACGACCCGAAGATCCGGCCGGGCATTCAGGACTTGCGCCTTCCGTCGCAGCGATGACGTGCCGACAACCGCATTCAACGGCAGCGAATTGAAATCCGCGTGCCGCAACGAAATGAAGGCATCGCGCGGGTCTTCGCGCGGCAGCACGGCGCCGACGACGAGCCCGTCGGGAAGAACCGTCTGCATGTCCTTCATCGAATGGACGCCGACATCGACCTCATTCGACAGCAGGGCATCTTCGATTTCTTTGGTAAAAAGCCCTTTGCCGCCAACATCGGCCAGCGGCCGATCGAGCACACGATCCCCCGTCGTCTTGATGACGTTGATGGTAATGGCGCTCTCCGGCAGTCCATGCGCGGCCATCAGGCGCGCCCTCACTTCGTGCGCCTGGGCAAGCGCCAAAGGCGAACCACGAGTTCCGATACGAATGCGCGTCGCTTGCAAAAAGGTCTCTCCGGATGCTAGGCGGGCGCTCATGTCCGTGTTTCCGGTAGGAGTGCCGTTATTCGGGCGATACTAATGCTCCAAAGGCGCGCGAATTCCAACCTCGCGCCGGCAAGTTCCTGAACATATGGCTGAGCTTACCGATTTTGCGCCCGCTCCCGTGCTCGTTCTGGGCATAGAGACGAGCTGCGACGAAACTGCCGCCGCCGTCGTGGCACGCGACGCCGCGGGCACCGGGCGCATCTTATCTAATGTGGTGCTTTCCCAATTCGAAAGTCACGCCCTCTATGGCGGTGTCGTCCCGGAAATCGCTGCCCGCGCCCACACCGAATGCCTCGACATTCTCATTCGGAAGGCTCTGGAAGAAGCAGGCGTTGCCTTAAGTGACCTCTCGGCCGTCGCGGCGTCGACCGGACCGGGCCTCATTGGCGGCCTGATCGTGGGCGCGACCAGCGGCAAGGCCCTGGCGCTCGCGACCGGCATTCCCTTCCTCGCCATCAACCATCTCGAAGCCCACGCCCTGACTGCCGGCCTGACCGAAGGCATGCGCCCTCCCTACCTCATGCTTCTGGTATCGGGCGGACATACCCAGTTGCTCTGGGTCGAAGGCGTCGGCCGTTACCGCCGGCTCGCGACGACGATCGACGATGCGATCGGCGAAGCCTTCGACAAAACGGCAAAGTTGCTGGGGCTGCCCATGCCCGGTGGCCCAGCGGTCGAACGCGCCGCCCTGCAAGGCAATCCGCGCCGGTTCAACCTGCCCCGGCCGATGATGGGACGCGAAGACCCCCATTTTTCGTTTGCTGGCCTGAAGACGGCGGTGCGCCACGCCGCCGCAAAGATCTCACCGCTTTCGGAGCAGGATATCGCCGACCTTTGCGCGTCGTTTCAGGCGGCCGTTTGTGACAGCGTCGCCGACCGGGTGCGATTGGCGATCCGCAGCATCCTTCCACTGTTGCCCGACGACGCACCCCGAAACTTCGTCGCCGCAGGCGGCGTCGCCGCCAATAAAGCCTTGCGAACGACGCTCGTCGGAATAGCAGCGGAGTTCGGCTTCGCTTTCCGTGCGCCACCGCTCGAACTCTGCACCGACAACGGCGCCATGATAGCCTGGGCTGGAGCAGAACGTTTGGCAGCAAGCCTCGTCGATGGCCTCGACGCACCCGTAAAACCGCGCTGGCCGCTTGATCCCGACGCGGCGAAGGCAGCTGGCGCGGGCGTCAAAGCCTAAGAGCAGCGCCAGTCAAAATGCCGTGCTAAACTAAAAAAATTGGATCCGGGGGCACGTGTGCAAATCAAGTCGGTGAGCATTGTGGGCGGCGGCGCGTGGGGCACGGCGCTCGCGCAGACGTTGGCGCATAGCCAGATGAAGGTCACGCTGTGGGCGCGCGAGACCGAGGTCGTCGAGGACATCAACGTGCGGCACGTAAACCGGACGTTCCTCCCCGGCGTCAGCCTCAATCCCGAGATCCGCGCCACACCCGACCTTCTCGCCGCGGCAGCTTCGGACGCCATCCTGGCCGTCGTCCCCGCACAGCATTTGCGCAGCGTCATCGGCAAGCTCGGAAAGCAACTGGCCCAAAACACGCCCGTCATCATCTGCGCGAAGGGCATCGAGGAAGCGTCGGGCCGCTTCATGGGCGATGTCCTGGAAGAAACGGCACCCCAAGTGCTGCGCGCAGTTCTCTCGGGGCCGAGTTTCGCAGCCGATGTCGCGCGCGGGCTGCCCTCGGCACTGACACTCGCCTGTCGCAACGAAACCGTCGGCCGCGCGCTGACCGCCGCACTCTCCTCTCGCCAGATGCGTCTCTATTGGTCGAACGATGTGCTCGGCGCGGAACTCGGGGGCGCCGTGAAGAATGTGCTCGCCATCGCAGCCGGCATCGTCGAAGGCCGCGGCCTCGGAGCGAGCGCCCATGCCGCAATCGTCACCCGCGGATTTGCCGAACTTCGCCGCTTCGGCGAGGCAATGGGCGCACGGCCCGAAACCCTGCTCGGCCTCTCCGGCCTCGGGGATCTCATCCTGACGTGCGGAAGCGCCCAGTCGCGCAACATGTCGCTCGGACGTGCCCTCGGAGAAGGCCGGAGCCTCAGCGAGTTCCTAGGTGCGCGCGTGACTGTTGCCGAAGGCGTTTATACCTGCGCCGCACTCGTTCGCCTCGCGCGCGAGAAAGGCGTCGAAATGCCGATCGCCGAAGCCGTGCATGGGATCATCCAAGGCCGGCTTCAAGTCGATGAAGCGATTACAGCGCTGATGCAACGGCCGCTGAAGGCCGAAGACTAAGCGCCTCGCAACGGCATCTTTAGCTGCGACCATTCAGCCTGAATGTCGGCGATAACCCAGCATCTGTCGATGAATCGGGCGCGAGCAATTCACTTTTTCCGATTTCGAGCGACGGCGAGCTTAACGCCTTTACCGAATATCAAGGCCTTGCTGAGATAACGGAGAAACAGGTCGCGGCCTCAAGGTTCGTTGACCACCAAAGTTTCGTGTCGCGTCTAAAACCCCATGCTTTTGCGAGCATGGGGTTTTTGTTTTTGTTGGCGCTGCTTGAGCAACCTGGTGTTTCGCGCTAGCACGAGCCTCTTACATAAAGGCTGAGCATGACCGCCTTCTGGCTCCTGAAATCCGAACCCGACGTCTTCTCCTGGAACGATCTCGTTTCCCGCGGCAAAAAGGGCGAAGCGTGGGACGGCGTCCGTAACTATCAGGCTCGCAACAACATGCGGGCGATGAAAGTCGGCGACCTCGGATTTTTCTATCACTCGAACGAAGGCAAAGAGATCGTCGGAATTCTCCGCATCATTGCGCTTGCTCATCCCGAGGCGAAAGACGAGACCGGCAAGTGGGAATGCGTCGACGTCGCAGCGGTCACACCCGTCCCGAAGCCCGTTGGCCTCGACGCCGTTAAGGCCAACCCCAAGCTTTCAAACATGGTACTCGCCAACAATTCACGTCTATCGGTCCAGCCCGTGTCCGCCGACGAATGGAAGGAAATCTGCAAAATGGGCGGTGTCGATCTGAAGACGCTCAAGGATCAATGATCACCCGGCTCGATCCCGCTGATCCTCAAAGCGCAAAACGGTTCATACTCGAAAACACGAAGCCCATCGTCCCGCCCCTGGTCCCCGAAATCACGTTGCGCCTCGCAGAAGAGTCGCTGCCGATTTGGCAAAAGACCGAGGACGAGCTTGGTGAGCTGAACGTGCCGCCGCCCTATTGGGCTTTTGCCTGGGCCGGAGGGCAGGCCGTCAGCCGCTACCTGCTCGATCATTCCGAGATTTGTCGCGGCCGGGCCGTTCTGGATATCGGTGCGGGCTCTGGAATTTCCGCCATTGCAGCCGCCATGTCAGGCGCCACATCCGTCCTCGCCGCAGATATCGACGGATTGGCGATCGCGGCCTCCGCCATTAACGCCGAGGCGAACGGGGTCGCCATCGAAACGACCGATGCCGATCTCCTGGGCGGCGAGCCCCCGCCCGAAAGCGTCATTATAGTGGGCGACCTCTTTTACGAGCGCCAGCTCGCAACCCGCGTCATTGAGTACATAGACCGGGCGAAGGAACGCGGATGCCTAATTTACATCGGTGATCCGCGCCGAAGCTATTTTCCCGAAAACCGATTTACACCGCTAGCAGAATATCAGGTGCCGGTAACGCGCGAACTCGAGGATTACGACATCAAGCGGACGACCGTCTGGGGTGCATAGCGGAACTTGCGGCAGTGCGATATTGAACCACAAACTTTTTGGGCGGGACGACAATAGGTCAACCATCGATCATGTTGTGAACCGGCGCTCGCCACAGCATAATAGGGAAAATGGCCGCGTCTCAGACGGCCAATCGGAGGAGCGCTTCTAATGTCGGACAAAGTCTACGCCGTGCCCCCCCAGTGGGCGGAGCGGGCTTATATTAACGCAGATTCCTATAGCACGATGTATGATCGGTCCGTAGCCGACCCTGAGGGATTCTGGTCGGACGCCGGCAAACGCATCGATTGGATCAAGCCCTATACGCGGGCGAAGAATACGAGCTTTGCGCCCGGCAACGTCGACATCCGATGGTACGAAGACGGTACGCTTAACGTATCGGCCAACTGCATCGACCGCCATTTGGAAAAGCGCGGCGACAAAGTTGCGATCATCTGGGAAGGCGACAATCCGAACGAGAGCGAACAAATCACGTATCGCCAGCTCCACGACCGCGTGCAGCGTTTCGCCAACGTGCTGAAGAAGCACGGCGTCCAAAAGGGCGACCGCGTCACGATCTATCTGCCGATGATTCCCGAAGCAGCCTACGCCATGCTCGCCTGCACGCGGATCGGCGCCATTCATTCGATCGTCTTCGGCGGGTTTTCACCTGACAGCCTTCAAAACCGCATCGAAGACGCGAACTCGAAGCTCATCATCACAGCCGATGAAGCTCTTCGCGCCGGTAAAACAGTTCCCTTGAAGAAGAACGCCGATGCGGCGCTCGCGAAATGCAGCGGCGACGAAAAGATGCTCGTCGTCCGCCGTACGGGCAATCCCGTTCCGTGGACAGAGGGCCGCGATTTCTGGCTGCATGAAGAGCTTGCGACCGTCCCCGCGGAATGCAAGCCGGTGGAAGTGCGTGCCGAAGACCCGCTGTTCATTCTCTACACGTCGGGTTCGACAGGAAAGCCGAAGGGCGTCGTGCATACGACGGGCGGATATCTCGTCTATGCCTCGATGACTCACCAATACGTTTTCGACTATCAGGAAGACGATATCTATTGGTGCACCGCGGACGTCGGCTGGGTAACCGGGCACAGCTACATCGTCTATGGGCCGCTTGCGAACGGCGCGACGACGCTGATGTTCGAAGGCGTGCCGACTTATCCAAATGCATCGCGGTTCTGGAACGTCGTCGACAAGTGGAAAGTCACGATTTTCTACACGGCGCCGACAGCAATTCGCTCGTTGATGGGTGCAGGCGACGCGCTCGTCAAATCGACGGACAGGTCCTCCTTGCGCCTTCTGGGTTCAGTGGGCGAACCGATCAATCCCGAAGCCTGGGAGTGGTATTATCACGTCGTCGGCGACAGCAGATGCCCGATCGTCGACACGTGGTGGCAAACCGAAACCGGCGGCATACTCATCACGCCGCTTCCCGGCGCCACGGATTTGAAACCCGGCTCCGCAACGAAGCCCTTCTTCGGCATTCGTCCCGCCCTCGTTGACGAAAAGGGTCATTTCCTCGGCGGCGAGGCGCAAGGCAATCTCGTTCTGCTCGACAGCTGGCCAGGTCAATCGCGCACGATCTACGGCGATCATGACCGCTTCGTGCAAACGTACTTCTCCGCCTATCCGGGAATGTACTTCACTGGCGACGGCTGCCGCCGCGACAATGACGGTTATTACTGGATCACCGGACGCGTGGACGACGTCATCAACGTCTCCGGCCACCGCATGGGCACGGCCGAAGTCGAAAGCGCGCTCGTCTCCCATCCGAAGGTCGCAGAAGCCGCCGTCGTCGGCTACCCGCACGACCTCAAGGGCCAGGGCATCTATTGCTACGTGACGCTCAACATGGGCGAAGATGGTGATGACGCCCTGAGACGAGATCTCGTTGCCCATGTCCGCAGGGAAATCGGTCCGATTGCCTCGCCTGATCTCATCCAGTTTTCACCGGGTCTGCCGAAGACGCGGTCAGGCAAGATCATGCGCCGCATCTTGAGAAAGATTGCGGAGGATGATTTCGGCAGCTTGGGAGATACCTCTACGCTGGCCGATCCGGCCGTCGTCGACGATCTGATCTCCAATCGCCAAAACCGGCGCGTCATCTAGCGCCAACGTCACCGGCGGCGGCATCAAAAATCAGATGTGATGCCGCCCTTCTCCCAGTCGCCAAAACGCGTGGGCTCAGGACCTTCTCTGCCGCCCAGCTCACGCGGCGCCTTGGGTTCGGCAGCGATTTTCTGACGCCGCTCTTCCGCCTCTGCGAGCGCACGGCGAGCTTCGGGCGTCAGCACGCGCGGAGTGGTCGAATGCGATTGAGCTTCGGCTGACCCTTTATCGCCAGACCCGTCGTCGCCTGTCCGATCTTCGGCTGTCATGTCGAGAAAACGTCCTTTTGGATCGGTTTCGCTGCCTTTTTCGGCGCTCGCCTTTATGGAATTCTTCAGACACCATATATACGCGACTGTAAGGTTGTAGACTAGCTTCAGGACCACGTGTCGCGAGTATGCTCAAATGCCTATGAACTATGCCAGAACCGCGCTGCTGCTGGCAGCAATGACGGCGATTTTCGTCGCGCTCGGCGCAGCCATCGGCGGCCATGCCGGCCTCGTCATCGCGTTCTTTTTCGCGCTCGTAATGAACGCGTTTAGCCTATGGAAATCGGATTCCATCGTCCTGCGCATGTTCAACGCCCAGGAAGTCAGCGAAGCGACGGCTCCGGAGTTCTATCGCATCGTGCGCGATTTGGCGCGCAACGCCGATCTTCCGATGCCGCGCGTCTACATCATGAACAATCCGCAGCCCAACGCCTTCGCGACAGGTCGCAGCCCGTCGCACGCGGCCGTCTGCGCTTCGACTGGCCTTCTTGAAACGCTTGACCGCAACGAACTCGCGGGCGTGATTGCGCACGAACTCGCGCACGTCAAAAATCGCGATACGTTGACGATGACCGTCGCCGCGACGATCGGCGGCGCGGTTTCCATGGTCGCGCAATACATGCAGTTCGGCATGTTGTTCGGCGGCGGCCGCGATAACGATCGTAGCGGGCTTGGCACGATCGGTACGCTCGCCGCCATCATCCTCGCGCCGATGGCTGCAGGCCTCGTGCAGATGGCGATCAGCCGTTCCCGCGAATATCAAGCCGATCGTCTCGGCGCGATGATCTGCGGTAAGCCGCTTTGGCTCGCCTCCGCACTCCGAAAAATCGATGGCGCGGCGCGCCGGATTCCTAACGAGCAAGCAGAAGCGATCCCGGCAGCAGCGCATATGTTCATCATCAATCCGCTGAACGGCCACGGCGTCGACAATCTCTTCTCAACACACCCGAATGTCGAAAATCGTATCGCCGCGCTCGAAGCGCTATCGCGCGAGATGGGCGGCGCCTCCGGCATAGAGACCGGCAGTCGCACCAGCAGTTCCGGCGAAGTCTGGATCGGCGGACAGAACTACACGAAACCGCCGAACCCTTGGGGCTGATGTGCCAAACAATATAAAACGAAACGGTCCGCGCTCCGCACCAGCTGGAGCGCGCCTCAAACGCGATCATAAACCGAAGGCCGCAGTCGCTAAACCTGCATCACCCGCGGGCGACGGACTGAAGACGCGCGACGTCGCGGTCTCGGCGCTCTTCTCCGTGTTGATCGAACATCGTCCGTTCGACGACGTGTTCGCGACCGTTTCCGCGGGACGCGATCTAGCGCCCCGCGACCGCGCCTTTGCCCGTCTCATCGCCACGACGGCTCTCCGCAATCGCGGCGCCCTGCAGGCAGTCCTCAGCACCTACATCGCCAAGCCGCTCCCCGAACACATCGGCCGTTTGGACGAAATCCTTCTCGCGGCCGCGGCCCAGCTTCTGCTGCTTCAAACGCCGCCGCACGCCGCGATCTCTCTTGCCGTCGATCAATGCCACGCCGACACCAACGGCAAACGCTTTGCAAATCTCGTCAACGCCGTTTTGCGGCGCTTGAGCGAGACCGGCCAGGGCCGTCTTGAATCTCTCGACAACGTCGCGCTAACGTTTCCCGACTGGCTGCTCTCGCGTTGGAGCAAAACATATGGCGCGGCAGAGGCTCGGCAAATCGCGCGTGCGTCGCTGGTCGAACCTGCTCTCGATTTGACCGTCAAATCCGATCCCGAATTGTGGGCCGAGCGCATTGGCGCCATCGTGCTGCCGACCGGTTCGCTCCGGTGCGCCCAGGCGGGACGCGTCGAGGAACTTCCTGGCTACAGCGTGGGCGCGTGGTGGGTGCAGGATGCCGCCGCAGCACTCCCTGTAAAGCTGTTGGGCGATGTCGCAGGCCTCTCGGTGCTCGACCTTTGCGCCGCTCCCGGAGGCAAGACCGCGCAGCTCGCGGCCGCCGGTGCAGAAGTGACGGCCGTCGACAAATCAGCCGGACGATTGTCGCGTCTCAGAGACAATCTCACGCGTCTCGGACTTTCCGCGAACACCGTCGTCTCCGACGCACTGACGTTCACGTCTGAGACGCAGTTCGACGCGATCCTTCTCGACAGCCCGTGTACATCGACCGGCACGATCCGCCGCCATCCCGATATTCTGTATCTGAAACGCCCGGAAGACGTCGCCGCCCTCGCAGCCCTGCAGTCCAAACTGCTCGACCGCGCCGCCGATCTTTTGAAGCCCGGTGGCACCCTGGTCTATTGCACGTGTTCACTGGAACCCGAGGAAGGCGAAGCCCAAGTCGATGCCTTCCTCGCCCGCCACACCAATTTCGCGCGCCGCCCCATCATGCTCGATGAAGCGACGATCCCGATGCCGTGGCGAACCCGGGACGGCGATCTCAGGACAGTGCCATCGCACTTCGCGGACTTGCCGGAAGGCTTGCGCGGCCTCGACGGCTTTTACGCGGCATCCCTGGTGAAGTCGTCCTGAGCTAACAGCCTATGCACCCGCGTGCCTTGTTTTGGCGCCGGTCCGGGGATACTCCAATCTTCGGATCGGGCCAGTTTGCGCGACGCAGGAGCAATTCCCCTTGAGCCTCAATGTTACGGAACGGCTGAAGATCCGCTCCCTTTCGGTTGAGCGCCTCCGCCGCCGGGCCGTGACGTTCACGCTCTCATCGCCGCTGATGCGATGGCGTTACGCAGGCAACGGCACCGATCAGATCCTGATCGTGCCGCAAGAACTCCGCGCCGCCGACCCGAGCTTCTGGACGGAAATCACACACGGCCACTTTGGCCTCGCGTCCGAGATCGCAGACCTGAAGGGCGCCTCGGCATTTCGCGTAACAGCGCCGAGCACAGCCTGGGAGCGCGAGCTCCACGGTTTCGGCTGGTTACGGCATTTGGCGGCGACGGAAGAAGAAGAGGCCGCCACCGCGGCGCGAGAGTTGGTCCTCGAATGGATCGCATTGAAGCGCATCTCGCAGGGCATCGCTTACGAGCCCGAGGTCATCGCGCGCCGGCTGATCTCGTGGATATCGCAAGCCAACATGTTGCTCGAAAATCTCGACGCCCGCTCCTACACGCAGATCATGTCGAGCATGGGCCAGCAGATCGTTGCGCTCAAAACCACATGGCGCAACGCCCCTGACGGCGTGCCACGCATGGTCTGCCTGATTGCACTCGTCCTGGCGGGGCTTTCCGTTTCAGGACACGATCGGCAATTGAAGGAAGCGGAAGCGGCGCTCATCGTCGAGTTGACGCGCCAGATTCTCGACGACGGCGGACACGTCAGCCGCAGTGCCAGCGTTCTGTCCGATCTCGTCCTCGACCTATTGCCGCTCGGCCAGTGTTTCAACTCGCGCGCATTACCGCCGCCTGACGAGATCAACGCGGCGATTAAAAAGTCGCTGAAGTTTCTGCGTTTCATGCGCCTTGGCGACGGCATGCTCGCGCGCTTCAATGGCGTCAGCACAGGTTCGCCCGCGGCGCTCGCAACGGTTCTTGGCTATTCCAGCGGCGAACTCGATCTCATGCCGGTCGCGCGTTCGTCAGGCTATGCCCGCCTTGAACGCGGCAAAACGATCGTCCTCACCGATGTCGGCTCTCCTCCGCCGCTCGAACTTTCGACGCAAGCAGAGGCGGGCGCGCTCTCCTTTGAAATGACGACACGACATCATCTGATTTTCGCGAACGGCGGATTTCCGGGCCCCGCCGATCACGACTGGGATTCCGTTGCGCGGGCCACAGCAAGCCACAACACGCTCTGCCTCGCCGAAACATCGTCCTCGCGTCTCATCCGGCATGAACAGCTCGAAACGATGGTCGACGGTCTGCCGATCCGCGGGCCGGACCAGGTCAACTTCGAATTCAACAACGGCCCGGCGGATGCCCAGCTCACGGCGAACCATGACGGTTATCTCAAACGCTTCGGCCTGATCCACGCGCGCCGCCTTACTCTTTCCGCCGACGGCGACCGATTGGAAGGCGTCGACATTCTCGAGCCGCCGAAAGGAACGCTCCGCCTCAAGCAGGACCTTCCTTACGCCATTCACTTTCATCTTCACCCGGATTGCCTCTGTCGGCCGGCCGGGCATGGCGCTTGCCGGATTACACTCCGCGATGGCGAAACTTGGCTATTCGCAACCGCCAGCGAGGCCGCTCAATTGTCGATCGAAGAAAGCCTGTTTTTTGTGGACAGCGCCGGCCCGCGCCCAAGCCTGCAAATCGTGCTCCGCGGCACGACCTTCGGCGAGACGGAGGTCCGTTGGTCGGTTCACGCGGAACGGCCAAACGGCCGCCAGATCTGATCGGCCAGAGGCTGGTTGCGACGCTTTGCGCGTCAGATCTACGCGCGGGATAGCCTTGCCAAACGCGTCGTGCTAACCGCCATTGCGAACACACTGGGATGCACATGGCCGATCAACAAATACGCCGGGCTCTTCTTTCAGTCTCCGACAAGACTGGGCTCATTTCTTTCGCCACAGCTTTGAAAAACCGCGGCATTGAGCTTGTCTCTACCGGCGGCACGGCAACCGCGCTCAAATCGGCGGGCCTGGCGGTTAAGGACGTCTCCGAGTTGACGGGCTTTCCCGAAATGATGGATGGCCGCGTCAAGACTCTGCATCCCAAAGTGCACGGCGGCCTTCTCGCCATTCGCGGCAACGCCGTTCACGACGAAGCCGCGCGCGAACATGACATTCTGCCGATCGATCTCCTTGTCGTGAACCTCTATCCATTCGAGGCCACGATCGCCAAGAACGCCCCTTACGACGATTGCGTCGAGAACATCGACGTCGGCGGCCCGGCGATGATCCGCGGCGCCGCGAAAAATCACGAGAGCGTCACCGTCATCGTCGAGCCGGCAGATTACGATCGCGTGCTCGAGGAAATCGCGGGCAACAACGGCGCGACGACGCTCGCACTCCGCAAGGCGCTCGCCGCCAAAGCCTTCGCACGAACCGCAGCCTATGACGCCGCGATCAGCAATTGGTTTGCGCGCGAGATCGGCACGGCAACACCCGAATTCCGCGCGTTTGGCGGCAAGCTCGGCCAAGCGCTGCGCTATGGCGAGAATGCACATCAATCGGCCGCCATTTATCTCTCGGCTGAAAGCCGCATCGGCGTCGCAACGGCCGAGCAGTTGCAGGGCAAGGAACTCTCCTACAACAACATCAACGATACCGATGCCGCGTTCGAACTCGTCTCCGAATTCGCGTCCGACGTGCCCGCCGTCGCTATCATCAAACATGCCAATCCGTGCGGCGTCGCCACGGGGACTTCGCTTGCAGATGCCTACCGCAAAGCGCTCGCCTGCGATCCGACGAGCGCATTCGGCGGCATCATCGCACTCAATCAGCCAATTGATGCCGAAGCAGCCGGTGAAATAACCAAGATTTTCACCGAAGTCGTCATCGCACCCGGCGCAACCGATGAAGCGAAAGCAATTTTCGCAGCGAAGAAAAATCTCCGCCTGCTGCTGACGAGCGGCCTTGCGGACTCGCGTGCTGAAGCCCTCAGCTTCAAATCAGTTGCGGGCGGCTTCCTCGTTCAGTCACGAGACGCGAGCAACGCCGACGATCTCGAATTGAAAGTCGTGACGAAACGCGCCCCGACCGAAGCTGAACTGCGAGACCTGCGGTTCGCGTTCAAGGTTGCAAAGCACGTGAAGTCGAACGCCATCGTCTATGCGAAAAATGGCGCGACCGTTGGCGTCGGCGCGGGTCAGATGAGCCGTGTCGACTCGGCCCGCATCGCCGCTTGGAAGGCCGGTGAAGCCGCAAAAGCCGAAGGCTTGGATGAGCCGCTGACCGTCGGATCAGTCGTCGCCTCGGATGCGTTTTTCCCGTTCGCCGATGGATTGATCACGGCAGCTGAGGCTGGCGTAACAGCCGTCATTCAGCCGGGTGGCTCGATGCGCGACGACGAAGTGATCAAGGCCGCCGACGAGCGCGGGCTCGCAATGGTCTTCACCGGGGTCCGGCACTTCCGGCACTAAGGCGGTCAACGCGCTGCGCGCATCCTGACGAACAGCATCAGCAGGACGCCGATTGCAAGGAACGCGAGCACGGCGGACATGCCAATCCGCTGGCTTCCCGTCTCGACCGTGACCAAAGCAACGAAGAACGGCGCGAGAAACGCCGTTACTTTTCCCGAGAACGCAAACAGTCCGAAAAACTGGGTGATCTTGTCCGGCGGCGCGATGCGCGCGAGCAGCGACCGGCTCGCCGCTTGCACCGGCGCCGAGACAATGCCGACGAGAATAGCGAACGCGAGAAACACGTGCTCGCCCGGCGACGAGAAAGGCTTCGACCCGGGGACCTTCTCCGCGACCTCCATCGCGAAAAGAATGTGATTTTTATCGACCGATAGAATGCCGACTGCGCCGACGATCAACGCTAGGAGCGCGACGATGATGACGGTCTTCGGCCCGACACTGTCGTCGAGCCAGCCGCCGAAGAGCGCGCCGAACGCTCCGACCAACGTCAGAATGATGCCGAAAATTCCAAGCTCCAGCGGTCCCCAGCCGAAGACCGAGGCACCGTAGATGCCGCCGAAAGCAAAGATGGCGGTCAGCCCGTCGGTATAGAGCATGCGTGCGATCAGAAAGATCAGAAGGCTTGGCATTGAGGGAAGCGATTTGATCGTGTCCCAAAGCTCGGCCAACGCCGAGCGCTCCGGATGCGCGCTGACCGCTTGTCGCCGATCCGGAACGAACAGGAAAAACGGAATGATAAAGATCGCGAACCAGATCGCCGCGAACGGCCCAGTTATGCGATCGCTCTCATGAGAGGTGCCGTCGAGCGTCAATAGCGGTTGGAGTCCGAGTAGAGTCTTTGCATCCCCCGGAATCGGGACCAGCAAGCCAGCGACAATCGCCAGACTGACGAGCCCGCCGAAATATCCGACTGCCCAGCCCGTGCCCGACAACCGGCCAAGCTCGCCGCGTGGCACGAGGCCCGTCATGATGGCGTTCGAAAAAACGCTCATCAGTTCGGCCGCAAGTGTCGCCATGACGAAGCCCGCGAGTACGATCAGGATGGTCGTCAGATTTGCATCGGGCACGCCGAGCCACAGTACGCTGAGACCCGCAAGGAAGACGAGCGACAGCCCGGCCATCCACGGCTTGCGCCGGCCACGCCCGTCGGCAGCCGCACCGAGCAGCGGACTGAGGATAGCGATCAGCAGTCCGGCGACAGACGCCCCATAGCCCCACAGCGCCTGACCGCACGCGGCATGCGCGCTGCCTTCCGCGATCAACGAGCCGCAAACGGAGTTCTGAACGACGGCGTTCGCAAAATACGGACCGAACAGAAATGTTTGAACGAGCGTGTAATGCGGTTGCACGGCCCAGTCGTAAAGCATCCACGAGACACGCGCGCGAAGGGGAGCGCGAACGTCATCGTCGGTCGCGACCGAGGGGACCTGCTCATGCGAGCCGCCGAGATCGAACGTCGCCATGGTCTTCCCCTCTTTATTCGCCCGGCGGACCCAGCCGCCGATCATCGAACCGTATCAGCCCCGCAAGACGATCAAATGATCGGGAAGCTCGTTCGGATCGGCATCTCCCGGCGGAAAGTGTGCGGCGAGCAGCTCGCCGATTTTCCTGATAGCCCGCTCGAACCCCTCGACCGCGCGCCCCGCGCCGATATCGGCCGTCAGCTCGTCCACGATTTTCTGCCATGTGCCGTTCGGCACCAGCGCATCGATGCCGCTATCGGCGATGATCTCGACCCGCTGCTCGGCAAGCGACACGAAAATGAGGACACCGGTCCGGCCCTCGGTCGTATGCAGGTTCTGCGCGAGAAACTGCTCGCTCGCGCGCCGGCGCGTGTTCGCATTCAAAATCGCCCTCGGCACGAGCGACATGCGCACACGCGGATGCCAAGCAAGCGTGAGCAGCCCAAGAAAGACGAGCAGCTGAATGAGAAAGATCCACTGCACGGGCATCCACGTGAAATGGATCAGAGGCCACGGAATAACGAGGGCCAACAGCGCAGCCCACATGTACGGAATATGCTGATAGTGGCTGCTCTGATCGGCGACGACCGCAACGATCTCTCCGGACGTATTGCGCTCGGCGTCCGTAATGGCCGCGGAAATGCGATCTGCGTCTTTGGCGCTGATTAAGTTCATCGTGCGCGACCGCCTTTTTGCATCGACTCGATCATTGCTACCAGCTTCCCGAAGCGCCGCCGCCGCCAAAGTCGCCGCCGCCGCCCGACCAGCCGCCACCGCCGCTATCGCCGCCGGACCACCCACCACCCCAGTTCCCTGAGCCGCCCGGGATGACGACGATGCCGCCGCGGCGACGCTGAGAGCCGGGCACACCCGATTGCACCGCCTGGGCCTGCCGGTAATTGACCCAGATGACGAAGGCGACGATGAGCAAAAAGAGGACGAGGTGGATCATTTCCATCGGATCGTCCTGCGGTGTGCGCCCACCGGCGGCGCGCCGCTTCACTTCTTCCGCGTCGCCAAGCAGAACCGATTTGATATCGCGGACGCCGTCTTTGATTCCGCCGCTGAAGTCACCTCTCCGGAACTTCGGAAGAATGGCATTCTCGATAATCAGAGCCGACATCGTGTCGGTCATGAAAGGCTCAAGCCGCCGCCCGACCTCGATGCGAACCTTGCGATCGTTCGGCGCAACGATGAGCAGAGCGCCGTTGTCCTTGCCCTTCTGACCGATGCCCCATTTCCGGCCGAGGCCGACGCCGTAGTCCTCGATCGGATACCCCTGCAACGATTTGACCGTGACGACCGCAAGCTGATCGGTCGAGGTTTGTTCGAGATCTGCGAGAGTCTTTTCGATCTCGGCCTTTTCTTCGGGTGTGAGCAGTCCGGCTTCGTCCGTCACACGCCCGGTGAGTTGCGGATAGACCGGTTCGGCGAAAGCCGGCGCGAAGAGCACGGGCAGGACCGCAAACAAAAGCATAAGCATCGCGCGAGCCAACGCGCGACGCTCATTGTACAACGTGAAAGACCGAGCGGCGTTCGGAGCGCCAGCCATCGGACGAGACCCTCACAAAGTTGCGGGCTTTAAATGCTACGGCTTGCTGAAATCGACCTTCGGAACCTTCTGTTCTTCCGGCGAGATATCGAACGTCGCCATTTCCTTCGCCTGCGGATAAAGCGCCATCTTCC
Source organism: Hyphomicrobium sp. 99 (assembly GCF_000384335.2). NCBI lineage: Bacteria > Pseudomonadati > Pseudomonadota > Alphaproteobacteria > Hyphomicrobiales > Hyphomicrobiaceae > Hyphomicrobium > Hyphomicrobium sp. 99. Next base: position 133,703 of record NZ_KQ031382.1, read on the forward strand.
ACAGCCGTCCGGGGAACGTCGTGATCTCGGTGTTATAGCTTCTTACCGCTTCGATGTAATCGCGGCGCGCGATGGCGATACGGTTTTCCGTGCCGGCAAGTTCGCTTTGCAGAGCAAGGAAGTTCTGACCCGACTTGATATCGGGATAGCGTTCGACGACCGCCATGAGCCGCCCGAGCGCGCCGCTGAGCGTCGCCTGCGCATCCTGGAATTTCTTCATTGCTTCCGGATTGGTGATAATATCGGGAGGCAGCTGAATATTCGTCGTCTGCTCGCGCGCTTTCGTGACCTCAGTCAGAACGCTCTTCTCCTGATCAGCAAAGCCCTTCACCGATGAGACGAGATTTGGAATAAGGTCCGAGCGGCGCTTGTACTGGTTCTGAACTTCGCTCCAAGCGGCCTTTGCCCGTTGCTCTTCAGTTGGGATGGTATTGATACCGCATCCCGCCATAGAGAGGCCCGCCATGATGATCGCCAGGAGCGCGATCGGACGAGCAATGAAAGTTCTTGTCACTGCGTTCATGATTTGACGGACCCCATCGTTGAACCGAATCCCATTCGGCTGCGGGTAATGGACGTTGTAGGACGGATTTTGCAAGCCGGTTGTTGGTCTGGCCATCCCCAATGGGCCCTCAAATTCTGCGCCGAATCCTTGGCGCAGAGGCAAACGGCTAAAAACTTTAATAAGTTCACCACAAAACTGATTGGCATGTAGCCTTTCCGGTAACCCGAATGCTTCGAGCACCGAGGCTGCCATTCGCGGCGTCCAGTGCAGCTATCCAGAATGGGTTGAATACCCCTACCGCGTCGCCGAAACAGAACCTCAAGTTCACCTTCCCCGTTGCACAGATGACACCCGCGGTGGGCTGGAATGGCACGCAGGAAACCAGCTGAATTCCAATAATGGCTAAGCTGTACTGCCATAAATGCATGACAACTCTGAGCACGCTTCTCCGTTTAACACGAGGGCGATCAGTGGATCGCTTTTCGGATGCAATGGAGCTCAATATGGACGGTTGGAAAAAAGCTCTTGGCGGCGCATTAGCGGCCATTGCCGTCGCTGGCTTCTCGGCGGGTGCCGAGGCGCGCGGCGGACACGGTGGTGGTGGTCATTGGGGGGGCCACGGCGGCTTCGGTCATGGTGGCTTCGGCCATGGCGGCTTCGCCCGCGGACACGGTGGTGGCCATTGGGAAGGGCGTCGCGGATTTGGTGGCGGCGGTTGGTGGGGTCCGGGGATCGGATTCTACGGCCCCTATTGGGATGATGCGTATTACGACGACTACTACTACCCGTACGATGATTACTACTATTATCGCCGGCACCATCGCCGCTATTACAGGTGATCCATCGATCCCGGCCCCGATTGGGGCCGGTTTCGTATCTCGCATGTTTTGAGATATGGTAGGCGGCTAGAGACGCGCAGGCCGCACGAACGAGATGTCGAAGTGTATGGGAGTTGCGGCGGCCAATAGCGGAATACTGAAAATGATAATGACCATGATTCCGCAGGCCAAAGCCGCTTGAAGAAACTGCACAGAGCGTTTCAACACGTTTGCACCCTTTCCTATCAAGGCGGATGCATTTTCCTCCGGATGTATGGCCCCAGCGAGTCTGACGAACGGCGCCGCCGCGATAGAAATACGGCGCCGCGTGGGCGCCGTATTTGAGATGATTACCACCAGCGGCAGTGACGGTGCCCATGTCTCCACCAGCAACGGCGGTGGTGCCGCCAATAGACGTTTTCGCTAACCGACGATTGACCAGAAATCTGCTTGAGCGCCTGCACATCGCTGCTGACCGTAGCAGCGCTGGCAAATCCGGCTCCAAGAACCATCGCGGCAGCCGCGAAGGCGACACCCAACGTAGTCTTCATGAGGCTTCTCTCCTTGGTTGCGAGCGTCGTTTTGACGCCAAGTGAGGAGCTACCTATAGCGACGGGGATGGGCAGGCCTTCCATACGGTTTCGTAAAGCGAGCAATAGCCCGCTTATATCGAATCGGAGTGTTGCTTGGACACGTCAAAATGATTCGCCGATACGGCGTTGCACAATCAGTGCGGATTTCAGGAGGTATTCTGAAATCTTGATGTTACTGGAGCGGGCGAAGGGATTCGAACCCTCGACCCCGACCTTGGCAAGGTCGTGCTCTACCCCTGAGCTACACCCGCATGTCCAGCAGCATCAGCGCCTTGCGGCGTTTGAAGACCCGCCTTATGGCGCAAGTGACAATCCAATGCAAGGCCTCTTCGCAACGATAATTGAGCGGCCCAATGAGACAAAATGTAAGCCCCTCCTCCAGACCCTGTATCTATTCGAATAATAACGTCCCCCATCCCAGGGTGAGCCCCCATCAAATGCCCCATACACGCGAGCAGCTGTTGTCCGTTTTGGACGAACTTAAAATTTCGACGAAGACCGTCGAGCACGCACCCGCCTTTACCGTCGCCGACACGGGTTCGATCGAGATCGATCTCCCCGGCGCCCACACCAAGAACCTTTTCCTCAAGGACGATAAAGGTGCGCTGTTCCTCGTCATCGCCAATGCCGAAACACGCGTCGACCTCAAGGCCCTCTCCAAACGGCTACCTGCCGGACGCTTTTCCTTCGGCAAGCCGGAGTTGCTTTTGGAAGCCCTTGGCGTGCCCCCTGGCGCCGTGACGGCTTTTGCTGCAATTAACGACACAGCAAAGCGCGTGAAGATCGTGTTCGATCAGGCGTTGATGACCGAAGACAGCATCAACTGTCATCCGCTCGAAAACACCGCCACGACGAACATTGCACGGGAAGACCTTTTGCGGTTCATTCGATCAACCGGCCATGAACCCCATGTCATGGTATTGACCGCATCTTGAAGATCTGACCGGCGGCGAGGAGATTGGGTCAATGGAATTCGGTGATAAGGATTTCGCCGGCGCGTCAGGCGCCGCGAACATCGTCAAGGACGCGACGACCGCGTCTTTCAAAGCAGACGTTATCGATGCGTCGAAAACAGTTCCGGTTGTCGTCGACTTCTGGGCGCCGTGGTGCGGCCCCTGCAAGCAGCTGACCCCGCTGATCGAGAAAATCGTCCGCAGCTACAGTGGCAAAGTTCGCCTCGTGAAGGTCAACGTCGACGAAAACCAGGCGATTGCCGCGCAGCTCCGGATTCAGTCGCTGCCGACGATCTACGCCTTTCGCGACGGCCAGCCGGTCGACGGATTCGTCGGCGCGCAGCCCGAAAGCGCCATCAAGACATTCATCAACCGTCTTGTCGCCGACGATGCCGAACTCGGCATTACCGAGATCTTGAAGGCGGGAGAAGAATCGCTCGAGCAGGGTGACCTTCAGGGCGCGGCCGAAGCCTTCGCCTCCGTCCTCCAGGAAGATCGTACCAATGCCGAAGCCCTGGCAGGTCTTGCAACCTGCTACATGAAAAGCGGCGACGTCGAGCGCGCAAAGCAAACGCTCGCGCTCGTGCCCCCCGACAAACGCGAGCTGGCCGTCGTCAAAAGCATCGAAGCCGCGATTTTGCTTGCGGAAAAGGGTGCTGACACGACCGACCTCTCAGCTCTGACGGCCCGCGTAAGCCAAAATCCGACCGATCATCAGGCCCGCCTTGATCTGGCGGTCGCTTTAGGCGCCAGAGGCGATCGGGAAGAGGCCCTTGAACTTCTCCTCGATCTCGTCAGGATGGACCGCAACTGGAACGATGAAGCGGCCCGCAAGCAACTCCTGCAGTTTTTCGACGCGTGGGGCCCAAAAGACCCGTTGGTCGGAGAAGGCCGTCGGAAGCTCGCATCGATCCTGTTCAGTTAGGTTTTCAGAAAAAAGCGGAGACATGCGAACTTGACGCTCACGGAACGCTACCGGCGTCCAGCCGACCTGCCCCCGAGGATTCCGGTCTTCCCGCTTCGTGGAGCGATCCTGCTGCCACGCGCAACGTTGCCGCTGAACATTTTCGAGCCGCGCTATCTCGAAATGGTCGACAACGTGATGTCGGGAGCCAGGATCATTGGAATCGTTCAGCCGATCGTATCGAGCGACGACGATCAGGAAAGCCCGATCGAAAAGACGGCGGGACTGCGGTCCGTCGGGTGCGTCGGCCGCGTGACCTCCTATCAGGAACTCGATGACGGACGTCTGATCATCACGCTCACCGGCATAATGCGCTTCCAGACCGTCGGCGAGGCCGAGACCGAGAAGCCCTACCGCATCATGAGCGTCAGCTACGATCGCTTTGCGAGCGATTTGACGGAAGGCCTTGGCGAAGAACTTGTCGACCGGCAAAATCTTTTGCGCGTCTTGAAGACGTATCTCGAAGCCAACCGCCTGAAAACCGATTGGGCAACGATCCAGCGCGCGTCCAACGAGTTCCTCATTAACGCTCTTTCGGTCATGTGCCCGTATGGCCCGGAAGAGAAGCAAGCTCTTCTCGAAGCGAAAGATCTGCGATCGCGCGCCGAGGTGCTCGTTGCTCTCGCAGAAATCGATTTGGCCTCGAACGGCAGCAGCGGCACGACGCTGCAGTAAAATCGGAAAGTAGTCGATGAGCGAAAGCGAAGAAGCGGCAGACGACGCCGCGAATGCTGTCGATCCAAAGCTTTTGGAGCTTCTCGTCTGCCCACTGACGAAGACGCGACTTGTCTACGACCCGAAAACGCACGAGCTGATCAGCAAGGCCGCCGGATTGGCTTTTCCGATCCGAAACGGCGTTCCGCTGATGATCGAAGAAGCAGCACGCAAATTGAACGATGACGATTTTCGTCGGCTTTAAGGCAAGGATGCGAAGTGACATCGAAATAAGAAAAATTTTTTAGCCGCCGCCGAGCCGGCTTAACCACGTCTCTTTAGATTCCGTAAAATACCCTGAGCTGACTGTCGCCCCGCATTTAGGGGCAAAAGCGTTGTTGCAAAAACCGATGTACGCACAGCCCGCCAAGGTGGGCAAAGGCGCCGAACCGTCATCCCGTCGGAGGCGGCAGGCGGTCAGAGCATCGCGCATATGTGCTGCGCTCGCGCTTTTCACCGGCCTCTTGATGCTTGCCGGTGGCCTCGCTGCAAGCGGGGCGAAGATCGACTTCGCGCTCGCGGTCGCGTTCTTGGGAACTGCACTGCTCGGCGGCGGCGCTCTCTCCAGCATTGTGATGTCGCATGAATGGGCCACAGCGATTGCCCGCGCCATCCGGCTGCGCAAACGCGACGACATGCGCAAACTCGAAGAGATGAAGGATGCACATTGGCAGTTGTCCGACAGCGCCGTTCGTTACCGCCAATTCCTCGATGCTCAGCGTGACTTTGTCGTTCGTCACTCTCTCGATGGCCGTCTGAGGTTCGCTAATCGCGCATTCATCAGCGCTTTCGATCTCCGCAGCGAAGACGTCATCGGCTCGATCTATCGTCCTCCCATCATCAGAACGGAGCCGATCGCCGGATCATCGTCCTCCGGCCGGCGCACACTCGAACTCCTGCGAACACGCCACGGCAAGAGGTGGATCGCGTGGAACACAAGTGAAGTCATCGGCGAGACCGGCGAAATCGAAATTCAAGGCGTCGGCCACGACGTCACCGTCGAACGTGAAATCGCGGAAAAACTCAAAGACGCCCGCGACCGCGCCGAAGCCGCCAACAAAGAAAAGTCGCGTTTCCTCGCGGCGATGAGTCACGAAATCAGAACGCCGATGAACGGCATCCTCGGCATGATCAGCCTCATGCTCGAAACACAGCTCGATGGCGAGCAAGCGATGCACGCCCGCATCGTCGAAGAGTCCGCCCGCGCCCTGCTGGTCCTGCTCGACGACATCCTCGATTTCTCGAAAATCGAAGCCGGAAAACTCGATCTCACAACCGACGTCTTTTCGCTACAGGGTTGTATCGAGCACGCCATGCAGCTCATGAGGCCCGAAGCCGCCGCCAAGAAGCTTTCCCTCACGTCTGCGATGTCCAGCGCCGTACCCGAGTGGGTGCGCGGCGACGAAATGCGTGTCCGCCAGATTGTTCTCAATCTCCTTTCGAATGCGGTGAAATTCACAAATGCCGGTACCGTCGCCGTGCGGACCGAGCTGGACTCGAATAAACCGAGCTTCCCGAATGCAGTCCGCATCGCGATCGAAGTCGCCGATTCCGGCATTGGCTTTGCGCCCGGTGCCGCCTGCCAGCTCTTCGACGAGTTCGAGCGAGGCGGAACCGTTATGAGCCATCCGGGCGGCACTGGCCTCGGATTGGCGATTTCGAAACGCCTTGCACAAGCCATGTCCGGCGAGATCGTGGCTAGCGGAGACCCTGCGAATGGGGCCGTTTTCACGGCCATTCTAGAACTTCAACGCGCCGAAGCCCCGCGCCAGTCAGCCATCGAAAATACCGGCTCGACCTCAAGCTCCGTCGGGGGGCACCCTTTCAGCGTCCTGGTCGCCGAGGATAACCAGATCAACGCCCTCCTCGCATGCAAAGTCATCGAGCGCGCGGGTGGCAAAGCAACGGTCGTCGAGGACGGGCGATGCGCGATAAAAGCCGTATGGGAGACGCTCGAAGGTAAACGGCCAGCGTTCGATCTGGTTCTGATGGACCTGCTGATGCCCGGCATCGATGGGCTGACCGCGACGAAGTCCATCAAGGCGCTCTATTCGGAGCGAAAGCCCGCTGGCCCGTCTTGTCCGCCGATCATCGCCCTCACAGCCAATGCCTTCCCGGAGGACCAGGTCCGCTGCCGGGCGGCCGGAATGAACGACTATCTTGCGAAGCCCTTCGACGCCGGTGATCTCCACGATCTGCTGATCAAATGGACCACGCCAAAGCTTGGCGAAGCGACGCCGGCGGCCTAAAGGGCAACATCGAATCTAAAAACTGTCACGGAATCGTGCTAGCCGCATCTGAGGAACTGAGTAAGGAAGCTCACTCTATGTGGCAGTCGATCGCAGACCGGGGTAGATGGCGGCCGGGTATGCCGAGTAAGTTTCCGGCCGGGCTTGCCGCGCTGAACGCCTTGAAAGCGCCCGCACGCCGCTTCACCGGATTAACCCGCGAGATCGAGCCCAAAATTTACGGCCGCGTCGGTAATCTCGAAGTTCGCTTGGCCCGCACGTGGGCGGAGATCAAGCTCGCGCAGCGCCTTCGTTATCAGGTCTTCTACGAGGAAATGTCAGCCGTCCCAACGCGCCTCGCGCAGTTTCGCCGCCGCGATGAGGATGCCTACGACGCCCTCTGCGATCATCTTCTCGTCGTCGATGTCGATCAGACGAAACCTGGACGCGCCGGACGGCCCGAGAAACCGAAAGTTGTCGGCACTTATCGCATTCTTCGCCAGGAAGTCGCCGAACGCGGCCCCGGATTCTATTCAGCGAGCGAATACGATATTTCGCCCCTCCTCCGCCGCATGGGCTCGACGCACCGGTTCATGGAACTCGGACGCTCGTGTGTTCTCGCGCCCTACCGCAGCAAGCGGTCTGTCGAGCTTTTGTGGCACGGCCTCTGGACATACGTCCGCGAAAATCGCGTCGACGTTATGATCGGCTGCGCGAGCTTTGAAGGCATCGATCTCCAAGAACACGAAATGGCGCTGAGCTTTCTTCATCATCGGGCCAGGGCTCCCGAAGAGTGGCGATGCCGGGCGCGCGATCGGCTCTATATCCCGATGGACCGCATGCCGTTCTCCGACATCGACCAGAAGGCTGCGCTGAAGGCGATGCCGCCGCTCATCAAGGCCTACCTGCGGCTCGGCGCATATTTCGGCGACGGCGCCGTTCTCGATAAGCAATTCGGCACGACCGACGTTCTCGTCATCATGCCGGTCGCGAATATCGATCCCCGCTATTTCGAACATTACGGCACGCCGACCGAAACGAAGAGCCGGATCGCGGTCGACGCCTAAACAGCCTGACGCCGCCAGCGCCGCCCGCCTACTTGCGGCCGGCGCCGTAAGCTGCAAGCGCCGCCATATTGACGATATCGGCGTCGGTCGATCCGAACGTGCAGATCTGCACCGGATGCGAAAGTCCGACGACGATCGGCCCGATGAGCGTCGCGCCGCCCAGCTCTTTCATCATCTTCGTCGAAATCGACGCGGCGTGAAACGCCGGCATGACGAGAACGTTCGCCGTGTCCGACAACCGGCAGAACGGATAGTGATCCATCAGCGAGCGATTGAGCGCCACATCGGCAGCCATATCGCCATCGTATTCGAAATCCACCATCCGCTCGTCGAGAATGCGCACTGCCTGCCGAACCTGCTCCGTGCGTTCGCTCTTCGGCTGTCCGAAATTCGAATAGGCGAGCAACGCCACTCGCGGCTCGATACCGAAGGCGCGTGCGGTACGCGCGGCTTCGACGGCAATATTCGCGAGCTGTTCTGCATTCGGCAAGTCATGAATGCTGGTGTCGGCGACGAGAACGGCGCGGCCCCGGCTCAACACCAATGAGACGCCAATGACGTGCCGTCCCGGCTTCGGGTCCATCACACGATGAACGTCGGCATAAACGCTGGTCCAATTGCGCGTAACGCCGGAAACCATCGCATCGGCATGACCGTGAGCGACCATCAAGGCGCCAAACACGTTGCGCTCGTTGGTGACGAGGCGTTCGCAGTCTCGCTTCAAATACCCGCGCCTCTGCAGACGTGAATAAAGCAATTCCGTGAATTCCTCGATGAACGGCGAGGCCGAAGTGTCAACCAACAGGAATTCGCTTCTGAGCGGTATGCCGAGTTCACGGAACCGCTCGGTGACGACTTTCTTCGATCCGATCAAAATCGGCTGACCGAACCCCTGCTGCAGATACGTATTGGCTGCGCGAATGACGGCATGATCTTCACCCTCGGCGAACACGACGCGCTTGGGATCATTGCGGACCGCATCGAACGTCGACTGCAGCCAACCGGCGACGGGATCGAGACGAGCTTTCAGCCTCGCCACGTAGCCTTCCATATCGACGATCGGATTGCGCGCGACGCCGGAATCCATCGCGGCTTTCGCGACGGCAGCCGAAACGTGCGGCAACAGCCGGGGATCGAACGGCGCAGGAATGATGTATCCCGGACCAAACGTCGGACGTTCGCCCATGAATGCCGCCGCGACCTTGTCAGGAACTTCCGCGCGTGCCAGCGCCGCGATTGCCTCTGCTGCGGCGATCTTCATGGCGTCGTTGATCGTCGTTGCATGAACGTCGAGCGCGCCGCGAAAGATGAAGGGGAAGCAGAGAACGTTGTTGACCTGGTTCGGATAGTCCGAGCGGCCAGTCGCGATCACCGCGTCGGACCGGACGGCTTTCACCTCTTCCGGGGTGATCTCGGGATCGGGATTTGCCATCGCGAAAATGATGGGCTTCGGTCCCATCTGCGCAACCATCTCCTGCGAAAGCACTCCGCCAGCCGAAAGCCCGAGGAAGATGTCGGCACCCTGAATGACATCCGCGAGCACGCGCGCGTTCGTCTTCTGGGCGAACGGCGCCTTGTAGACGTCCATCAGTTCCTTGCGGCCCTCATAGACGACGCCTTTGATATCGCAGACGGTGATGTTCTCGCGCTTGACGCCGATCATCACCAGCAGATTGAGACAGGCGAGCGCCGCAGCACCCGCGCCCGCGCAGACGAGCTTTACGTCACCGATGTCTTTTTCGACGACTCGAAGTCCATTCAGAATGCCCGCTGCAACGACAATCGCCGTTCCATGCTGATCGTCGTGAAAGACGGGAATATCAAGCAGCTCTTTCAGCTTCTCTTCGATGATGAAGCAGTCCGGAGACTTGATGTCCTCAAGATTGATGCCGCCAAACGACGGTCCGAGATACCGCACACAGTTGACGAAAGCATCGGGGTCCGGCGTATCGACGAGCAGATCGATCGCATCGATATCGGCAAAGCGCTTGAAGAGCGCCGCTTTGCCTTCCATCACCGGTTTTGAAGCGAGCGCCCCGAGATTGCCCAATCCGAGAATAGCGGTGCCGTTCGACACGACCGCCACGAAATTCCCCTTACTCGTGTAGGCGTAAGCGTCCCGTGGGTTTTCCGCGATCGCTAGCACCGGAATTGCAACGCCGGGCGAGTACGCCAGTGATAGATCGCGTTGCGTCGCCAACGGTTTGGTCGGCGTAATTTCGAGTTTTCCCGGTTTGCCGCCCGCGTGGAATGCGAGCGCTTCCTGAGCCGTGACTTGGGCTGCGCGATGAAGGGAGGCCATGCTGTTGGACCGTTCGTGGATTTTGTGCACACGGGGCTTCCGAGGCACACTTCAGGGGAAAAGAGCCGGCACGATAGGTTGCAGCAGACGATACGGCAACCTATGCATATCCGACACTGAGATCGGGGCGGTTGAGCGTTTCATGCTGCGCCATCGATCAAGGCCAATGGGGCAATTTGAAACGTAGTCACTTGATGTCCAGAACCGACACGCAGCGCAAGAGCAGGCCAACCGAATCAGAGCCGCCTGTGGCAGCCGAAGTGTCGCACAGCGATGGCGAACCGGCCGTCTCCTATGAGGCGACTCCGTCGATGGCGCAATACCTCGAAATCAAGGCAGCAAATCCAGACAGTCTGCTCTGGTATCGCATGGGCGATTTCTACGAGCTATTTTTTGAAGATGCGGTTACCGCGTCCGAAGCACTGTCGATCGTACTGACAAAGCGCGGCAAACACCGGGGCCAGGATATCCCGATGTGCGGCGTCCCGGTGCATCGGGCTGACGAATATTTGCAGCGATTGATCAAGAAGGGCTATCGCGTCGCGGTCTGCGAGCAGCTTGAAGATCCGGCTGAAGCGCGAAAGCGCGGCGCCAAAGCCGTCGTCAAACGCGATGTCGTCCGTCTCGTCACACCCGGAACGCTGACGGAAGAAGCGCTCCTCGACGCCAAAACCAGCAATTATCTGACCGCAGTCTTCGTGCCGAAGCCGTCCTCACAAGGATCGGAGGGCGCGGAATCGCGTGTCGCGCTGGCGTCCCTCGATATCTCGACGGGTGAGTTCGAGGTCGCGGAAATATCCGCGCTCGATCTCGCGGGCGAGCTGATACGCTTGGCACCCAGCGAAGTCCTCGCTGGCGACAACCTCCTCTCTGATCAAACCTTCACGAGAGCGATCGAATATTCGGGCGGCAAGACAACGCCGATCCCGTCGGCCTATTTCGACAGCGCGGCCGGCGCGCGCGATCTCAAAGCCTGCCTGGGCGTCACAGATCTGGCCGGCTTCGGCACATTTTCGCGTCATGAACTGGCGAGCATCGGCGCGGTTCTGAAATACGTCGACTTGACCCAGATGGGCCAGAAGCCGTTGATCCGCGCCCCGCGCCGGGCCGGCAGCGCTTCGCTCTTCATCGATGCCGCAAGCCGCGCGAGCCTTGAACTCGTGAAGTCGTCCTCGGGCGATAAATCCTCATCCCTACTCGGCGCTATCGACCGAACGATAACGGGAGCAGGAGCCCGCGAATTGCTCGCGCGAATTTCGAGCCCGTTAACCGACCCCGCCGCCATCGAAGCGCGGCTCGACGCCGTCGGATGCTTGCTCGCCAACCGTATCCTGCTGGACGACATCCGCTTTCGTCTGCGCGGAACGCCGGACCTCGCGCGCGCTCTGCCGAGGCTGAGCTTCGGACGTGGTGGTCCGCGTGATCTCGCTGCCGTGCGCGACGCCATCGAAGCGGCCTCAGAATGTGCCGAACTGCTCTCCGAGACGAAGGGTTCGCTGTCTCTGGCGCCGGAGCTTCAATCGATCCGCACGCGTCTGACCGGCGTTCCGGCATCGCTCAACACCGCGCTTCGGAACGCACTGGTCGATGATCCGCCGCTTTTGAAACGCGACGGCGGCTTCGTGAAAGACGGCTACAATCGCGATCTCGATACCGCGCGCGAGCTGAGAAATGACAGCCGCCGTGTCATGGCGGAACTCGAGACGCGCTACATTGAAGAAACGGGCATCAAAACCCTTCGCGTTCGCCACAATAATATTCTCGGCTTTTATATCGAGGCGACCCAGCTCAACGCCAAGCCGCTACTCTCGCCGCCGCTCTCGGAACGCTTCAAGCATCGGCAGACGATGGCAAATGCGGTACGATTTTCGACCGCAGAACTGCTCGAAACGGAAGGCCAGATTGCGTCAGCAAGCGAACGCGCGCTGAGCCTGGAGCAGGAAATCTTTGCGACCCTCGCACAAGACATCGGAGCCGCAAGCGAGACGCTCGGGCGGGCGGCCGCCGCCCTCGCTGAACTCGACGTCTATGCGGCGCTCGCTTCCCTGGCGCTCGAACAGGGCTACGTGCGGCCGGTCACCGACCAAAGCCCGGCATTCGAAATCCGTGGCGGCCGCCACCCCGTCGTCCAGCAGGCACTGGCGAAGAGCGACGGCCCGGCATTTATCGAAAACGACTGCGTCCTCGGAAAAGGCGGAGCGGATGCGCCACCGGGCTCCGACGAACTTCCCGACGCTCGCATATGGCTTGTGACCGGACCGAACATGGCCGGCAAATCGACGTTCCTCCGCCAGAACGCCCTTATCACGGTCATGGCGCAAATGGGCTCATACGTGCCCGCACGCTCCGCACACATCGGCATCGTCGACCGGCTGTTCTCGCGCGTCGGCGCCTCTGACGATCTGGCGCGCGGCCGCTCGACCTTCATGGTCGAAATGGTGGAAACGGCCGCGATCCTCAATCAGGCGACGGAACGCTCCCTCGTCATCCTGGACGAGATCGGCCGCGGCACCGCGACGTTCGACGGCTTGTCGATCGCCTGGGCAACGGTCGAATATCTGCACGGGGTGACCAAGGCGCGGGCGCTTTTCGCGACCCACTATCACGAGCTGACCGCTCTCGCGCGACGTCTCCACGGGATCGCGAACGTCACGATGGACGTTACCGAATGGCACGATACCATCGTTTTTCTACACAAGGTTAAGCCCGGCGCCGCCGACCGCTCATATGGTATTCAGGTCGCGAAGCTCGCGGGCCTGCCTGATACGGTCGTCACCCGGGCGCGGCAGGTCTTGGAGCGACTGGAGAAAGCCGATCGCCGTCCCCGCGTCGACAATGAAGGCATCGACGATCTGCCGCTGTTCTCCGCGGCGCGGCCGACGGGCGCAGCTGCTGCCAAGGAGCCTTCAGCCGTTGAAAAGCTGCTCATCGGCATGCATCCTGATGAACTGTCGCCCAAAGCGGCGCTTGAAAAGATTTATGAACTCAAGGCTCTTGCCGAAGCTCAGAAGAAGACAAAGCCTTGACCGATGAAACGCTCAATGTCCTGATCCCTCCGCCTTACTTCGATAAGGTCGCGGCGCGTCGCGAGCTGACCGGGCATTTCAATGCGAGCACGGGGACGGCTGAGGCGCGTCCCAAGGTGCTCGACAGCCTGAAAACGATCCTCAAAAATGCCCGGGAATCGGCGCGTATAGCCCTCGAAGCCGACGGCAACGGCAGACGCTGCGCGGCTGGCCTCAGCCTGTTTCAAGACGAGATGATCAGGCTGATCTACGATTACACGGTCACCCACGTCTATCGCGCCACCAATCCGTCCGACGCCGAGCGCATGGCCATTGTGGCGACGGGCGGCTACGGACGCGGACTGCTCGCGCCGGGTTCCGACATCGATCTTCTATTTCTGCTTCCCTATAAGCAGACGCCCTGGGGCGAGAGCGTCGCCGAATACATGCTCTATCTACTTTGGGACTTGGGCTTCAAGGTCGGGCACGCGACCCGCACCGTCGAACAGTGCCTGAAGCTCGGCCTCGCCGACATCACGATCCGCACCGCGCTTCTCGATTCCCGGCTCATCCTCGGCGACAAGCAACTCTTTGCCGAATTCGAGGATCGCTTCCGCTCGGAAGTCGTTGCCGGCACCGCGCGCCAATTCATCGACGCCAAGATGGCAGAGCGCGACGAGCGTACGCGCCGCGCGGGAGAAAGCCGCTACAAGGTCGAACCAAACATAAAGGACGGAAAGGGCGGCCTCAGAGATCTCCATACGTTGCAGTGGCTATCGAAATACATCTTCAATCAGGATGTCGGCGCCGCGGCCGTCGAAGCTGGGATCTTTACGCCCGAAGAAGTGCAAACTTTCCGCCGATGCGAGGATTTCCTCTGGCGCGTACGCTGCTTCCTGCACTTCCTGACGGGACGCGCCGAAGAAGTTCTCTCGTTCGAAGTTCAGCCCGCAATGGCGCAAAGCCTCGGCTACACGTCGCGCGATGGATTGCGCGCCGTCGAGCGCTTCATGAAGCATTACTTCCTCATCGCCAAAGACGTCGGCGACCTCACGACGATCCTCTGCGGCGCGCTGGAAATGCAGCAGCTGAAGACGTCGCCCGGCTTCAAGCGGCTCCTGAATCCGCTCAGCTGGAAGATGCGCCGCGAGGTCCGTCAGAAAACCGATTTCCGCATCGATAATGACCGCCTGAACGTCGCCGACGCCAATGTCTTTGCGCGCGATCCGGTCAATCTCATTCGCTTCTTCGCGCAAGCCGCGAATACCGGCGCCTATCTCCATCCCGATGCGATCCGCCTGCTTCGCGGCTCGCTTCGTTTGATCGACGACAAGCTTCGCCATGACCCCGAAGCCAACAGCATCTTCCTTTCGCTGTTGACCGCCCACGGGAACCCGGAAGCATCCCTCCGCCATATGAACGAAGCCGGCGTACTGGGCCGCTTCCTGCCCGAGTTCGGCCGCATCGTCGCGATGATGCAGTTCAACATGTATCATCATTACACGGTCGATGAGCACCTGTTGCGAACACTCGGCAACATCGTTGCCATTGAGCGCGGCGATCTTGCTGCCGAGCTGCCGCTCTCCACATCCGTCTTCTCATCGCTTCAAAGCCGGCGCGCCCTGCTCGTTGCAGCTTTTCTTCACGATATCGGCAAGGGCCGGAAGGAAAACCACTCGACCGTCGGCGCCCGCATCGCGCGCAAGGTCTGTCCCCGGCTCGGCATGACGGCTGGCGAAACCGAACTCGTCGCCTGGCTCATCCAAGAGCACCTGACGATGAGCAACTTCGCTCATTCACGCGACATCTCGGACCCCGATACGATCCGCGCCTTCGCCAACATCGTGCAAAGTCCGGAGCGCCTGAAGCTGCTCCTCCTGTTGACCTGCGCGGATATCATGGCCGTGGGCCCCGGCGTTTGGAACGGCTGGAAAGGCCAGCTCCTGCGCACGCTTTATCATGAGACGGAACCCCTCGTCGCAGGCGGCCATACGCAAATTCCGCGCGGCGAACGGATCGAGCAGGCGCAGGCGGCATTGCGCAACGCGCTCTCCGATTGGCCGGCGAGCAGCGTCGACGACTTTATCGCCCGCCACTATCAGAACTATTGGCTCCGCACCGAACTCGCGACGCAAATCGAGCACGCGAACGTGGTGCGCGACGCCATGCGCTCGCAGACGAAGTTCGCA
This sequence comes from Hyphomicrobium sp. 99, assembly GCF_000384335.2. Taxonomy (NCBI): domain Bacteria; kingdom Pseudomonadati; phylum Pseudomonadota; class Alphaproteobacteria; order Hyphomicrobiales; family Hyphomicrobiaceae; genus Hyphomicrobium; species Hyphomicrobium sp. 99. Next base: position 149,041 of record NZ_KQ031382.1, read on the forward strand.
ACCGCCATCAAAACCGATTCCTTTACGGCGATAACGGAACTCACAGTCTTCGCGCCGAACCACGCGAGGCTTCTCTCGCTCTTTGCCGGTGCTTGCGCCGCGGCAGGCGCCAACATCGCAGGCGCGCACATCACGACAACACGCGACGGCTACGCGCTTGATACCTTTTTGCTCAATCGCGAATTCCGCGACGACGAAGACGAACTCCGTCGCGCACGTCGCATCATCGACACCATCAAGCGCTTGCTGACCGGCAAGGAGCAGCTTCCGGTACTTCTGCAGAAGCGGCGTCATGGATCGCGAGGAGTCGAGGCCTTTACCGTCGAACCGGAGATCGTCATCAACAATGCGCTTTCGGATCGCTTGACGGTTTTGGAAGTTTCCGGCCGCGACCGCCCCGGTCTCCTTTATGAATTGACGTCCGTTCTCTCGGATCTGTCGCTCGACATCGCATCAGCACACGTAACGACCTTCGGCGAGAAGGCTGTCGACGTCTTTTACGTGACCGACTTAGTCGGCAAGCAGATCGTCAACGAAACCCGCCAAAGCGCGCTTCGAGCCCGGTTGCAATCCGTTCTCGATCCAGCAACCGAAACCGTGAACAATACGTCCGAGCCTGCCCGCACCTGACGAAAGCCGCGAATGTCCTCAGGAAGCCGAAATGCAGCAAACCGAGCGAGACCTCGCCGTGACTTGACGGCCACGGCCCACAAGTGAGGCGGTTTGACCATCAAAATGCCCGATGTCTCCGGCCTTAAGCCGGTCTAAGAGGGCGAATCTTTCCGCCTGAGCCAAAAAGCGAACAGTAAGCCCCCAATCGATGAAACTTTATAAATCGTTCGCAACCGTCGGCGGCCTGACCCTCCTGAGCCGAGTCTTCGGCTTCATGCGCGATATCCTGATCGCCGCGACGCTGGGATCGGGATGGGTGGCCGACGCCTTCGTCGTCGCCTTCCGGTTTCCCAACCTCTTTCGTCGTCTCTTTGGTGAGGGTGCGTTCAACTCCGCCTTCGTGCCGATCTTTGCCAAGAAGCTCGAAGGCGACGGCAAGGAAGCCGCCCGCAAGTTCGCCGAAGACGCGATGGCAGGGCTTCTCTTCATACTGCTGATCGTCACGATCGTCTTCGAACTCGCCATGCCCGTGTTGATGTACGGATTGGCGCCGGGCTTCGATGTCACGCCTGAGAAGTTCGATCTCTCCGTGCTGCTGACACGGATCACGATGCCGTATCTTTTGTGCATGTCGATCGTCGCCCTCATGTCGGGCGCACTGAATTCGGTCGGCCGCTTTGCCGAAAGTGCGTCCGTCTCGATCGTCCTCAACGGCGTGATGATGATCGCAACGCTGATCTCGTTGTGGCTGGGCTACCGGGCAGGACCCGAAGCCGGCGTCATCCAGGCGTGGGGTGTGTTCGCTGCGGGCTTCCTGCAGCTGTTGCTTCTGATGTGGGGCATGCACAATGCCGGAATGAAGCTGGCGATCCGGCGCCCAAGCCTGACACCGGATGTCCGCAAGCTCGTACGGCTCGGCATCCCCGGCATCATTTCCGGCGGCGTGACGCAGCTCAATATCGCCATCGGCACCGTCATCGCATCGCTTCAGCCGGGCGCCGTTTCCCACCTCTATTATGCGGACCGGGTTTATGAGCTACCGCTCGCGATCGTTGGTATCGCGATCGGCATCGTGCTCTTGCCCGACGTCGCGCGGCAGCTGCGAAGCGGTAATACGGCGGGCGTCATGGACAGCCAAAATCGTTCGCTCGAGTTCGCACTCCTGCTGACGATACCGGCGGCGCTGGCTCTCGCGACCATCCCGATGGATATCACCCGCGTTCTCTTCGAGCGCGGCGCGTTCAGCGCCGAGGACACCAAAGTCACCGCATCGGTGCTGGCGGTGTTTGCCCTAGGTCTCCCCGCATTCGTGATGATTAAAGTCTTCTCGCCTGCCTACTACGCGCGCGAGGATACCAAGACGCCGATGCGCTACGCAACGATCAGCCTTACCGCCAACACGGTCGGCTCGATCGCATTGTTCTTCCTGTTGCGCCATTTGGGCATGCTGCCCCAGCTCGGCATCGCCATCGCAACGGCCCTCGGCGGCTGGCTCAACGCCTATCTGCTCTGGTCAACCTTGGCGCGCCGGGGCGATTTCGTCATCGATGGGCGGCTCAAGAGGAACGTGCCATTGATCATGTTCTCCAGCATCGCGATGGTCGTCGCCCTTCTGGGTGCAAGTCATATGCTCGCACCGCACCTCGATCACAGCGGCGGCTTCTTCGTAAAAGCCTCGTTCCTGGCCCTCGAGATCGGCATTGGACTGGTCGTCTTCGCCTTCCTGGTTTTCGCGACGGGCGTCATGTCCATCGGCCAGCTCGGCCGCCTGACGCGCCGCCAGAACTAGCAAAAGCCTTGGGCCCTTGCGCTGCGGCCGCCCGCACGCGATAAGGCCGCCGACTTTCCTTCGAACACGGTACGCACACCCATGAAAATCACGCCGCGCGTTTTCTCCGGCATGCAGCCGACCGGCAGCTTGCATCTCGGCAACTATCTCGGCGCGATGGTCAATTGGATCAAGATGCAGGAGACGCATGAATGCATCTACTGCGTCGTCGATCTGCACGCGATCACCGTGTGGCAGGACCCCGCCGAGCTTAGAAACGCGATCCGTCAAGTGACGGCGGCCTATATCGCCGCCGGTCTCGACCCGAAGAAGAGCATCCTCTTCAATCAATCGCAGGTCAGCGCCCACGCTGAGCTCGCCTGGGTCTTCAATTGCGTCGCTCGCCTCGGCTGGCTGAACCGCATGACCCAGTTCAAGGAAAAAGCCGGCAAGGACCGCGAACAGGCATCGGTCGGGCTCTACGCCTATCCGAACCTGATGGCAGCCGACATCCTCGCCTACCGCGCAACGCATGTGCCGGTCGGCGAAGACCAGAAGCAGCATCTGGAACTCGCGCGAGACATCGCACAGAAGTTCAACAATGATTTCTCCGCCTCGATCATCGCCGAAGGCTTCGCCGACGGCGTTTTCTTCCCTCAGCCCGAGCCTGTCATCACGGGCGCCTCGACGCGGGTCATGAGCCTGCGCGACGGCTCGAAGAAGATGTCGAAATCCGATCCGTCCGATCTTTCGCGCATCAATATGACGGACGACGCCGACACGATCGCCAAGAAAGTCCAGAAAGCAAAGACCGATACTGAGCCGCTGCCGAGCGAGGAAGCGGGCTTTGCCGGCCGTCCCGAAGCCGAAAATCTGATCGGAATTTATGCGACCATCGTCGACAAGCCGGTCGACGCTGTGCTCGCCGAATTCGGCGGTCAGCAATTCTCCGCCTTCAAGAAGGTGCTGGCCGACGCGCTGGTCGCCAAGATCGAGCCCATCGCCAACGAAATAAAGCGGCTGACCGGCGATCCCGCCGAGATCGATCGCATTCTGGCCGACGGTTCAGCGCGAGCGCGCGAAATCGCAACGCCGATTATGGGCAAGGTCAAGGACATCGTCGGCTTCATCAGAAGCTGACGGATCATCTATGCTGACCGTTGCGGCGGTTGCCGATGAATGGCAGCATCGTATCCATGAAACCTCGCCGTTCATTCGAAGAAGGCCATCGCCGCAAGTTCCTGATCGTCGTTGACGAGAGCCAGGAAGTCGAAAGCGCGCTCTATTACGCGGCAAGCCGTGTGCAGCGCTCTTCGGGGCTGCTCGTCATGCTTTACGTCATCGAGCCAAGCGAGTTGCAGCATTGGGCGGGCGCGCACCAGGTGCAGCTGGACGAAGAGACGACGAAGGCCAAGGCGCTGTTCCGGCTCTTTCGGCGCAAGCTCGCCCTCGCGGGCTTCGAGAACGTCGAGACCGAAGACGTCGTTCGCGAGGGCCGCTCCGCCGAAGAGATTAACCGCCTCATCGCCGAGGACGAAGACATCGCGATCCTGGTCCTCGGCGCCTCGATCGACGCCAAAGGCCCAGGTCCCCTCGTGGCATCTTTGGCGACGGCGCGAGCCACAGGCGGCTTCGCCGTGCCTGTGACGGTCGTCCCCGGGCAACTTTCCCTCGCGGAAATCAAGGCTTTGGCCTAATTGCCCCACCCCGAAGGCCAGGGGCGATATCTCGACACAGGCGGAGGCGCTACCTATATTTGAGACCTATCCCGCGCAGGACGGCGCGCGTGGAACTCCGACCACGAAGTGAGGCACCATGTTTATCCAGACGGAAGCCACGCCAAATCCGGCGACGCTGAAGTTCATCCCAGGGCGGGATGTTCTCGCTGACGGCACCGCCGATTTCCGCTCGAAGACCGATGCGGCGGCTTCCCCCCTCGCGACCCGCCTCTTCGCGATCGACGGCGTTGACGGCGTGTTTCTTGGGTCCGACTTCATTTCGGTCACCAAGGGCGACATCGAATGGCAGCACCTGAAGCCGATGGTGCTGGGCGCCATCATGGAGCACTACATGTCGGGCGCCCCCGTCTCCGAAGGCGAAGACGCCAACGACAATGCCGCGGAAAGCTATGCTCCCGAGGACGAAGAGACCGTCGCGACGATCAAGGAATTGCTTGAGACGCGCGTGCGGCCGGCTGTCGCACAGGATGGCGGCGATATCACGTTTTCGGGCTTCCGCGACGGCGTCGTCTATCTTCACATGCGCGGCGCCTGCTCGGGTTGCCCGAGCTCGACAGCTACCCTCCGGCACGGCATCGAAAACCTGCTGAAGCATTTCTGCCCGGACGTGCAGGCAGTCCAGCCGGTCTGAATCTAAAAATCTCCTCCAGAACCCCGCCTCGGCGGGGTTCTTCGTATTTGGGCCCCAAAGGGATGAGGAAAAATGGCTGAGCCGCTCGATAGTGCTGCAATCGACCAATTGTTCGATAAAGCCCGAACCAACAACAAGTGGCAGCCTCGCGAGGTGCCCGATGCGCTGCTGCGCCAGCTCGTCGACCACATGAAATGGGCTCCGACGAGCGCCAACTGTTCGCCTGCGCGCTTCGTCTTCGTCAAATCGCCGGAAGCGAAAGCCCGGCTGAAGCCGCATCTCAGCGCCGGAAATGTGGATAAGACGATGGCCGCACCGGTAACGGCCATCATTGGATACGACCTAAACTTCTACGAAGCGCTGCCGAAGCTCTATCCGCCGGCTGACGCTAAAAGCTGGTTCACTGGCAAAAAGCAGCACGCTGATACAACCGCCTTTCGCAACGGGTCACTTCAAGGCGGGTACTTCATTCTGGCGGCACGGGCCCTGGGGCTCGACTGCGGCCCGATGTCCGGCTTCCAAAATGCGGGGGTAGACGCCGAGTTCTTTACCGGAACTGAAATTAAGTCGAATTTCCTCTGTAATCTGGGGTACGGGGATCCGGCGGGGGTCTATCCCCGCTCACCACGATTTAGCTTCGACGAAATCGCCACGATCATATAAAAGCTCCGCCTGGAATGAATATTCTATCTCTCGACACGTGTTTCGATGCCTGCTCGGCTGCGGCGGGCCGGGGGCTTCGTTCCCTGACACCCGGCATCTCATTTGCCTACGAGGCCATGCAAACGGGGCACGCTGAGCGTTTGCTGCCGATGGTCGAAACGGTCATGGCGGAAGCCGGGCTCGATTTCAAATCTCTCGATCGTATCGCGGTGACGTATGGACCGGGAACGTTTACCGGCACGCGCATTTGCGTCTCCGCAGCCCGCGCTCTCGCCCTCGCAACCGGCGCGCAGTTCGTCGCGCTTTCAAGCTTGAGATTGATGGCAATGAGCGCGCGCATTCCAGCGGCTCCGACGAAACGCATCGCCATCGCAACCGACGCACGGCGAGGCGAGGTCTATTTCGAAATTTTTGATCGGCACTCGATGCAAACTGTCGTCGAAGCACAGTGTGCGGCAATTCCGGCCGCCGCCAAATTGCTGGGACTTGGGCCCATTGTCATCGCAGGCTCCGGCGCCGAGCAACTGGCAGTCGAAGCCGGTCGCCAAGGCATCGAGGCAACGGCGATCCTGCCCGATCTCCTGCCTGACGCGCTCGACATGCTGTTCCCCGCCTGCGAACTCCCGCTGACTGAAACGGTTAAACCGCTTTATCTGCGGGCGCCCGATGCCAAGCCCCCAGCGCCGAGCCCATTTATCGGAGCCGGCGTATGACGAATGTCACGCCGTTCCGGAATTTGAGGCATGCGAGCATGCTTTGGGCGGCGCCTGATCGAGCCGAAGAAATCGCGGCTCTGCACACCAAACTTTTCGACCCGCCCTGGGATACGGCCGCGATCAAATCGCTTCTGGAGCATCCGGCCGCGACCTCACTGATCGCCGTCGCCGGGGGACAGAAGAAAGCGGTCATCGCCTTCGTGATCGGCCAGCTCGCCGCCGACGAAGCCGAGATCCTGTCGATCGGCGTCTCACCGGACTGGCAGCGTGTAGGACTAGCGACCGGACTTCTCGAAGGTCTGTCGCGCGCCGCACGCCGCGGCGGTGCCAAGCGCATTTTCCTCGAAGTTGCAGAGGACAACGCGGCAGGCCTAGCCCTTTATCGCAAGCTGGGATTTGTCGAAGCCGGGCGGCGAAAGCGCTATTATCAGCGCCCTGGCAGTGCGCCTGTCGATGCCTTGACGCTCGTCTTGGCACTCGAAGAGCCGGGACAACCGAGCTGATATAGACGTTCAGCCTTGCCACTGCCTATAAGGCGCCCATACTCCGGCGACGGGGAATAGTCGTCCTTAAGCCAAAAGCCTAACACCGCCATGACCCTGCCGTCCGCGAAATCCGAGTCATCAATCGAATCGCGATGCGCGGAATGCGGACTGCGAATGACGGGCCAAAGGCGCGTCATCGCTCAGGTGCTCTCCTCTGCCACCGACCATCCCGATGTCGAAGAGGTGCATCGGCGCGCCCACACGATCGATTCCAGGATTTCGCTCTCGACGGTCTACCGCACGCTTAAGCTTTTCTCCGCGAAGGGCATTCTCGAGAGGCACGATTTCGGCCACGGCCGCGGGCGCTACGAGGCGGCGCCGCGCGAGCATCACGATCATCTCGTCGACATCGAAAGCGGCCGCGTCATCGAATTCTCGAACTCCGACATCGAGGCCTTGCAGGACCGCATCGCGCGCGAACTCGGTTTCGAGCTTGTCGGCCATCGGTTGGAACTCTATGGCGTACCGCTGGCAAAGAAAAAGTCTTCCAGCCGGAGAGGCTAGCGAACGCTATGGCAAACGGCTCACTTCGCGCCTCAGCCGTGCTCGCAGCATTTCTTGGCTTCACGCTGCCGTTGATGCCGGTGCAGGCGCTCCTGCTGAAAGCGTCGCCTAAGGCGGCGAGGCGCTTTCCCAATTGGTACCATCGTCAGGTCTGCCGCATCCTCGGCATTTCGCTCGAGATTGATGGCGCGGTCGTTGAAAACGCGCCTGTTCTGCTGGTTTGCAATCACACGTCCTGGCTCGACATTCCCGTCCTCTCGGCTCTGGCGCCGGTTTCATTCGTCGCAAAGCTCGAAGTCGGCGGCTGGCCCTTCGTCTCCGCCTTGGCGCGGCTCCAGCGCTCGGTCTTCGTCGATCGGACCCGGCGGCAGGCGACCGGCGATGCCGCAGCCGAGATCATGGGGCGGCTGAAACAGGGCGACACGATCGTGCTCTTTGCCGAAGGCACGTCGAGCGATGGCAATCGCGTGTTGCCGTTCAAGACTTCCCTGTTCGGTGCGGTCTCCGGCGAAAGCGCACCGGAGCCGCAGGTCGTCGTCCAGACCGCCGCCGTGGTCTATACGCACGTCCGCGGTATTCCATTGACTCGAGCCGACCGCCCGCGCATCGGCTGGTATGGTGACATGGAAATGACGTCGCATGCCTGGGGCGTGCTCCGATCCGGCCCGATTACCGTCACGATCAAGGTCAGCCCACCCGTTCCCCTGAGCGAATTCAAGGACCGCAAGGATCTGGCGTTGAAGACCGAGCGCGCCATCCGGACCGCCGTTCTTGGCATCCTCCGCGGCCGCCCCGAGGACCCGGGCCTCATCCCGGTCGAACCGACCCAGGAAAACCGCCGCAAGAAGCTCGCTTTGCCGCAGGTCCGCAGCGAGAAATGGACATAACCGCGGCTTTCTATGCTATGCGCTTCCCCCAAGCCCATTAGCAAAAAGACCCGTTTCGGCCAGTCAATCACGTGCAGCGCGCAAACCCTAAATCATACTTTCTGAAGACGTTCGGCTGTCAGATGAACGTCTACGACAGCGAGCGTATGGCGGAGGCCTTGGCGCGCGACGGCTATAGCGAGACCGACGACGTCGCCAAAGCCGATCTGGTGATCCTGAATACGTGTCACATCCGCGAGAAGGCAGCCGAGAAAGTCTATTCGGACCTCGGACGAATCCGCGTCATCAAAGACGCACGCAAGCGCGACGGTAAGGAAACGGTGATCGCGGTCGCCGGATGCGTTGCACAAGCCGAAGGGCCCGAGATTACGGCGCGCCAGCCAGCCGTCGATCTCGTCATCGGACCGCAGAGCTATCATCGCCTGCCAGAACTCATCGCGCGCGCCGAAACCAACAGCGAGAGCATCGTCGAAACGGAGTTTCCGGGCGACGAAAAATTCGCTGCGATGAAGGCGCCGCGCCGGGTCTCATCACCTTCGGCGTTTCTCACCGTCCAGGAAGGTTGCGACAAGTTCTGCACGTTCTGCGTCGTGCCTTATACGCGTGGCGCTGAGTTTTCGCGGCCTGTCTCGAAACTCGAAGCCGAAGCCCGCGAACTCGCCGCTGCCGGCGCCAAGGAACTCGTTCTCCTCGGCCAGAACGTCAACGCCTATCACGGCGAAGGCCCAGTGGGCCGCACCGTCGGGCTCGCGGAATTGATCCGCCGCTTAGCGGAGATCGATGGCATCGAACGCATCCGCTACATGACGAGCCACCCGCGTGACATGAGCGACGACCTGATCGCCGCGCACGCCGAGGTGCCGCAGCTGATGCCTTTTCTGCACTTGCCCATCCAGTCGGGCTCCGACCGGATGCTCGCCGCCATGAACCGCAAGCATCGAGCGGCGGAATATGTCGATCTGATCGCCCGCGTCCGCGAAGCACGCCCCGATATCGCCCTTTCGAGCGATTTCATCGTCGGCTTCCCCGGCGAAACGGATGAGGACGCTGAAGAAACGATCGCGCTCGTAAAGGCGGTCGGTTTCGCTCAGGCGTTTTCGTTCAAATACAGCCCCCGCCCCGGAACGCCCGCCGCCGGGATCGAAGTCCAAGTCCCCGAGGACGTGAAGGCCGAGAGGTTGCAGCGGCTGCAGGCACTGCTGGAAGAACAGCAGCTGGCCTTCAACTCACAGGTGCTGGGAAACACCATCCCGGTGCTGTTTGAACGTCGCGGGCGCGAGCCAGGTGAATTCGTCGGCAGGACACCCTATCTACAGCTCATATATGCGGCGGGAGACGGAGATCTCACGGGCCAAACGGCGGACGTCAAGGTTACGGAAACCCGGCGCGTCAGCCTGTCAGGTGTCATTTCCGCAGCATAAACGAGTTATAATGCTTGAGGACGGCTGTGCGTTAACCACACCTGCGCGTGCCGAACCTGTTTGTCGCATGCTAACGTGGATCATCGATTCGATTTGAGAGATACGGGAAGAAGAGCAACCAGCAAGGGAGTGTCAGGATTGGCAGCATTCCGCGGGTCCTCCGCGTCGGCATCGAGACGGCCCAACAAGCCGGAGCTTGAAGATGCTCGCGTCGTTGTACCCTTTGAAGACAATCGGCTGCTGACGCAGCTGCTTGGGGAATACGATAGCCACCTGGCTCTTATAGAAGATCGATTGGGCATCGACGCGCATGCCCACGGCAACGTCGTCATTCTGACGGGAACCGCCAATTCCTGCGCTAATGCTCGCAGCGTCTTGGAGCGCCTCTATCACAGAATTACCAAAGGCGAAACGATCGGACCCGGCGATATCGACGGGCTGATCCGTCACGCACGCGCCGAAGGAACGTCTTCCGACGGCCAAGCCCAGATCGCCACGCGCCGTCGCGTGGTCAAGGCCCGCACGCCGACGCAAAGCACCTATATGCGCGCCATCGAAAAGCATGACCTCGTGTTTGGTCTCGGTCCGGCCGGCACCGGCAAAACCTACATTGCCGTTGCGTTCGCAGCCCACTGCCTCGAGCGCGGAATGGTCGAGCGCATCATTCTTTCGCGTCCAGCTGTCGAAGCTGGTGAGCGCCTCGGCTTTCTGCCGGGCGACATGCGCGACAAGGTCGATCCCTATCTCCGGCCGCTTTATGATGCGCTTTATGATGTTCTGCCGCCTGAAAAGGTCGAGCGCGATATCGAAACAGGCGTCATCGAAGTCGCGCCGTTGGCCTTCATGCGCGGCCGCACGCTCGCCAATGCCTTCGTCATTCTCGACGAAGCGCAGAATACGACGAGCATGCAGATGAAGATGTTTTTGACGCGTATCGGCGAAGGTTCGAAAATGGTGGTGACGGGTGATCCGTCTCAGATCGATCTGCCGCCGGGTACGAAGTCTGGCCTCGTCGAAGCCGTCGATATACTCGACAAGGTCGATGACATTTCGATCGTGAGGTTCGAGGCCAGCGATATCGTGCGCCGTGATCTCGTCGCCAAAATCGTCGATGCCTACGAGCGACCCAAATAAGCCCATGCCCGCTTCACAACAGGCCCCAGAGAACGTCTTCGAGGTGGAGATCGTCGAAGACGACGGAGACTGGTCGCGCATCAGCAATCTCGACAGTCTCATCGACGACGCTGCCCGCGCGGCCTTCGAGCGAGCGGGCGACGGCCTTCAACCGGCAGTCGTATCCGTTGCCCTATCCTCTGACGCCAACGTCGCCGCTCTGAATGAACAATTCCGCGGCAAGGCTAAGCCAACGAATGTGCTGTCTTTTCCGGCGGGGAACGGTGCGTCCGATGGCCAGCTCGGCGATATCATCATCGCGTTGGAAACCGTCGAACGCGAAGCAGACGAACAGGGCGTCCCCTTCGAACATCACCTGCAGCATCTGGTTGTGCATGGCGTGCTGCATCTTTTAGGCTATGATCACGAAACGACGGCTGACGCCGAACGCATGGAAGCCATTGAAATTGAAATACTTTCGAAATTGGGCGTTGCAAATCCCTACACGGGCGCTCTGGAAACCGGTACAAGTGACTGACCGGGTTCCCACCCATGGCCATGACCGACAACACACATCGTAAGACAGTGTCCGACACCCTAGACGACGATAGTCAGCCTTTGGGCGCACACGGATGGCTGCAAGCGCTTCGCGCCAAGCTCGGCCTCGTAGTGCCCCAGAACGTCCGCGACGCGCTGGAAGGCGCGCTCAAAACCGGCACCTCCGAGAACTTCACCGACGCCGAACGCAAGATGCTCGAGCGGCTTCTCCGCTTCGGCTCGAGCCGCGTCGCGTCGCTGATGATCCCGCGCGCCGATATCACGGCGCTCGACGAAGACGAGCCGATCTCGGAGCTTCTTGCAACCTTCAACGAGGCAGGCGTCTCCCGCATTCCACTCTTCCGCGAAACGCTCGATGATCCGCGCGGCATGATTCTCATCAAGGATGTGCTTCGCTGGTTGATGGCGGAAGCAACGGGACAACCCGTCAAAGGCACCAAGGCCGATCAGGAAGCCGAGAAACCTTCGCTCAACCAGTTCGATCTCAGAAGCGTCGATTTGAGCCGCCCCATCACGTCGGTGAAAATCCGCCGGCAGATTCTCTATGTGCCTCCGTCAATGCCCGCAGTCGATTTGCTGATCCGCATGCAGTCGACGCGCATTCACATGGCGCTTGTCGTTGACGAATACGGCGGCACCGACGGCCTCGTCACCATTGAGGATCTGATCGAACAGGTCGTCGGCAACATCGAAGACGAGCACGACGACGATGAAGAAACCAATATCGTCGTCGATCCGAAGCTCGGCATCGTCGCCGTCGCCCGCACCCCGATCGAAGAACTCGAAAAGCATCTGGGCGTGAAACTCGTGCCCGACGACGAAGAAACCGAAGTCGATACCATCGGCGGTCTGATCTTCTCGATGCTCGGGCGCGTACCGGCGCGCGGCGAACTGATCCGGCATCCGACTGGCGTCGAGTTCGAGGTTCTCGATGCCGATCCGCGCCGCGTGAAGAAGCTCAAAATTCACCCACCGCGCCCGCCCGCCACCAACGCGAAGTCATTGCCTGAAACGCCGAAGGCGTGATGGAGGCAAGAACCGCACATCCGCCGCTGATCGCAAGCGCGCGCGCTTGGATCAAGGGCGTTCGCGGCTGGAAACGAGCGCTTATCGCCCTGGCCGCTGGCGGTCTTTCCGCGCTGGCATTCGCCCCGATCTTCGCCTTTCCGATCCTCTTTCTGACGCTGCCGGTTTTCGTCTGGCTGATCGACGGCAGTCCCGACTGGCGTCGTGCCTTTAGCGCCGGGTGGCTCTTCGGCTTCGGCTATTTCTTCTTCAATCTGTTCTGGATCGGCGAAGCCTTCCTCGTCGAAGCCGACAAGTTTGCGTGGCTTCTCCCCTTCGCGGTGACTTTGCTCCCCGCGGGACTGGCGCTGTTCTGGGCAATAGCCGCCGCCGGAGCGCGTCTCTTCTGGAGCGAAGGCCTTGGCCGCCTCTTCGTCTTCGCCATAGCGCTCAGCCTCACCGAATGGCTGCGCGGCCATATCCTGACAGGCTTTCCCTGGAACCTCGTCGGTTATGCTCTGACCTACCCTCTGCCATTGATGCAGAGCGCGGCTCTCTTCGGCGCCTACGGCCTGACCGCGATCGCGCTTTTTATCTTCCCGGCGCCTCTCGTCGTTCTCGGCGACGGCCACAAACCGCTTTCGATCAGAAGGATCGTTGAAGCCTCGGCCCTTGCCGCAGTCCCTCTCGCTCTTCTCCTGGCCCACGGCGCATGGCGTTTAGCGACGCCACAAACCTTCGTCCCGGACGTCAAGCTCAGGATCGTTCAACCAAGCGTCCCCCAGCGCGAAAAGTGGATGGCGGAATACCAGCGCCGGATCTTCGATGATCACGTCGCGCTCTCGCTCGCCAATCCAGCCGGTGACAAGGATTCTCTTGCCGGCATCACGCACCTCGTCTGGCCGGAAGCGGCAATGCCCTTCTTCCCGCTCGAGGCCCCGGTGGCGCTCGACATCCTCGCCAATATCCTGCCGCCGGGAACGACCCTCATCACCGGCGCACTGCGCCATGACCCGGCCCCCGCCGCTGGAACGCCGCCCAGGGCCGATACGCGCACGCTCAACAGCATCCTCGTGCTGAACGAACGGGCCGAGCCGGTGGCGACCTATGACAAGATCAATCTCGTCCCCTTCGGCGAATACGTACCCTGGGAAGCAACGCTCGCCACCATCGGCATCCAGAAGCTCACCCATGGACGAGGCTCGTTTGCCGTCGGCAGCGTACCGCGCCCGCTGATGACGATCCCCGGCCTGCCGCCGGCATTAGGGCTAGTTTGCTACGAGGCCCTATTTCCCGGGAATATCGTCCAGGGAACCGCGCGCCCCGGCGTTTTGATAAACGTCACGAACGACGGCTGGTTTGGTGAATCGACCGGCCCCTACCAGCATTTCCATCAGTCGCGCATCCGCGCCGTGGAAGAAGGCGCTCCCCTCGTAAGGGCCGCAAATAACGGCATTTCCGCCGTGGTCGACCCCTACGGTCGCGCGCTCCAGTCTCTGGGTTTGAATGTGCGCGGAACGATCGACAGCGCCCTGCCTGAGGCCGTAACACCGCCGCTCTATGCGAGGCTCGGCGACTGGACCTTGGCGATCATTCTCGCAATTTACGCGGGGCTTGCTGTCCGGCTCGGGAAAAATGGCCGTTAATCAAAGTGTTGAAGTCAACTTGTCGCGGCACTGCTCAAACATTGACGCCCGTCACCTACGCACCTAGGAAGTGCATAGCCTTTCTCAATGGGAACTGGTGGCTGTACGCGTGATGGTGAACGAAATATCGATAGAAGACGACACAAGCGAAGAATCGCCGAAAGGTTCTCGTCGCGCAAACCCCATGGATGTCCATGTCGGCTCGCGCGTCAGGCTCCGGCGCATGCTCCTGGGAATGAGCCAGGAAAAGCTTGGCGAGCATTTGGGTCTCACCTTCCAGCAGGTCCAAAAATACGAGAAGGGCGTTAACCGCATCGGCGCGAGCCGGCTGTTCGATCTCGCTCGTGTTCTTGGCGTGCCTGTGCAGTTTTTCTACGACGAAGCGCCATCCGGCGCGCAGGCGGCAAGCGTAGCGATGCCGGGCTTTGCGGAAACGCAGCCCGACGAAAGTTACGTTGTCGATTTCCTCGGAACGCGCGAAGGGTTGGAATTGAATAAAGCCTTCGCCCGGATCACCGAACCGAAGGTGCGCCGGTCCATCGTGGATCTTGTTCGCGCGCTGGCGGGCGACGAAGGCTGAAGCCAGGCGCTTTGCGATATTCGCTATTGCCTCTGATTTGGCAGAAGGGTCGCTAGGTCGCGGCCCGTTTAGCGAACATCCGCACGCTCTGGCTTGACCGAATCCACCAACATTGCGACAAACCGGCGCTTTTCATCGGGCCGGGATCGCCGACATCAACAGTCAATTGGCGACGATCGCCGACACCTAATTTATCAACACGGGGGCCACAGTGGCGCGCAAGTCCTTCTTATTCACGAGTGAGTCCGTCTCCGAAGGTCACCCGGACAAAGTCTGCGATCGGATCTCCGACGAAGTCGTCGACGCGTTCTATCGCGAAGGCGCCAAGGAAGGCCTCGATCCCTGGGGCATTCGCGCAGCATGCGAAACGATGGCGACGACCAATCGCGTCATCATCGCCGGAGAATCGCGCGGACCCAAGACCGTCACCGTCGCCGCCATTGAGGAACTGACGCGCGCCGCCATCAAAGACATCGGCTACGAGCAGGAAGGCTTCCACTGGGCGAACTGCAACATCGAAGTTCTGTTGCACTCGCAGTCGGCCGACATCGCTGCGGGTGTCGACGCCAAGCAGCCGACGAACCAGGAAGAAGGCGCGGGCGACCAGGGCATCATGTTCGGCTATGCCTGCAACGAAACGCCGGAACTGATGCCGGCGCCGATCTACTACGCACACAAAATTCTGCGCGACCTCGCAGTCGCCCGCAAAGCCAAGCAGGGTGACGCCGCCAAGCTCGGCCCCGACGCCAAGAGCCAGGTGACCGTCCGCTACGAGAACGGCAAACCCGTTGGCGTTACGCAGATCGTCGTCTCTCACCAGCACATCGTCGAAGACCTGAGCTCGCGCCAGGTTCGCGACATCATCGAGCCCTACGTGCGCGCCGCACTTCCCGAGGGCTGGATCAGCAAAGATACCGTTTGGCACATCAACCCGACCGGAAAATTCTTCATCGGCGGTCCCGATGGTGACACCGGACTGACCGGCCGCAAGATCATTGTCGATACCTACGGTGGCGCAGCGCCCCACGGCGGCGGAGCGTTCTCCGGCAAGGATCCGACGAAGGTTGACCGCTCGGCCGCCTACGCTGCGCGTTACCTCGCAAAGAACGTCGTCGCAGCCAGCATCGCTGACCGCTGCACGATCCAGCTTTCGTATGCGATCGGCGTCGCCAAGCCCTTGTCGATCTACGTCGACACCCACGGCACCAGCAAAGTCGACGAAGCCGCAATCGAAAAAGCCTTGGGCGAAGTCATGGATCTGACGCCGCGCGGCATCCGCAGCCACTTCGACCTCAACAAGCCGATCTATTCCCGTACGTCCGCTTATGGACATTTCGGCCGTCCAGCCGACAAGGATGGCGGCTTCTCCTGGGAGAAGACGGACCTTGCAGCCAAGATCGCCAAGGCCGTTTCCTGACGATTACGAGCCGGGCCTCTGAGATACAAAGGCGGCTGATGAAACGGCCGCCTTTCTTTTTTTGATGTGATGTAGCGCGCGAATGTCGGGCGACGACGACCACGAACTCAGATCCTTCGGGCGCAGACGCGGGCGAAAGCCGAGCGCGCGCCAAGCCGCATTGTTGCGCGAAGATCTGCCCCGCCTCGCCTTCGATCCGGCAAATCCTCCAACCGGCTTCGAACAGACGTGGCTCGAAATCGGCTTCGGAGGGGGCGAGCATCTTCTGTGGCAGGCGCGCCAGAACCCGGGCGTTGCACTGATCGGCTGCGAACCGTTCGAGGACGGCGTGATCAAGGTCCTGACCGCCGTCACCGAAGAGAAGCTGCGGAACATCCGCATTCACATGGATGACGTGCGCGAAATTCTGAAATCGATGGCCCCGAACTCCATCGATCGCGCTTTCGTCCTCTTTCCCGACCCCTGGCCGAAGCGAAAGCACCGAAAGCGCCGGCTGGTTAATTCTTCCCTGCTGAAGCTGCTGGCCCACGTGATGCGGCCGGGCGCAGAGCTGCGGATCGGCACAGACATCGGCGATTATGCTCGCACAATGCTTGAAGCTTTTGGCGTAGAACCGGCCTTTTCCTGGCAAGCATCGAGCCCCGCCGACTGGCGCGAGCGCCCGCTCGACTGGCCGGAAACGCGCTACGAGGCGAAAGCCGTCCGCGAGGGCCGGCGGCGCTATTATTTCCGGTTTCTGCGCCAATAGCCGCTGCCGAGCCTTGCGCGAAAGCCAAATCTCGCCTATTTAGCGTCTATTCCAATAAAACGACGATCCGATAGAGAGTGGACCGCAAGGCCCGCTCCGGACGAACTTTAAACACAGGAACGCCCTTGCAGGACACCATCGCCCACGACGCTGGCTCGCCATCGGAACAGGGTTCCGACACCGGCCGCTTTTTGCGCGAGACCGGTCTTGCGGCCGACGTTGCAGCTGTCGTCGAGCCGGTGCTCGAAGACCTGGGCTTCCGCCTGGTGCGCGTAAAGATCCAGGGCGACGGCCGCGATCGCACCGTCCAGCTCATGACCGAACGCCCCGACGGCTCGATCAACGTCGATGACTGCGAAGCGATCTCGAAAGCCCTTTCGCCCGTGCTCGATGTCAACGATCCGGTTTCGGGTGCCTATCGCCTTGAAGTTTCTTCTCCCGGCATCGACCGCCCACTCGTTCGCCCGAGCGATTTCGAGGATTGGTCTGGACACGAAGCGAGAATAGAGCTCAACGAACCGATCGACGGTCGTAAAAGGTTCAAGGGCGTGCTCGAAGGTTTCGAGGACGGAGAAGTAAGAATCAAAACCGATACCGGCGAGCATGGTGTTCAGCACCTCGGCCTGCCCGTCCATCTGATCGCGGACGCCAAGCTCGTGCTGACCGACGAACTCATTCGCGAAGCACTGCAACGCGCCAAAGAACGCCATTCCACGCGGCCCGGTGACGGTGCCGAACTCGACGAAGACGACCTGGAGGATTGAACCTATGGCCATGGCAGGCATCAGTGCCAACCGGCTCGAGCTTCTGCAAATTGCAGACGCCGTCGCGCGCGAAAAGACGATCGACAAGAAGATTGTCATCGAAGCGATGGAAGACGCCATCCAGAAGGCTGCGAAGTCGCGCTATGGAGCCGAGAATGACATCCGCTGCGAGATCGATCCGAAGACGGGCGAAGCGAAGCTGACGCGCGTCCTCGCCGTCGTCGATGAAGTCGAAAACGACGCAACGCAGATCACCGTCGAAGACGCCAAGAAGCGCAATCCGGACGCCAAAGCCGGCGACATGATCGCCGAAACGCTTCCGCCCTTGGAATTCGGCCGCGTCGCCGCTCAGAATGCCAAGCAGGTCATCGTCCAGAAGGTCCGCGAGGCCGAACGCGACCGCCAGTTCTCCGAATTCAAGGACCGCACCGGCGACGTCATCAACGGCACCGTGAAGCGCGTCGAATACGGCAACGTCATCGTCGATCTCGGCCGCGCTGAAGGCATCATCCGTCGTGATGAGATGATCCCGCGTGAAAACGTCCGTCTCGGCGATCGCATCCGCGCTTACATCTACGAAGTCCGCCGCGAGCAGCGCGGCCCGCAAATCTTTCTGACGCGCGCCCGGCCCGAATTCATGTCGATGCTGTTCCGCGCCGAAGTTCCTGAAATCTACGACGGTGTCGTCGAGATCAAGTCGGTGGCCCGTGATCCGGGAAGCCGCGCAAAAATCGCGGTGATTTCGAAGGATTCTTCCATCGATCCGGTCGGCGCCTGCGTCGGTATGCGCGGCGCGCGCGTGCAGGCCGTCGTCAACGAGCTCCAGGGCGAGAAGGTCGACATCATTCAGTGGAACCCCGACGCGGCGAGCTTCATCGTCAACGCGTTGGCGCCCGCTGAAGTCACCAAGGTCGTGCTCGACGAAGATTCAAACCGCATCGAAGTCGTCGTTCCCGAAGCGCAGTTGTCGCTCGCGATCGGCCGCCGTGGCCAGAACGTGCGCCTTGCCTCACAGTTGACCGGCTGGGACATCGACATTCTGACCGAACAGGAAGAGAGCGAGCGCCGCCAGAAGGAATTCGCCGAGCGCACGCAGCTCCTCATGGATTCGCTCGATGTGGACGAGGTCATCGCCCAGCTTCTCGTCACCGAAGGCTTCGCGACGATCGAGGAAGTCGCATACGTCGATATTGCTGAAATCGCCCATATCGAAGGCTTTGACGAGAACACGGCCGAGCAGATCCAGAGCCGCGCCCGTGAATATCTCGAGCAGCAGGAAGCCGAGCGCGATGCGAAGCGCCGCGAGCTTGGCGTTGCCGACGAGTTGGCCGAAATCCCGGGCATCACCACCGCAATGATGGTCGCACTCGGTGAAAACGGCATCAAAACCGTCGAAGATTTCGCCGACTGCGCGACCGATGAACTTGTCGGTTGGACCGAGCGCAAGAAAGACAAAGAAAAAGACAGCGACGCGCAGCGTCACAAGGGTTTCCTCGATGGCTTCGAGCTTTCGAGAACCGACGTCGAAAACATGATCATGGCCGCGCGCGTTCACGCCGGCTGGATCAAAGCTGAAGATATTGCAAAGCCTGCAGGCGACGACGAAACCGAAGCTGCCGAGACCGGTAGCGTCGGCGTCGAAGGCTGACGGGAATGACCGGAGAGGCGACAAACGCGCGTGATGGTGAAGCGGCAAAATCGGCCTACGCGGGATCGGACGGAGCATGGCTCCGTCTCGGGCTCCGAACGGCTGTGCGCCGTCACGCGGCAAGCGCTTGATCCGGAAAACCTGATCCGCTTCGCTTTGTCGCCGGACGGAATAATCGTCCCGGATCTCGACCGGCGCTTGCCGGGTCGCGGGGTCTGGGTCGGTTGCGACAGGCGTCTCGTCGAAAAGGCGGTTGCGACACACGCCTTTGCAAAAAGCCTTAAAATTAAGGCCGAAGCCCCTGCAGATCTTGCAGAACGGGTAGATGATCTTATCGTTAAGCGCGTGGCCGGAACGCTGTCTCTCGCCAACAAGGCGGGCCGCGTCATTGCCGGATTCGAGAAAATTAACGCGGCTCTTGAGAAGGGGCCGGTAAGAGCAGTACTTCATGGCTCCGATGCGGCCCAGGACGGCCGCTCGAAAATTGATCGAAAATACAAGGCAATTCAGGCCAGCCGGGGTGCTCCTGCGGCAATCGTCGATGTTCTGACCATTGCGCAAATGAGCTTGGCCATTGGGCGTGAAAGTGTGGTACATGCTGCCCTCACACCCGGAGGACTGTCGGATCGGTTTCTGGAGGAAGCGGAGCGGCTTCTGCGCTACCGGTCTTCTGCGATTGGGGCCACCCCAGTGGCCAACGACGAATTTTCTGAACTATCTAGCTGAAGGCTGAACGGATAACGCATGACGGATTCGAACGACCAGACCGATAAGACCATCCGGGTCGGAGCGCGCAAGCCGCTGTCGCTGCAGCGAACGGTCGAGTCTGGCCATGTGCGGCAGAACTTCAGCCACGGGCGCTCCAAATCCGTGGTGGTCGAAAAGAAGAAAACGAGGAAGCTCGGCGGCGAAGGCGAGCAGCCGATCAACGCACCGGCCGCGACGGTTACGATCGAGAAGCCCGCACCGTCGCGCATCTCACCGCAGCCGACACATCCTCAGCCGAGTGCAAGCGAGCGATCCGCTGGCCGCGTCCTCTCGAACGAGGAACGCGCAGCACGCGAGCGAGCGCTGGCCGCCGCACGCGCCGATGACGCGAGCCGTCCGGTAGAAGTTGAGCCTGTTCGCTTCGAGCCGGTTCCACGTCCGCCTGAGCCGCAGCCGCGCGCCGAGGCTCAACCGCAGCCGGCGCCGAGCGAGCCCATTGCCGCCGCAGCGCCTCCCGCTGCCGCTGCTACCGCAGCAGCAGCAGCACCTGCACCGGCACCTGCGCCGCAAGCTTCTCCGGCGCCATCCGCGCCCGTCGCACGCGACAATCGCGTACAGCCTCGCGACCATAACGCTCCGCAGCGAGATCATCGTCGCGACTCCGGTCCCGCACCTTCGCCGCGCGGAGACGGCGGCCGCCCGCAATTCCAAAGAACGGCCAATCGTCCGACGAACACCGCTTTCATGCCTCGTGGCGAAGCCGGTCGTCCGCGCGAGATCGAGTTGCCGGTGCCCGCACGCCGTGGCGCTCCCGCTGCCGATTCAACGACGATCGAGAAGCCGACGCGTCCCGTCAGGCCGCCCGTCGTGGCGCGCGAGCAGGTCGAAGAGGACGATCGCGTCAAGCGCGGCCCGGGCGGCGTCAAGATTCCCCGTCCCGCCGTCAAGGTTCAGGACGACGGCCGTCAGCGCCAGAAGCTGACGATCACGAACTTCGACCGCGAAGCTCAGGTTCGCTCGCTCGCCTCTCTCAAGCGCAAGCGCGAGAAAGAAAAGCTCAAGGCGATGGGCATTCAGCAGACCCGCGAAAAAATCTCGCGCGAGGTCACCATTCCTGAAGCCATCACCATCCAGGAATTGTCCAACCGTATGGCGGAGCGCGCCGTCGACCTCATCAAGTATCTGATGCAGCAAGGCGCGATGCATAAGATCACCGACGTCTTGGACGCGGATACGGCAGAGCTCATCGTTCAAGAGTTCGGCCATACGCCCAAGCGCGTCTCGGAAGCCGACGTTGAAATCGGTTTCGTCGGCGACAAGGATGTCGACGACACGGCGCTCGAACATCGCGCACCCGTCGTCACGATCATGGGTCACGTCGACCACGGCAAAACGTCGTTGCTCGACGCAATCCGCTCGACGAACGTCGTGTCGGGTGAGGCCGGCGGCATCACCCAGCACATCGGCGCTTATCAGGTAACGGCGCCGAACGGCGACAAGATCACGTTCATCGACACACCGGGCCATGAAGCCTTTACGGCCATGCGTGCGCGCGGCGCGAAGGTCACGGACATCGTCGTGCTCGTCGTCGCCGCTGATGACGGTGTCATGCCGCAGACGGTCGAGGCGATCAATCACGCCAAGGCCGCCAAGGTGCCGATCATCGTCGCGATCAATAAGATCGACAAACCGCAGGCGGACCCGAACCGTGTCCGCACCGAACTGCTTTCACACGAGATCGTCGTTGAAAGCATGGGCGGCGATACGCTCGAAATTCCAGTTTCGGCATTGAAGCGCACCAACCTCGACAAGCTGTTGGAAGCGATCCATCTGCAGGCGGAAATCCTCGACCTTCGCGCCAACCCGGCGCGTACGGCTGAAGGCGTCGTCATCGAAGCAAAGCTCGAACGCGGTCGTGGCCCTGTCGGCACCGTTCTCGTTCAGCGTGGCTCGCTGCACGTCGGCGACATCATCGTGGCCGGCATGGCATGGGGACGCGTTCGCGCGCTCCTCAATGACCACGGCGCGAACATTCAATCGGCCGGACCTTCGGTTCCTGTCGAGGTGCTGGGCTTCGACTCCGCTCCTGAAGCAGGCGATCAGTTCGCCGTCGTCGAGAACGAGGCGCGCGCCCGCGAGCTGACCGATTATCGCGTCAGAAAGCGTCGCGAGACGTTGGGCTCGGCCGGTACGAAGAGCTCGCTCGAGCAGATGATGCAGCAGCTCAAGGACGCTGGCCGGAAGGAATTCCCGCTTGTCGTCAAGGGCGACGTGCAGGGCTCACTCGAAGCCATCGTTGGCGCACTGAAGAAAGTCGGCAACGACGAAGTCGAAGCGCGCCTCGTGCATTCGGGCGTCGGTGGCATCACCGAATCCGATATCGCGCTCGCAGCTGCGGCAAAGGCCGTCGTCATCGGCTTCAACGTCCGCGCCAATGCGCAGGCGAAACAGGCAGCTGACGCTCAAGGCGTCGAGATCCGCTACTACAATATCATCTACGATCTCGTGGATGAGGTGAAGGCGGCGATGTCGGGTCTTCTGGCTCCGACGAAGCGCGAAATCTTCCTCGGCTACGCCACGATCAAGCAGGTCTTCACCATCACGAAGGCTGGCAAGGTTGCAGGTTGCGTCGTCACCGAAGGCAAGGTCGAGCGCGGCGCCAAGGTTCGCCTGCTGCGCGACAACGTCGTCATCCACGAAGGCACACTGTCGATCCTCAAGCGCTTCAAGGACGACGTCAAAGAAGTCACGGCCGGCCAGGAATGCGGCATGTCCTTCGCGAACTACCAGGACATCCGCGAAGGCGACCAGATCGAGTGCTTCCAGGTCGAGACGATCGCGAGATCGCTCTAATCGCCAAAGAAGTCGCCCGCGCGGGGTACGTCCCCCCGCGCGGCGTAGCTCCGTTGACACCAAGTCTGCTTCGCTCTTCGAGCTGAAGTGTTTGTTCAATTCGAATGAAAGAGGCCGCGCGCGGTCCAATCCTGCGGCGGTCGGCACATGACAGATCAGACGATCAAGCTGCCGCTGCGGCTAAGCTTTCGCCTCACGCGCGACGACATCGGAGCGTACGAGCGTTTGCCGCGCGAACTTACGCGATCCGGAACGCTTGCATTTTTCGCAACAGTCTTCGCTTGCGGCGTGGCGCTGGCGCTTTTCGAAGAGCAACTCGATGGCCTCGTGCCGGAAAAGCTCGCAGGCTATCGCCAAATCATTTTTGCAATCATCGCTGGGGCGATAGGCTTTACAGCCTTCAGTCTCGCCTTGACGCTGCTCACCTATTGGCGCATTGCGCGGACCGAGCTTCCTCACGGTGATACTGAAATCGACGTTTACGAAGATCATCTGAAAATCAGCGCCGACAAACCGGCGCAAACTCTCGGATGGAATGCCGTCGCCCGCGTAATCGATACGCCCGCGCACGTATTTCTATGCCTGACGCCGCGAAACGCGGTCATTGTGCCGCTGCGCGCCTTTCATTCGGTTGCTGACATGCGCGCATTCGCCGATTTATCAGAAACGCTATCGCGCAGAGCCGACAGCGATGCCTGAGCGAGGAATTTAGCAATGCGATCCAAAACCAAATCGAGCCCCGCGAAGGCGCCGTCGCAACGCATGTTGCGCATTGGCGAACTCGTCAGACACAAGCTCGCCGAAATGCTCTCCCGCGGAGACATTCACGATGACGTGCTCGCATCGCACGTCATCACCATTCCGGAAGTTCGTCTGACACCGGATCTGAAACTCGCAACCGTCTACGTCATGCCGCTCGGCGGCAACGACATCAGACCGGTCATCGAAGCATTGACGCGGAATAAAAAGTACATCCGCGCCGAAGTCGCGAAAACGCTCAATCTCCGTTACGCGCCCGATCTTCGCTTCCGCGAAGATGAAACATTCGAAGAAGCGACGCGCATCGATCGTCTTCTCGACAGCGACAGAGTTCGTCAGGATACCCAGAAGAAATAACATGGCACGACGCAAAAAAGGCAACGCCGTTCACGGCTGGCTCATCCTCGACAAGCCGATCAACATGACATCGACGCAAGCCGTCGCCGCGGTGCGCCGCGCGTTTAACGCGCAGAAGGCCGGGCATTCGGGTACGTTAGATCCGCTCGCAACCGGCATTCTTCCGATCGCGCTCGGCGAAGGAACGAAAACCGTCTCCTTCGCGGTCGACGGGGAAAAAGCCTACCGCTTCACGGTCCGCTGGGGCGCGGAGACCGATACCGACGACACCGAAGGCGCCGTCGCGAAAACCAGCGACAATCGCCCAGCGCGCGCCGACATCGAAGCACTGTTGCCGCGCTTCCACGGCGAGATCATGCAGACGCCGCCCGCATACTCGGCGATCAAGATCGCCGGCGAGCGCGCCTACGATCTTGCGCGCAGCGGCGAGACGGTCGTGATCGAGCCGCGTCCCGTGTTCATCGAGAGCCTGTCTCTCGTCGACATGCCCGATGAGGCGACGAGCGTCTTCGAAGCCCGCTGCGGCAAAGGCACATATGTGCGCGCGCTCGCGCGTGACATGGGACGCATCCTGGGTTGCTACGGCCACGTGATCGCGCTTCGCCGCACACAGGTGGGCCCCTTCGACGAAAGCCGCGCTGTGGCGCTGGAGACGCTCCTTGCGGCAGCCGAGTCGGGCGATCCCGATGAGGTGGCGAAATACCTTTTGCCCGTCGAGTCGGCGCTCGCCGATTTGCCGGAGCTGCTCGTCTCGCAAAGCGACGCCGCGACCCTTGCACGGGGTCAGACCGTGTTGATCCGCGGTCGCGATGCTCCGGTTTTGACAGGGCCCGCCTATGCGACCTCCAAGGGCCGGCTTGTCGCGCTCGGCGAACTCGCCAAGGGCGCGCTTCACCCGACCCGCGTCTTCAATCTCGGCAGCTAAACGGCGATTCGCCTTAACGCTCTGAAGAGTAAGAAGTATTTCGCCTTGAATCTAAACTCGCCTTTGGCGGGCATTCGTGTATAAGTAGCCCGTCCGCGCGGGCCTCGGGTTTCCGCGCGGCTTTCGTTTGCGACCCAGCTGGACGACATCCCGGCTGGCGCCGCTTGATCCAAACTCCAAATCTGAAAGGAGAATTCGATGTCGCAGGTAGCACCGCACAGGCGTGTGGCGAAGACGGCCGTCATCAAAGACAGCGCAACCAAGGCCAACGACACTGGCTCGCCGGAAGTTCAGATCGCCGTGCTCACGCATCGCATCAACGAGCTGACCGAGCACTTCAAGCTGCACAAGAAAGACAACCACTCGCGCCGCGGCCTTCTCAAGATGGTCAGCCAGCGCCGGCAGTTGCTCGACTACGTGAAGGCCAAGGACAACGCTCGTTATCAGAAGATTATCGAGAAGAACGGCATCCGCCGTTAATTCGCGCGCTCATTTCAGCGCTTCAGTCAGGACAGGCCGATGGCCAGTCACACGAATCGATAAACAAGAAAAGCCGCCGGCGCTTGCCTAGCGCCGGCGCCAATAGCGCTCGCCCGGCATGAGGCCGGCGGGCTGACCGACCGAACAGAAAAGCGAAAACGAAAGATTGAACATGTTTGACATCCATCGCGTCGAAATTGATTGGGGTGGCCGAAAGCTGAAGCTCGAGACCGGCCACTATGCCCGCCAGGCGGATGCTGCCGTCATGGCGCAGTACGGCGACACCACAGTGCTCGCGACCGTCGTCGGCGCCCGCTCTGCCAAGCCCGGCATCGATTTCTTCCCGCTGACCGTGAATTATCAGGAACGCACGTACGCCGCCGGCAAGATCCCTGGCGGATATTTCAAGCGCGAAGGCCGTCCGAGCGAGAAAGAGACGCTGACGTCTCGCCTGATCGACCGTCCGATCCGCCCCTTGTTCGTCGATGGCTTCAAGAACGAGACGCAGGTTGTCGTAACCGTCCTCTCGCACGATCTCGAAAACGATCCCGACATCCTCGGCATGGTCGCGGCTTCCGCGGCGCTGACGCTTTCGGGCCTGCCGTTCCTCGGACCGATTGCTGGCGCGCGCGTCGGCCTCATCAACAACGAGTTCGTGCTGAACCCGATGGTCGATGAGATGAAGGACAGCAAGCTTGATCTCGTCGTCGCCGGCACGAATGACGCCGTGATGATGGTCGAATCGGAAGCCCAGGAATTGCCCGAGTCGCAGATGCTCGAAGCCGTCATGTTCGGCCACAAGCACATGCAGCCCGTCATCCAGGCGATCATCAAGCTCGCCGAGAAGGCCGCCAAGGAACCGTGGGATATCAAGATCCCCGACAAGGCGAAGTACGCTGCCGACGTCAAGAAAATCGCCGAGGCGACCCTCAAGGAAGCATTCTCGACGAAGGAAAAGGGCAAGCGCCAGGACCTCGTCTCTGCAGCCAAGAAGGCCATCAGCGAAGGCATCGCCATTCCGGCCGACAATCCCGACGAGAAGGTTCTTCTCAGCGACGCATTCAAGTCGCTCGAGATGGACATCATGCGTGGCGACGTCTTGAAGACGAAGCGGCGCATCGACGGACGCGACCTGAGAACGGTCCGTCCGATCCTCTCGGAAGTTCACGTCCTGCCGCGCACGCACGGCTCGGCCCTCTTCACGCGTGGCGAAACGCAGGCGCTCGTCGTCGCGACGCTCGGCACCGGTGAAGACGAGCAGTTCGTCGACAGCCTCGAAGGCACGAAGAAAGAGCGCTTCCTGCTGCATTACAACTTCCCGCCATACTCGGTCGGTGAAGTTGGCCGCATGGGTTCGCCCGGGCGCCGCGAAATCGGTCACGGGAAGCTCGCCTGGCGCGCGATCCATCCGATGCTGCCGTCGCAGGAAGAGTTCCCCTACACGCTCCGCGTCGTCTCTGAGATCACCGAGTCGAATGGTTCCTCGTCGATGGCGACGGTCTGCGGTTCCTCTCTCGCTCTGATGGACGCGGGCGTACCGTTGAAGTCGCCGGTCGCCGGTATCGCGATGGGTCTGATCAAGGAAGGCGACGAGTTCGTCGTGCTCTCCGACATCCTCGGCGATGAAGATCACCTCGGCGACATGGACTTCAAGGTGGCCGGCACCGACAAGGGTGTCACGTCGCTGCAGATGGACATCAAGATCACCGGCATCACCGAAGAGATCATGCGCATCGCTCTCGATCAGGCGCAGGAGGGTCGTCTCCACATCCTCGGCGAAATGTCGAAGGCGCTGACGGGTGCCCGCACCGAGCTCGGCGAGTACGCGCCGCGCATCGAAACGATCAAGATCCCGGTCGACAAGATCCGCGAAGTCATCGGCTCCGGCGGCTCTGTCATCCGCGAGATCGTTGCCGAATCCGGCGCCAAGATCGACATCGAGGACGACGGCACGGTGAAGATCGCGTCGGCAAATCGCGAGTCGATCGAAAAGGCACTCGCCCGCATCCGCGGTATCACGTCCGAGCCTGAGGTCGGCCAGATCTACAAGGGCAAGGTCGTGAAGATCATGGAGTTCGGCGCATTCGTGAACTTCTTCGGCTCGAAGGACGGCCTCGTTCACATTTCGCAGCTGTCCCAGGGACGTCCTGAGACCGTCGGCGAAGTCGTGAAGGAAGGTCAGGAAGTATACGTCAAGCTTCTGGGCTTCGATGATCGCGGCAAGACGCGCCTGTCGATGAAGATCGTCGATCAGACGACCGGCCAGGAAATTCCGCGCGCCGAAGGCGAGCCGGAAGAAGTCTTCGAAAGCCGTCCGCCACGCCGTGAGGGTAACCGCGGTGGTGATCGCTCGCGTGGCCCGCGTCGCGAACGCAACTAAGGCGTCGCACGTCAAGAATTGCGAAAGCCGCCGGATCATCGATCCGGCGGCTTTTTTTATTGGCACTCACATCAATCGCTCATCGCGTCTCGACCGAGACGAGTGCGATCAATACCACCAGCACTTGCCGTGCTTGCAGACATGGTTCGTGCATTGCACACGGCCGATGCCGGGAACATGCTTGTGGTAGCCGTGCAGTCCCTTGCGGCAGGTCCGGTGCCAGAAGTGCGCTTGTTCAATGCTGGACTGAGCTGTCCCGACGCCCTTCAGCGCGCCAAGAGATCCGCCCGTCGCGGCCATGCCCTGTGTCGCCGCGCACAACACGCCAGCCGCAATTGTCACCGCTACGAGCGAAAACTTTCGAGCCATTCGGCTACTCCTCTCCCCTGGAGGCAAAAGCCTCCTGCCAACTTCTAAGACGTGAAAGCTAGCAGGCGAGGATAAAGGCCGCCATCGGATCAGTTATGACAGAGGTGCTATCGTCGGCGCGCGTTGCAGCTAGGCGTCAGGCCTTGGCGAAGTGCGGAACATCAGGCCAGAAAACGCGAGCTTTTTCGCTCACCTCATCTGGATCTCCGGTCGTGAGCAACGTCAGCGTGCCGCCCTCACCGCCCGCCACATAATTCGCGCGGCGCGCGAGATAGTCTTCGAAACTGTCTGCCACCACCTCGGGCTGAGACAAAATCCGTGTGAACGGCGGGAGATATTTCCTGAAAAGAGGCTCGACGAGGGGAAAATGCGTGCAGCCGAGAATAGCCCGGTGCGGCGGCAGGTTGCCTGTCTGCAAGAGCAGGCTCTCGACGCCCTGCCGGACAAGAGCATCGAGCTCCGCCTCCGGACGTTTATTCTCAATTGCCCCTGCCAACTCCGAGCAGATCTGCTGAACGACAGTCACCTTCGGACAGCGCTTACGGATCTCTTCCGCATAGACGCCCGATGTGATTGTGCGCGTCGTACCGAACACGCCGATGGTATCGGTATTGTACTTCTGCGGATATTGCGGCGACGTCACTGCCCACGGTGTCTGCGTGGCTGCCTCAACCGTCGGCGCGACGATGCCGAGTACGTTATGCGCGCCAACCCACTTGCTCTCAGGCAGCCACTGCTGCTGCAGGCGCCGGAGCGCCACAGCCGTCGCCGTATTGCAGCCGAGGAGCGCGAGCTTCGCACCTCGGGCAAACAGCTCCTCGACGGAGCCACGCGTAAAATCGACGATGTCTTCCGAAGGCCTGTCGCCGTACGGCACGTGCGCGTGATCGGCGAGATAGACGAAATCGACGGCCTTGAATCGCTCGACGAGCGCGCGAAGGACGGTCAGCCCGCCGAGACCTGAATCAAATACCCCGATCATGAGCGGAGTGTTTGCGACGGCCGACGGCGAACGTCAACGGCCTCCAAATGTCACTCCGCAGCAGCCGACGGCGAGCGGCTCGCCGTCTTGGCTTCGCTGTCGTGCTCTTTCAGGCCTTCGAGCGACGGCATCGACACGGTGTTATAGCCGCAATCGACGAAATGAACTTCGCCGGTAACGGCGCCCGACATCGGCGACAACAGATAGAGCGCCGAGCCCGCGACCTCGTCCAGTGTGGGCGTGCGTTGCAGCGGCGAGTTATCGCGCTGGAAATTGAAGATCACGCGCGCGTCCGAAACGCCAGCGCCGGAAAGCGTGCGCATCGGACCAGCCGAGAGCGCGTTGACGCGAACGCCCTGCGGCCCGAGATCGGCAGCGAGATAACGAACGGAAGCTTCAAGCGCCGCTTTCGCAACGCCCATGACGTTGTAGGATGGTACCCAGCGCGTCGCGCCGCCATAGGACAGCGTGATGAGCGATCCGCCGTTCGGCATCAGTGCCGAAGCCCGCTTCGCAATTTCAGTGAACGAGAAGCACGAGATCACCATCGAGTTGATGAAGTTCTCGCGGGTCGTATCGGCGTAGCGTCCGGCAAGCTCTTTCGGATCGGAATAGGCGAGAGCGTGAACCACGAAGTCGAGGCCGCCCCACTCTTCCTTGATCCGCGCGAAGACATTGTCGACACTCGCAAGATCGAGAACGTTGCATTCCTCGATGATCTTCGAGCCGAGCGATTGCGCGAGAGGAAGCGCGCGGCGGCCGAATGCGCCACCCTGATAGGTGAATGCGAGTTCGGCACCTTGTCCTGCAAGAGCGCGCGCAATTCCCCAAGCGATCGACCGATCATTGGCGACCCCCATTACAAGACCGCGCTTACCCGCCATCAGAGGGCCTGGCTTTGCGATATCGAAGTCGGTCATAGGAAGCCTCGTTTTGTCACCAAAGGAACGCCCGCGAACGTCAAACCAGCCGGCGCCACGTTTATATACTCTCATCGCTCTCAACCGTCCGCCGCGTCGCAATTCCTAGCGGCGGCCAGGAAAGCTTTGGTTACTCAGGCATCATGCCGGCAGAAGATCAGAGTGGCATTAGTGCCGCCAAAACCGAAGCTGTTCGACATCACACAGTTAAGGTCTGCGTTGTCTATACGCTTGAGTGCGATTGGCATATCGGCGAACGCAGGGTCAAGTTCGTCAATGTTCGCACTCTCGCAGATGAAACCGTTATTCATCATCAGCAGCGAGAAAATCGCCTCTTGAACACCGATGGCGCCAAGCGAATGTCCCGTTAACGATTTGGTAGCCGAGATGACGGGCGCATTGGCTCCGAACACCGCACGAACGGCCTCGATCTCTTTCGCATCGCCGACTGGCGTGCCCGTCCCATGCGGATTGAGATAGTCGATCTTCGGCAAGCCCTTGCCGTCAAAACCCTTGAGAGCCAGACGCATGCAGCGCTCGGCGCCCTCGCCCGAGGGTGCAACCATATCGAAACCGTCGGATGTCGCGGCATAGCCCGTAAGCTCGCCGTAAATCTTGGCGCCACGGGCCTTCGCGTGCTCCAGTTCCTCGAGCACGACGACGCCTGCGCCGCCCGCGATAACGAAGCCATCGCGGTTCTTGTCGTAGGCGCGGCTCGCCCGCGCCGGAGTATCGTTAAAGTGGGTGGACATCGCGCCCATGGCATCGAAGAGGTTCGACAAAGTCCAGTCGAGCTCTTCGCAACCGCCGGCAAACATCACGTCCTGCTTGCCCCACTGGATCAACTCGGCCGCGTTGCCGATGCAGTGCGAGCTTGTCGCGCAAGCCGATGAAATCGAATAATTGACGCCTTTGATCTGGAAGGCCGTGGCAAGCGCCGCCGAGGGACCCGAGCACATGCCTTTCGGAACCTCGAACGGCCCGATTTTCTTTGGGCTACCGGATTCGAGCGTCACTTCGGCTGCTTCGACGATCGCGCGGGTCGAAGGGCCGCCCGAACCGACGATGATGCCGGTGCGCTCGTTGACGACATCGGTCGCCTCGAGGCCCGCATCGCGGATGGCTTGATCCATCGCGATCCAGTTCCAGCCGACACCAGGCCCCATGAAGCGCTTCGGCTTCCGGGGAACCATAGCCTCCCACTCGATGTGTGGGGCTCCGTGGACTTGGCATTTGAAGCCCAACTCAGCGTATTTCTCTGCGCGAGAAATGCCGGACTTTGCCTCTCTCAACGAAGCAAGAACTTCTTGGGTGTTGTTCCCGATCGAGGACACCACACCCATGCCAGTCACAACTACGCGCCGCATGCGCTCCTTCACTCCTGCGGTTCCTGCTGCCGCCCGCTTTGACAGCCGGGCCCTCTGCGCCAAACGCTTAAGGACCTTCGCTCGACTTGAGTAGGACCCTCAGGTCCTTGGCTGTGTATATCACCTCGCCATCGGCTTTCAGGACCCCGTCCGCCTCTGCGAGTTTCAGTTTCCGGGCGATGACCCGCTTAATGTCTATGACATATTCAAGCAGTTTTACGTCAGGCGTGACTTCGCGCGTGAATTTGACCTCGCCGACGCCGGAAGCCCGGCCCTGCCCCGTAAGGCCGAGCCAGCCCAGATAAAATCCCGTCAATTGCCAGAGCGCATCGAGGCCGAGGCAGCCGGGCATCACCGGATCGCCCTTGAAATGGCAGGCGAATAGCCAATCGAGGCGCTCGTTGCCTGCAACCTTAAGCTCGGCAACGATGAGGCCCTTGCCATGTGCACCGCCATTTTCGGAGATCTCCGAAATGCGATCGACCATTAACATTGGCGGCAGCGGCAATTGAGCATTGCCCGGACCGAACAGCTCGCCGCGCCCGCAGGCCAGCAAATCCTCAAACTCGAAGCTCGAACGGCGTTCCGCCACGGGTCCCCTCGCTTCATGGCTGACTATGCGGTGTTCGTTCACATTATGCTCCGGGTAGGTCAAGATAACGGGGTCGTAACACACGCATGCCGCTGCGCCTAGCAGGCTGGCCGCTGCGTGTAACAGGGCGTTGACCTGTCTTAAAGACCGATTCTCGCCGTAAGTTGCGGCTTTTAAGGCAAGTGACTATACTTATGTAACTGGCGCGTTTCGTAAGAGCTGATATCTTGTCGGTTCAAGGTGGGGACGCAAGCACGGTTCTGCAAACGGAAATGACTGAGAAATCTCCGCTAGGTACGGCAACAGAAGTGCCGATGACGACGTCCGAGATCCTGCGAAAGTCGGGTCTCCGGCCCACGCGTCAGCGTATGACGCTCGGTCGGCTTCTCTTTGAAGGCGGCGATCGCCACGTGACGGCAGAACAGCTTCATGCTGAAGTCGCGGGGCTTGGCGAGCATGTTTCGCTCGCGACCGTTTACAACACGCTCCACCAGTTCAAGCGCGCCGGCCTTCTGCGCGAACTGGCGATCGAAGGCTCAAAAGCCTACTTCGACACCAACACGTCCAACCACAATCACTTCCTGCTCGAGCCGAACGGCGAGCTGATGGATATCCCGGGCGATGCCATTACCGTCGCTGGGCTCCCCGAACCGCCCGAGGGCCTGAAAATCACGCACGTCGATGTTGTCGTGCGCCTGACGAAAGCTTGAGACCAAACGTCAAGCTCGCCAACGAGAGGCATCAGCCTCACTTGAACGTCTCGCCCTCGTAGACGCCCCACAGCTTCTTTTGCTCGATGTAGCCGCTGTATTGGTCAACCGTGACGCGGCACCAGCGTCCGTCGCACATGTGCAAGTCGGCGATGACGCCCGCTTCGACGTTCGCCACCACATTCGTGTGCTCGCTATCGCTTGCCATGATCGGCACCAGCGGCGGCGACGTCCCGGTCTTCCGTTCCCAAGGCAGAACGAGGCCTGTTCTCCGGCCTGACAGCAACGACTGCAGAACCCAGCCCGTGGCGCCTTCCGCGTCGCGAACCTGCCGCCAAGCTTCGAATTCCTTGATGACCTCGACCGGCAGACCGGCGCGCCGATAGATCCAGGAGGTCGGATAATCGGTCCCTGGCCCGTTCCGAAGGTTGACCCTGTCCGACTTGAGGCTGACGAAGCGCGGCACCGGCAAGCCGCTTCCAGTGAGCGCAGGCGCGTCATCGGCGACGGCAGCAGGCGCACCTGCAGGCAGAATCACCGCGATCGCGGCAGCTGCAAGAATGGCCCTGACGCTCGAAAGCGCCAGCCGCAGCCCCGCCCCCGGCCGGGCGCGTCTATGGTTTAGGATCGTTATTGTCATGGAAGCGGTCTCAAACCCCGCGCTCGGCAACAAAATCGGTTAGCGTGCCCTTATCTTAGGCGTCCGCAACTGATTTCAGGACTTTGTCTTCGCGAAGACCATCTGATAGACACGGGGCCGCACTTTCTCAAGCGGCGCCGCAAGGGACATGCGAACGCCGCGATTTTCTTGCAACGGGAAGCGAATGCCCACCCCTCATAAGAAACCTGTCGTCGTTGTCACCCGCAAACTCCCCGATGTCGTCGAGACTCGGATGTGCGAGCTTTTCGACACGCGTCTCAACATCGAAGACAAGCCACTCAATCAGGCTCAGCTGATCGAGGCTGTCAAAACCGCTGACGTGCTCGTGCCGACGGTCACCGATCGCATCGATCGCGCCGTACTGACGCAAGCCAGCCCCAAGCTTCGCCTCATCGCGAACTTCGGAACGGGTGTCGATAACGTCGATCTCGATACCGCGCGCAACCGCGGCATTCTGGTGACCAACACCCCCGGCGTGCTGACCGAAGACACCGCCGATATGACGATGGCGCTCATTCTCGCTGTGCCGCGCCGCCTCGCCGAAGGCGCAGCCTACATGCGCAATCCGGAAACGAAGTGGTCCGGCTGGTCGCCGACCTGGATGCTCGGCCACCGCATCTACGGCAAACGGCTCGGCATCATTGGCATGGGCCGCATCGGCCAGGCGGTCGCACACCGCGCCAAGGCGTTTGGCTTGCAGATCCACTACCACAACCGCCGTCGCGCGGCCGAAGAGGTGGAGGAGGAACTCGAGGCAACCTTCTGGGAAAGCCTCGATCAGATGCTGACGCGCGTCGACATTGTCTCGATCAACTGTCCGCACACGCCCGGAACCTATCACCTGTTGTCGGCGCGCCGGCTGAAGTTGCTGAAGCCGTCGGCTTACATCGTCAACACCGCGCGCGGCGAGGTCGTGGACGAGAACGAGCTGGTTCGCCTCCTCGAAGCCGGCGCGATCGCAGGCGCCGGTCTCGACGTGTTCGAGCACGAGCCGGCCGTCAATCCGCGGCTCTTGGCGTCCGAGCGCGTCGTCGCTCTGCCGCACATGAGTTCGGCGACGATCGAGGGCCGCATCGACATGGGCGAAAAGGTCATCATCAACATCAAGGCATTCGCCGACGGGCACGCACCGCCCGACCGCGTTCACCCGGCAATGCTCTGAGCAGAACTTTACGAACTATTCGGCAGCGCAAGCGGGGTTGGTAACCGCTTGCGCTGATTTGAGGTCCGTAATCGTCGGATTGCGCCCTGAGAGCGGATTGTCCGGATCCCAGGAGATTGTCACGACCTCGAATCGCGTCGCGAGCGCGTCATAGATCAGCAGGCGTCCCGCGAGACTTTCGCCGAGACCGAGAATTTCTTTCACGACTTCGGTCGCCTGCAATGTCCCGACGACACCGGCGACAGGGCCCAACACGCCGACCTCTTCGCAATTGGCGACAAGCCCTGCGGGAGGCGCTTCCGGAAAAACACAACGCAGCGTCGGGTAGGGATTTCCTTGCGCGTCGGTCGCGTGCGGCTTGAAGAGCGAGATATAGCCGTCGAACGATCCGAGCGCCGCATAGGCAAGCGGCCGCTTCGCGAAATAGCACGCGTCCGAGACGAGATAGCGCGTCGCGAAATTGTCCGAGCCATCCGCAACGATGTCGTAGCGCGAAATAATATCGAGGGCGTTCGTCGCGTCGATGCGCTCAGCGTACGTCTCGACGGTCACGAGCGGATTGATGCGAAGGATCGTATCCCGCGCACTCTCGACCTTCAGCCTGCCCGCATCTTCGGTGCGATGCGCGATCTGGCGCTGCAGGTTGTCGATCGAGACGCGATCGTCATCGATGATGCCGATCGTGCCGATGCCGGCCGCTGCCAAGTAGGTGACGACCGGCGAACCAAGTCCGCCGGCGCCAATAACGAGAACGCGTGCCGCCTTGAGCTTTTGCTGTCCGGGCGCTCCGACGTCACGCAGCACGAGGTGGCGCTTGTAGCGCTGAACCTCGTCTGCCGTGAGCGTAGCCATTGGACCTCAAAAGTTTAGGGCGTCGAAGCCTCAGCCCTTCGGCTGCGGATCGACGAAAAGTTCACTCGAATAATAACGCTCGGCCGACGAAGGCGCGAACGTGACGATCGTTTTACCCGCAAACTCGGGCCTTTCGGCGACGGAGATCGCAGCAGCCACGTTGGCGCCCGTCGAGATGCCGCCGGGAATGCCTTCGGCCTTCGCAACAGTGCGCGAAACCTCAAATGCGGTATCGCTCGCAACGGTCACAACCTCATCGATCAGACCGCGGTCGAGAATGCTCGGAATGAATCCCGCGCCGATGCCCTGAATTTTGTGGGGACCGCGCGGCTGGCCGGAGAGGATCGCGCTGGTCGTCGGTTCCACGGCAATCACCTTGAGCCCCGGAATACGCTTTTTCAGAGCGCGGCCGACGCCCGTCAACGTGCCGCCGGTGCCGACGCCGATCACGAGTGCATCCACCTTGCCGTTCGTGTCGTTGTAGATTTCTTCCGCCGTCGTCTTTTCGTGAACGAGCGGGTTGGCCGGATTGTCGAACTGGCCCGGGATCACGGCATCGGGAAGCGTCTTCGCAAGCTCTTCAGCGCGCGCGACGGCTGCCGGCATGCCGCCTGCTCCGGGCGTCAGTTCAAGTTCGGCGCCGAGGTGGCTCAAAATCTTGCGGCGTTCGATCGACATCGTCTCGGGCATGACGAGGATGAGGCGATAGCCACGCGCCGCCGCGACGAATGCGAGACCGATGCCGGTGTTGCCGGACGTTGGCTCGATCAGAACCGTCTTGCCGGGCTTGATGCGGCCTTCGGCTTCGAGCGCGTCGATCATCGCGACGCCGATGCGGTCCTTGACCGACGACAGCGGATTGAAGAATTCGAGCTTCAGCAAAATGTCGGCTTTGAGGTTCGCTGCCGCCTTGATGTTCTTTAGGCGGACGAGCGGCGTGTGCCCGATCGTTTCCGTGATGCTGTCATAAACGCGGCCGCGCCCCCAGCTCTTCGTGGCTTCGAGTGTTTTGATCTCAATAGTTTCTGCCATGACCTGTCCTGATCTGTCTCGTTATGACGCGCTCACCGAGCACAAACGTGAGACCGGTTCTCGCAGGTTCGAGAGGGACGCTCAAGAGGTGAGAAAGCGCATATCTCCCCATAAGCATTACACTTTTTATGATTTGCGCGCCCGTTGAAATCACGAACGAGATTTTGTTTGCTCTCCGGCCGGTCCTTTAGCAACCGCTTTCCTCTTCGCGGGGCGGTCATGGGATGGAGCCGCGCCAACGCCCGTAGAGCCGAAACCACCCGCGCCCCTTTTTGTTGCCTTGAGCTTTTTACTTTCGCGAAGTTTTACACGGGTTACCGGCGCGACGATCATTTGGGCGATGCGCTCGCCGCGCGCCACGGCAAACGGCTCCGTTCCGAGGTTGATCAAGATTACTGCAACCTCGCCGCGATAGTCGGCGTCGATCGTGCCAGGGCTATTGAGAACTGTAACGCCGTGCTTCACGGCGAGGCCTGATCGCGGACGAACCTGTGCCTCCGTCCCGCGCGGAAGCTCGAAGATCAACCCCGTCGGAATGAGCGCACGCGCGCCCGGCGCGATGGTAACAGGAGTACCCTCAGAGACAGCCGCCACAAGATCGAATCCTGCTGCGTCGGCCGTCTGATAATCTGGAAGCGGTAATCCCTCGGCATGCTCGAGACGCCTGACTTTGACCTTCATTCGGCGTCCTTCATTCCGCAGCCGTCCTTTTTGTGTGCAGCTGTTCCGCTGCGCGCTCCATAATTTTCCGCGCGACCGTGGCTTTGCTCATTTCGGGCCAGCTCTCGACACCGCTCGCAGTAATCAGATGCACCGTATTGTTCTCGCCGCCCATGACGCCCGACGAGGGCGAAACGTCATTGGCGACGATCCAATCGGCGCGCTTGGATTTCAGTTTCGACTTCGCATAGTCCAAAACATTCTGCGTTTCAGCCGCGAAACCGATGACGAGACGCGGCCGTTCCGGACCGGGCCGCGCGATCATTTTCAGGATATCCGGGTTTTCGGTGAGCGTTAGCGTCGGCGCACCCGTCTTATCGGTCTTCTTGATCTTCTCGGTTTGAATGGTCTCGACGCGCCAATCAGCAACGGCCGCCGCGAAGACGGCGATATCGGCCGGCAGCGCCGCCTTCACCGCCTCCAGCATTTCCGCCGCCGTCTTGATGCGAATGATGTCGACGCCGGCCGGTTCGGGAAGCGAAACCGGACCCGTGATCAGCGTCACCCGCGCACCGAGATCGGCCGCAGCGGTCGCGAGTTCGAAACCCTGCTTGCCCGACGAACGGTTCGCCAGATAGCGGATCGGATCGATGGGCTCGTGCGTCGGCCCGCTTGTGATGAGGACATGCCGGCCCTCGAGAACGCCGCCGTGTCGCGGCTGGCCCGGCTCAAAAACCCCCTCGATGGCCGCGACAAGTTCGGGAACTTCGACGAGGCGGCCGAGCCCAGCTTCGCCGCGCTCCGCCATTTCACCGGCGGCAGGCCCGATAAGCCGGATGCCGTCGGCCTTGAGCTGCTCAACGTTCCGGCGCGTCGCCGGATGATGCCACATCGCGGGGTTCATGGCAGGTGCGACGAGGACGGGCTTATCGGTGGCAAGCAGAACGGCGGTCGCGAGGTCGTCGGCGTGCCCGCCGGCCATTTTCGCGATGAGATCGGCCGTCGCGGGCGCAACGACGATCAGATCGCTGTCACGTGCCAGCCGGATGTGTCCGATCTCGCGTTCGTCGTCGAGATCGAAGAGGTTTGTCAGCACCCTTTCGTTGGTCAGTGCGCCAACGGAAAGCGGCGTCACGAAATGGTGGGCGGCCTTCGTCATCACAGCCCGGACGCTGTGCCCGCGCTCCCTCAGCCGCCGGATCAGCTCCAAGCACTTATAGGCCGCGATGCCGCCGCCGATGATCAGAAGGATACGCTTGGGCGATGACAATTCGTTAAGTCCCGTTTCCACTCGGTACACGCCTTGGCTCTTTAGCACATTCCCGGAAGCCTTAGGTTAAGTCCCGGCCAAGACCACAAATTTCAGCCCTTGGACCCATGCCATTTTCTGGGATCTGGCCTATATCCGCCCTGGAATGTCTCTCTGGAGGAACTGCCATGCGTCTGATAATCCCGGCCTTCGCCGTGCTGGCCGCGCTAGCGCCCGCCCTGGCCGACGCCCACGAAGTGACCGTCAAAGGCGTAACGGTTGCACATCCCTGGGCACGCGCCACGCCGGAAGGCGCAAAGGTCGGCTCGGCCTTCGCCGAGATCAAGACTGACAAGGATACCTCCGACCGGCTGATCAGCGTCTCGTCCCCCGTCGCCGGCCGGGCTGAAATTCATTCGATGACCATGGAGGGCGACGTCATGAAGATGCGCCGTCTCGACGGCATCGACCTGAAGCCCGGCGAATCCGTCGTCCTGAAGCCGATGGCCGATCACATGATGCTGTTCGATTTGAAAGAGCCGCTCAAGGAGGGCGATCTGGTGAAGCTCACGCTGACCTTCGCCAAGGCCGGCCCCATAGAGGTTGAAGGAACGATCGAACCGCCCGGCGCAAAGGGACCTCATGGGTTTGACTCGCAGCCGGTTGATGATTCTATGGGCGCCATGCACCATGAGATGCACCACGACTGAAATTAAAGCCCCAGCGCAGCTCCGTTGGCCCCTCGCGTGATCATCTTTCAGGCATACTGAAAGCGTAAATTATTTATGTCGCGCGGTGACTTGACGCAGAAGATTGTTTGGTACATGTTGCCGCCACTTGCGATGGCCGGGACCGGTCGCAAGACAAAAAAAACGAATAAAGGTCCAAGTCTAGGGACGATACCATCGGGGTGGTTCGGTAATTCGAGCCACCCCATTGCCGTTTTATGGCCGACCCTCACTCACGCTCATAAGCAATCCTAGAGTGGCCGAGATCGCCATCGGCGAACCGCTTTCCACGCTTCCTGAGTCGCGTCTTGGCAGTATTGCCTTGGCTGCCTTGATCGTAACGCCTTTCTGACGCCAATAGCGCGCTCAGGATCCTGTGTCGGGGACGCAGAGAGGGTGAAGATGAGTTTGGGGGATATTGCTGGCGCCAGCCGGCCTTCAGGTCGCCTGCTTCTGGCGAGCTTGCTGATTTGGCTGATCCTGTCGGTCGCGCTGCCGCTGTCGGCGCTGACGCTCAATTTTGTTCGTATCGGCGGTTTCCCACTCGGCTTCTGGATTGCCGCGCAAGGCGCAATCATCGGTCTCGTTGCGTTGGTCGCCTTCTACGCTTGGAGAGCTGGCGGTGTGCCGGTTCGCGAAGGCATTCGCCCTGCCCTCATATTCGCTGGCGAGATCGTCGGCGCCGTCGCGCTTCTTGGCTTCACCGGTTATATCGCAGCGATGGGCTATGACGGCTTGGCCCTGCCGCTCGGTCTCGTCGCCGGCGTCGCCCTGCTTGCGATCCTCGTAGCGCCGCGCTTCGTTCTCTACCCCGTGCAATCGATCAGCGGATTTTTTGCGATCCGTTACGGCGGAAGCCTGACGCGCCGCTTGGCATTCCTCATCGCATTGGCGGCGACAGGTCTGCTCCTGGCCGCCGACATCAGGGCAGGTTCGCTTGGCCTTCAGAGCCTCACCGGAATTCCCCTCCACCAAGCGATACTCGGCCTCGCGCTCGCAGTAGCCGCGACTTGGCTTGCAGGCACATTTCTCTCGCCAGCGAAAATGAGCGGCGGTCTCGGCTTCGTCGCCGTCTTCGTCGGATTGCTCGCGACGTTGATCGCGCTCGCGGTGTTTTCGACCGGCTCGCCCCTGCCGCACTTTTCGCTCGGGTCCGCGCTTGAAAGTCACGCCAACCTCAATCAGGCACTTGTCGTCAATCGCCTGTCGGACGTGAAATCGTTGACGCCGATGACGTCGCCGTTCCTGCAGCTATCGATGCGAAATTTTGCGGGGCTCTTGCTCGCGGTCGCGCTCGGCGTGGTCGCGGCTCCCCATCTTCTCGGGCGGCACGTGTCGCAATCGGCGGTCGCGCCGGGCGGCGCGGTGAAGCGCACGGCCCTGGCGCTCGTCGGCGTCGCGATCCTCATCGCCAGCCTTCCGCCGCTGGCGCTCTACAGCCGCATCGGCTTCGAAGAAGCGATGTCGAAAGGCATAGAAATTGCGGCTATCCCGCAATCCTTCGCCGAAGCGAGCGCGCGCGGCTGGGTGAAAGTTTGCGATCAGACGTCGCCCGCGACAGCCGATCTCGCCGCCGCCTGCGCCAAAGCCTCCGGACAGCGCGGCTTCCTGAGACTTCAGGATCTCGCATTCACGACGGACGGATTCGTCGTCGCGGCGCCGATGATTTCGGGTCTCGATCCCATGCTGGAATATCCGCTCTTGCTCGGCGTCATCCTGGCGTCGGTGCTCGTCGGCAATGCGCTTATATCGAGCATCGTCGTCGCAGACGGTGAGATCAGAACGAAGCGCGATGAGCGCGCGCCGGGCCTTGATTTTCGTTCGGTGTCGATCGGCGGAACTCTGCTCGTCGGAGCGGCTGTGTTGGCGCTCTATTCGGCCATAGGTACCGCGCTTCTCGCGGCGGAAGGCTTCGCATTATTGGCCGCCGGCATTTTCCCCTCGCTCGTTCTTGGCCTGCACTGGCGCCATATGAACGCCGCGGGCGCCATCGCCGCGATGCTTGTCGGAACGCTGATCACCGCTGCTTACCTGCTGGGCGTTCACCTGTGGCCAGTCGAGCTATTCAGTATCACCGGCGGCCTTTCCGATGCGCCGCCAATGGCGGCAAAGCGCTTCGCTGAACTCCAAGCCGCACTTGCTGCTGCGACGACACCCGAAGCGGAAGCGCTCGCCCGCTCAGCGCTCGTCAAGCACGTGACCACGATTGCAAACTGGGGCGGACTGAAGCCGGCCGCCATCACGCTCGTCGCGGTCCCCGCGAGCTTCGTTGCGGGTCTCTTGGTCAGCCTGCTGCTCCGGCCGCAGAAAAAGAAAGAAGAAGCGCCCGCCTGAAACCTTCGCGGGCGCGAACGAGTCGCCTAGAGTTGGACGCGGCACGACGTTCTGAAGCTGCACCAACGCATGGCGGCACCAACCATGGCGGACGAGATTTACGATCTCCTCGTGATCGGCGGCGGCATCAACGGTGCCGGTATCGCAGCCGATGCCGCGATGCGTGGACTGACTGTTTTCCTCGCCGAGGCGGATGACCTCGCGGGGGCAACGTCGTCGGCAAGCTCCAAGCTGATCCACGGCGGCCTCCGATACCTCGAGCATTTTGAATTCCGCCTCGTTCGTGAAGCCCTCGCCGAGCGCGAAGTCCTTCTTGCGAAGGCACCGCATATCATCCATCCGATGCGCTTCGTACTTCCGCAGGCGCCCGGCATGCGCAGCGAACTGATGATGCGCGCCGGACTGTTTCTCTACGATCATCTGGCGACCCGGAAATCCCTCGGCGCGTCGCACGCGATTGATCTGCGACGCGATCCGGCGGGCGCACCTCTGATGCCGGAATTGACGCGCGGCTTCACGTACTGGGACTGTGCCGTCGACGATTCCCGGCTTGTCGTTCTGAATGCAATTGCCGCGCGCGAAGCCGGAGCGAGCATCGAAACGCGAACGCCCGTCACCGGATTGAACATCGAAGATGGCTTCTGGACTGCAACACTCGGTAACGCGGGCCGTCGCGTTGCTGCTCGCGCCGTCATCAACGCTGCGGGACCGTGGGTTGCAAAAGTGGCAGCGCTTGCAAACAGCCCGCAACACATTCGACCTCCGACCGTGAGGCTCGTCAAAGGCAGCCACATCACCGTACCGCGCGTTGCAGGCGCCGATGACGCGTACACGTTCCAAAACAGCGACGGCCGGATCGTGTTCGCGTTGCCGTTCGAAGAAACGTTCACGATGATCGGCACGACGGAGGAAGCATTCGCCGGC
This sequence comes from Hyphomicrobium sp. 99, assembly GCF_000384335.2. NCBI lineage: Bacteria > Pseudomonadati > Pseudomonadota > Alphaproteobacteria > Hyphomicrobiales > Hyphomicrobiaceae > Hyphomicrobium > Hyphomicrobium sp. 99. The sequence goes on from NZ_KQ031382.1 coordinate 191,010, forward strand.
GACCCGCGCCACGCAAACCCCTCGCGCGAAGAACAAGACTACTTGCTCGATGCCGCCAATCGCTTTTTTCGAAAGCCACTCACCCATCGCGACATTGTCTGGAGTTTCGCCGGCGTTCGTCCGCTCGATGAAGACGGCAGCGAAACCGCGTCTGCCGTGAGCCGCGATTACCGTCTCGAACTCGACGCAACCGATACGCCGCCGATACTTCACGTCGTCGGCGGAAAGATCACGACCTACCGCAAGCTCGCCGAAGCGGCGTTGAAATTTATGAACCCCTATTTTCCGAAAATGCAGCCCGGACGTACGCGAACGGTGCCTCTGCCGGGCGGCGATCTGGGCGGCCGGTCGTTCGATCAATGGTTTGAAGAATTCGCTCGGGAGAACTCAGGCTTCGAGACAGCTTTCCTTCGCCAGCTGGCACGCCGCCATGGCACGCGGGCCCGCAAGATCATCGACGGCGCCGCGTCCGAAAAAGACCTCGGCGAAAATTTCGGCGGCAGTCTAACCGAGCGCGAGGTCGCTTATCTCAAATCGGAAGAGTGGGCGGAAACTGCGACCGACGTTCTCTGGCGGCGAACCAAGGCAGGCTTGCATCTGAGAGCGGACGATATTGCGCGCGCCGCCGATCGCATCCAAGCCTGTCTCGACAAATCCTGACGAAAGAGCAGAAGCGCTTTACATCAAACGCCGGCGCGAAGCGCGAAGCGCGCACGTCGCGGGGCAAACGGAATCCGCACACAGCATCTGATTGGTGCTGCTGAGAGCATCCGCAAGCGCCAGCGCACCGTTCAATGTGTCGCCGATATCTTCCGAGCCGATCAGCGCCGAAACCGATGCCTTCAGCGCTTGCCGCTCGCCATGCTGACAGGCCGCGATGATCGAGATCGCCAGACACTCGTCACGGCAGAAACTGCGGCAGCCGGCCGGCGAGATTTCGATGTCGCGCTGCGCGTTCGCTTTCACTGCGCGAACGAACTTCGAGAGATCGAGAAGCAGCGTCTTCGCCTTTTCAGGCCCGAGCATGCCTGAAAACGTGTTCCAGGCATCTTCCCAGCACTTGATGTCGCCAGTCGACAAGCCCGCGAGCCAGCACCGGAAGCCAACGCCAACCAACCGCTCCGGAGCGCGCGCGGGAAGCGGCACGACCTTGGCCGAGCGGGCGACATGTCCGATGGATGCCGAATTAGCCATTGTTGCAGACCTCCGCTGGGACGCGCGCGATTGCGGCGAATGAGCTGAAGGACCAACGGGCGTAAGAGGAATTGGCGCTGCGGAGCGCCTGCAGAACAATAATCATTTCGACTCCAATAATCAGGGTTCAAGGCCCCGGTATCGGTTGGCGCCAAGCCAATGGCGCGGCCGTCGCGATGACGACCTGACTTGAGCTAGCGCGAGGATGGCCGCCCGGTCAACCATTTGTAAGCCGCTGGCTTCACATTAGAATTTTTATAATTTTCAACTGGCTACCGTCAGTGATCGGAGAGCCTGGCCGGTCACTCGAAGCGGCGCGTGAAGTCGCCGAAAATGATCAATGCCGCGGTCCCGCCCTCCGCCGCGCTCTCGATCTCGAACTCCGCACCCATATCGCGAACAAGCCGTTCGACGAGCGGCAGCCCGATGCCGGTGCTGTGAGCCCAGGGCGGCTGCAGCGATGCGGCGGAAGCCTTGTAGGATGGCGACTGCGTTCCGCTCATCCCGCGGCCGGTATCGCTCACGACGAGGAATACGCGGCCATCGCCGACATAACCGGTCGCGACGCGAACATCCCCGCCGCGCGGCGTGAACTTGATCGCATTCGTCAGCAGGTTCAGCAGGATTTGCCGAAGCGCCGTCGGATTGGCGACGACATGCGGACGCGCCCCGTCGCTCTCGAAGACGAGGTTCAATCCGCACGATTCCGCCAGCGCCTGCACGCTTGACACCGTCCGCTCTACGATCGCATTGAGATCGAGCGCGATGAGCCGCGCGACCGGTACGCTCGTCGTCCGCGTGCCGTCCGAAAGCAACGCCGTGATGACGTCGAGCGCGTGCGTCGCGCTTTCGTGAATATCGGCCGCGTAGCTCAGATACCGCTCGTTCTTCATCTCGCCGAGCCGCTCGTCACGCATGATCTCGGAAGCGGCAGCGATGGCCGTCAGCGGCGTCTTGAGTTCGTGCGCGAGCTTGGCGAGATGATCGGCATCCAGAACGATCATCGGCTTCGGCGCGGCGGCCTCGGCTTCGGCAACGCCCGCAGCGCCCAACGCTTGGATTTCGGCCCCGATAGCCGCATAAACCGGCGTCAAAGCGCGCGCATCAAACGACGGCGCTTCCGACGGCGCTTCACCCTCATCGACGTGAAGCAGCAGAACCTTCGAGCCCTTCTTGCCCGGCCTCGTGACGCGGCATGTCAAACGCTTCAGCCGGCCATTGCTCCAGAACACCAGCGTCTCGAAACCGCCTTTGCGGAAATCGTTCTCGCCCGCGATCTGACGCAGCCGTTCCAGCGCCGGCGTTTTGGGATCGATGGCGATTGGAAACGTCGCATAGGGAAAAAGCCCGAGAGCCGCAGCGCCCGATGCCGTCGCACCGAGAATTTCCGCCGCCTCCGGATCGATCGTGATGACCGCCTGCGAGCTGACAGCTTCCGTCGCGGGCGCGGCTTCGTGCGCCGCGAGATTGTCGCGGCGGCCGGGCATTGCGGGTTTAGCGGAGACCGCCATGGTCAAAAGCGCCCGTTCCATAGGCTCATGCGCAACGCATCACGATGATCTACGTGATTTGCGAGCCTTCAGAACGGCAAACGGGCGATTTTCCACTGTCTTACGCGGCGGCGCAGCACGCAGGAGGAGCACTACGCCCGGCGAATATCCCGGACCACAATCTCGGGTAGTGATAAAGCCGGGTTGCCCTTAGGCAGCCTTGCTCAGGACGGCCGCGCGAAGCTTTTCCGGGTCGCGCTCGCCGTGATCGGCCAGATCGAACAGCTTCTCGATAATATCGTCGTCGGCAATATTGAGCGACCGCGCATGAGCCTCATCGATGATGCTCTTGAGCAGCCGGTGCAGGTCTTTAAGCTCATCCGAGCTATATGGGCATAGCGTCATTGATCTCTGAATCCCCCCGGATACAGGTTGGTGAACATCCCCGCCACGCCCGTGAACGCAACCGAACCGCACGGGTTCCCCGCGTTGCGTCTACGATGTGAAGGACACCCAAAAACGGGTAAACTCAAGGCAAGCGCATACGTCGCTCTTGACCCTTGGCTCTCGCTGTGTTGGAACCAGCGTCGCGTGCGATCCCCTCGGGATCGACCGGCAATAGGGATTCTTCAAAGCGCGACGACGCGGTGATTTGCACGTGCAATGCCCCGCCAGATCGCACTAAAGTCATCCCAGGCCATTTTGGTATGCCGCCTTAGCTCAGTTGGTTAGAGCGCTAGATTGTGGATCTAGAGGTCCCCGGTTCAAATCTGGGAGGCGGTACCATTCCCATCCGACATCGTTGATGTGAATTCGGTGGCGCGTCGTTTTCGACGGCTAACCCATTTTACTTGCCCGCCATTCATCGTCCGTCGCCGCCGCTTTGCTGAGCACTGCAACATCGAATTCCGTGCACAAAACTTCCGAAGCGAGACTCAAAAGTTGAAACCGGCTAATGGTCATTCCGACCACTGACAATCAGAGCGCAGAAGCCGGGGGGCAACATGCGTCTAATTCCATCGATAACAGCATTGGCGCCAGTACTTTTTCTGGCCGCATGCGCTTCGCAGAAGATCCAACTTTCCGCAGCACCGGGCCAAGAGTCGATCGTCAGAGACGGAATTCCGTCTCTGATTTCGAAGAAAAAGAACTTGGTTATGCTACGGCCAAATAATCAGCTTTTGAAAGGCAATGCGCGACCAGCATTCACCGTAGCCGTGCGAAACCTCGAAAATAAACCCCAGACCTTAATGGAGGCGAATATAAACGCGCGCCAGACGGTCGATGGCAAACAAACTGCGCTGCGCGTCTATCGATACGACGAGCTGGTACGGGAAGAACAGACACGCCAAACTATACAAGCCGTCGGCGCGGTGCTCTCGGCCACCGCACGTGGGATCAATGCGGCCAATGCAGGTTACGTCAACACGACGGGAACCGTCCACGCGAATGGGAACTATGGAACTTACACGGCAACGACCTATGACCCGCTAAGGGCGCAAATCGCGCAGCAAAATGCGAATTACGAAACGCGCGAAGACATTGCTGCGCTTCAGGCGCAGGGCGAGCAAAATTTATCTCAGCTTCAGCAAACCATTCTGAAAGACAACACCGTGATGCCAGGAGAGTGGGTCGGAGGCACGATTGTGCTTGATCAACCGGCATATTCCGGCAGCGCACCCAAATCCTACGCAATCACCGTAGACTTTGCCGGAGAACAGCACGAGTTCTTGGTTTCACAAACCACAAACTAGACAGCCTTTTTCACTATCAAATTTCGAGGAGAATGAACGATGAAATGGATGCTTGCTGTTTCAGCAATTATTTTGCCGGTTTGTGCCGCGAACGCGGATGATTACGTACATGGCTACACTCGGAGCAATGGAACTTACGTCGAGCCCTATTACAAATCCTCACCAAACAATTCGACGTTCGACAACTATTCAACGAAGGGTAACGTGAACCCGTACACGGGCCAGGAAGGCACAAAGAATCCGTACGGTTCAACGAATTCGACTTATGGACTTTATGGTTCTCAGCAGCAGGGTTATGGCAGCAAACGCTGGTAGCAGATCGTGGCGGAGGGCTGCAGAATCTCTCCGCTTCTCCCCCCTCACTTCACCTGCCGCTTCTCCAACTTCCGCGCTAGCGTCCGCCGATGCATCCCAAGCCTTCTTGCGGCTTCTGAGATGTTGAAATCGGTATCCACCAGCGTCTGGTGAATGTGCTCCCACTCGAGCGTCTTGATCGATGTCGGCCGCTCGGTCAGCGCGATGCCGCTGTCGCCCTCGGCCTTGCCGAACGCTTCCTCGATGTCGTCCGAACTCGACGGCTTCACGAGGTAATGCCGCGCGCCGAGCTTGATCGCCTCGACCGCCGTCGCGATGCTCGCAAATCCCGTCAGCACGACGATCACCGTCGACGGATCGTGCGCGTGCAAAGCCTCGACGCACGCGAGACCGGATTCACCATTGAGTTTCAAATCGACGACCGCGTAGCCCGGCGTCCGCGCCTCTAAAATCGCGCTCAAGGCTTCTCTCCCAGGCGCAACATCGACAACGTAATCACGCCGCTCGAACGAGCGCCTCAACGTGTTCGCGAAGGCGGCATCGTCTTCGACGATCACGAGCGTGCGTTTAGTTTCCATGCGAACGTGCTCCCAGTGCCAAGGCAGCAAGCGGCAGCTTCAGCGTCACGGATGCGCCGCCGAGCGGACGATTGGCGGCCGAGACGCTCCCTCCAAGCTTTCGTACCACATTCACGACGAGGAAAAGCCCGAGCCCGCCGCCCGGCTTCCCCTTGCTCGATTGATAGGGCTTGCCGAACTGCGCCAGCATCTGCGGCTGGAAGCCCGGTCCCCGATCCGAAACGCGCATGACGAGCGTGTCGCCGTCGCGCTCGACGGTGACGCCGACCCAGGCGGGCGAAGAATCGTAAGCGTTGTCGAGCACGTTGAAGACGACCTGCTTCAGCGTCGAATCCGAGACGATCGGAAGATCCGCACCGAACGCATTGGTGAACTCCAACGACGACGGCGAGCGCGCGGCGCGCCACTCTTCGACAAGCTCGTTGACGAACGTATTGACCGTCGTCACGCGCGGCGCCTCTCCGCGCGCTTCACCAGCCGACAACAAAACACCAGTGAGGATCGACTTGCAGCGCTTCACCGCGGCCTGCATCTCCGCCACCTCTTGCAGCAGCTCGGGATTGGAAGCGATCGCCGGAACGCGCGGCCAATCTCCGAGAATGACCGAGAGCGACGCGAGCGGCGTCCCAAGCTCATGCGCCGCGCCCGACGCGAGAAGGCCCATCCGAACGATGTGGTCTTCCTCGACCGCGTGCTGCTTTAACGCCGCGAGGCGCGCGTCGCGTTCGCGAAGGTTGCGCGTGATGCGCGTCACGAATGCGAACAGCAAGATCGCGACAAGCGCGAAGCAGACGAGCATTCCGATGATGTGCAGCTTGAAGAGATCGCCGAAGCCCTCCGGCACTGCGAGCGGACGGTAATCGAAGGTGAGAGCCGCGAAGCTCAGGCAGGTCGCCGCGACGACGGCCCCCGTCGCGAGCCGGTCGAGCAGCACGGCAGCGAGCGTCACCTGCAAGAGATAGAGAAACGTGAAGGGGTTCGTCGCGCCGCCGCTGAAGTAGAGCTGCGCCGTCAAAGCCGCGACGTCGAACAGCAACGCGCCGAGGAGTGCCGCGTCGCTTACGTCCCGGCCCGTCCTCAGCCAAGCCAGGCTTCCGAGATTGAGCGCGATCAAGGCGGCGATGACGACAGCCATCGGCAAAAGCGGCAGGCCGATGCCGAGAGCGAATTCGACGAAGACGATGGTTGCAATCTGCCCGGCAACCGCGATCCAGCGAAGCTGGATCAAAAGCAGCATGTTCTTCGTGCCGGCGGGATCGCGGGTCAGCTGAACGCCCACATCGTCCAGCCGGTTCTCGTCTCCGGAGCCGGGGACTGTCTCAGTGCGGCTCAGCATGACGGATGGTCCTGTGAAGCTCCGACAGTGGCCAAGACCCGTTGGTTATCGAAGCGCGGGTTTGCCGGACGCGCGGGACGCCCTGCGAATGCGAATTTCCTCGCGCCCCACACGGATCGCGGCCACGGCGAGCATCAACGCCAGCGTGAACCAAGTCAACGCGTAGACGAGATGGTTGTTATGGAAGGCAACCACCGTCAGGCCGCCGATGGGAAAGCCGCCGGGATTCGACGTTGCATCGGCATCGATGAAATAGGGCGCCACGTTGGAAACGCCGCGCGCATCCGCAATCGCTTGCACGTCTCGGGAGAACCAGCGGTTCGCAACGGGATCGTTGGTTCTGAGAAATGCGCCCTTGGGCTCGGTCAGGCGCAGGAGCCCCGTCACGGAAGCCTCGCCGTCTGTCTGGCCCGCGGCGCGCGATGCAGGGTCCCGCTTGTCGGGCGGCACGAAACCGCGATTGACGAGAACCGTGAAGCCGTCATTCGTCTCAAGCGGCGTCACGACCCAATAACCAGCGCCGTCGTTTGTCACCGCGGTGACGAGCGTTTCGCGATCATTGCGGAAATGTCCGCTCGCAGTGACACGGAGGTATTCGTCGGTCTTGGCGTTGATGGTTGGCCAGTCGGCCGGGCCGGGCGCCGCCTGAGGCGGCGCATGAACGCGCTGCTCGACGCGTTCGATCAGATCGAGCTTCCAAGCGCGTCGCTCGATCTGCCAGACGCCGAGCGATAGGAGGCCGATGATGCCCGCAAACCCAAGGAGAGCCAGCGCACCGAGAGAAAAGGCGGAACGTGGCCGCTTCGCGCGCCCACTGTCCGCCTCTTGAACGTTCGATCCCTCGCGCCCTTGGGCGTCGGCGGTCACGGCAGCTGGCTCGGATCCATGCCGGGCATCATGTTCGCATTCATGTGATACATGACCCACAGCGAGCCGGAGAGCGTGATCACCACCATGACGATGGTGAAGATCAGCGCCATCATCGTCCAGCCGCCTTCAGAGCTCGGCGTCATGTGCAGGAAGTAGATCATGTGCACGACGATCTGTATCGCGGCCAGAACCAGGATCGCGATGGTCGTCAGATCGTTGCTGCCGAGCTTGCCCGTCATGACGAGCCAGAATGGAATGGCCGTCAGCACGACCGAAAGGCCAAAGCCAATCAGATAGCCGCGAAGGGTCGACTCGGGATGCCCGCTGTCGTGACCGTGCGCGTCGTGGCCACCGTGCCCGTGATCGCTGTGCGTACCCGTGCTCATCGGAGCACTCCCATCAAATAGACGAATGTGAAAACGCCGATCCAGACGACGTCGAGGAAGTGCCAGAACATGCTGAGGCACAGAAGGCGGCGCTGGTTGGCTTCGATCAGGCCGAACTTCCACACCTGAACGATCAGCGTGATCATCCAGATGATGCCGAAAGTGACGTGAAGGCCGTGCGTTCCGACAAGCGTGAAGAACGACGACAGGAACGCACTACGCTGAGGCGTCGCGCCCTCGTGGATCATATGCGCGAACTCGTAGAGCTCGATGCCGAGAAACGCGGCGCCGAAGAGGCCCGTCACCACGAGCCAGACCAGCATCCCGTTCACGTTCTTCTTCTGCATCTCGAGCACCGCGAAACCGTAGGTGATCGACGACAGGAGAAGCATCGACGTGTTCACCGCAACGAGCGGCAAATCGAAAAGCTCCTTCGGCGAAGGCCCGGCAGCATAGTTGCCGCCGAGAACGCCGAAAGTCGCGAAGAGCACTGCGAAGACGAGACAGTCGCTCATCAGGTAGAGCCAAAAGCCGAGCATGGTGCTCGCGCCTTCGGGATGGTCGTGCTCATCGGCGACGTAGAAGACGGGTGTCTCTTTCGCCTTGGTGAGACTTGCGCTCGCTGTTGTTGTCGTCGTCATCGGTTATGCCCGTGCGGTCTGAAGGAGCTTCGTACGTTCGCGCTCGGTTTCAACGACTTGCTCACGCGGAATGTAGAAGTTGCGATGGTAGTTGAACGTGTGACCGATCGCAGTTCCGACGAGCGCCACGAACCCGACGATCACCAGCCACCAGATCTGCCAGATCAGGGCGAATGCCGTTACCGCACTGAGGCCAGCGAGAATGATGCCCGCGCTCGTGTTGCTCGGCATGTGGATCGCCTTGAAGCCCTCGGCCGGCCGCTGATAACCGCGGTGCTTCATATCCCACCACGCATCGTTGTCGTGGACCACAGGAGTGAAGGCGAAGTTGTAGACCGGCGGCGGCGAAGACGTCGACCACTCGAGCGTGCGGCCGTTCCACGGATCGCCCGTCCAGTCGCGAAGCTTCTCGCGGTTCTTGATGCTGACCGCGATCTGGATCAGGAAGCAGGCGATGCCGATGGCGATCATGACCGCGCCAAGCGCCGCGATGATGAACCAGATCTGCAGCGACGGATCGTCGAACACCCGGAGGCGGCGGGTAACGCCCATCAGGCCGAGGACGTAAAGCGGCGTGAAGGCAAACCAGAACCCAACGACCCAGAACCAGAACGACATCTTGCCCCAGAATGGATCGAGCCTGAAGCCGAACGCCTTCGGGAACCAGAAGGTAATACCGGCGAACATGCCGAACACGACGCCACCGATAATGACGTTATGGAAGTGCGCGATCAGGAACAGACTGTTGTGAAGCACGAAGTCGGCCGGCGGAACGGCGAGAAGCACGCCCGTCATGCCGCCGACAACGAACGTCAGCATGAACGCGACCGTCCACATCATCGGCACTTCGAAGCGGATTCGGCCCCGGTACATCGTGAACAGCCAGTTGAACATCTTCGCGCCCGTCGGGATCGAGATGATCATCGTCGTGATGCCGAAGAACGAGTTGACGCTCGCGCCAGAGCCCATCGTGAAGAAGTGGTGCAGCCAGACGAGGTACGACAGGATGGTGATGACCACCGTGGCGTAAACCATCGACGTATAGCCGAAGAGCCGCTTGCCGCTGAAGGTGGAGACAACCTCAGAGAAGATGCCGAACGCCGGCAGGATGAGGATGTAAACCTCCGGGTGACCCCAGATCCAGATGAGGTTCACGTACATCATGGCGTTGCCGCCGAAGTCGCTCGTGAAGAAGTTCGTGCCGGCGTAACGGTCAAGCGAAAGCAGCGCGAGAACGCCGGTCAGAACCGGGAACGCAGCGACGATGAGGACGTTGGTGCAGAGAGCCGTCCACGTGAAGACCGGCATCTTCATCAGCGTCATGCCGGGAGCGCGCATCTTCACGATGGTGGCGATGAGGTTCACACCCGATAGCAGCGTCCCGACGCCCGCGACCTGTAGAGACCATATGTAATAATCGACACCGACATCCGGACTGTAAGCGATGTTCGAAAGCGGCGGATAAGCAAGCCAGCCAGTGCGCGCGAACTCACCGATGAACAACGAAGCCATCACCAGAGCGGCGCCGGCGGCGGTCATCCAGAAGCTGAAGTTATTGAGGAACGGAAAGGCGACGTCGCGCGCGCCGATCTGGAGAGGCACGACGTAGTTCATCAAACCCGTGACGAGCGGCATCGCCACGAAGAAGATCATGATCACGCCGTGCGCAGTGAAGATCTGATCGTAGTGGTGGGCGGGCAGGTAGCCTTCCGAACCGTTGAAGGCGATGGCCTGCTGGGCGCGCATCATGACGGCATCGGCGAAGCCGCGAAGCAGCATCACGAGTCCGAGCACGACGTACATGACGCCGATGCGCTTGTGATCAATGCTCGTGAACCAGTCGTGCCAGAGGTAGCCCCAAAGCTTGAAGTAGGTGATGGCGCCGACGACGGCCGCGCCGCCGATGACGACAGCAATGAACGTTACGAGGAGGATCGGCTCATGAAACGGCAGGGCGTCGAGCGACAGCCGACCGAAGATGGCCTTCATGAGTTCAGGGTTATCAAACATCTTTGAATTCGTCCCGGTCAGGAGTTGGACGGCCGCGGTGCGAAGGATTGGAACATCGTGCCGGGACGCGGCAGGCCCGCACCCTGAAGGGGTGTTGAGCTTACCGGCATCGGTTGCACCTCGGTCAATTCCGCGCCCATCGGTGCGCTTGTGGTGCAGACGCTTGCGACGTAGGCCTTCGCCAGGATCGGCGCCGAACCGCGTCGGGCGGACTTATCGTATTCAATTCTCTGAACCAGATCGGCGCCCGCAAGACCGAGACCGCCCTTGGCGTCGATCGCGGCCATCTCGTGCATGCACATTTTGCCGGGCTGGACGCAAAGGTTCACGATCAGATGGAAGAGATTCGGGTCGACACTGGCCCACTTCTGAACGGGAACGCCTTTGCTCGGGCGTTCGAGTTCCAGATATTCATTGCGGCCGAGATTTCCGCCGCCCGCTTTGGCGTCCGAAATCCACTTGTCGAAATCAGCATCGTTCCGGCCCAGGAACTTGAAGCGCATCTCCGAGAAGCCTTCGCCGCTGTAGTTCGCGGAAAAGCCTTCGAAGTCACCGGGCTTGTTGATGACGGCATGAAGCTGCGTCTGCATCGCAGGCATCGCATAGATCATGCCCGCAAGCGCCGGAACGTAGAAAGCGTTCATTACCGACGACGCCGAGACGCGGAAGTGGATCGGTCGTCCGACGGGCGCCGCCATCTCGTTGACGGTCGCAACACCGTAGTCGGGGTAGATGAAGAGCCACTTCCAATCGAGCGCAACCACATCGACGTTCAAGGGCTTCGTCTCGTGAGTCACGGCCTGGCCCGGAGCGGTACGCTCTATCGGGCGGAAGGGATCGAGCAAGTGCGTCGCCATCCACGTGATGGCGCCAAGGCAGATGATGATGAGCAGCGGAGCCGCCCAGATCACAAGCTCGAGATGGGTGGAGTGATCCCACTCGGGATCGTAAGGCGCAGACTTGTTCGACTGGCGATAACGCCAAGCAAAAAATACCGTCAGCGCCATGACCGGGATGATGATGAGCAGCATCAACACGGTTGAAATGATGACAAGATCGCGCTGCTGAATGGCGACGTCGCCGGCGGGGTTCAAAACGATAGCGTTGCAGCCGCCCAGCAAAAGGAGCGGCAACAGAGCGATAATCCGATATGGCTTCAAGGCGATCCGCGTCCCATCGACAGTGGCTTCCTCGGTCAATCCGCTAAACTTGCGGAGCATCGAGCGACATTGGACAATTTGCCCAACGCCAGTTGGCCGCAGCGATAAACGCGGTCCAAAACCCTTGGTCGAAGCGGGAATTTCGCCAGCCTAGGCTAGGGATTTGCTGCACTGAGCTTCTGGTCCGATTCGCGGCTGATGGACCGTGCGAGCAACGACCTTATGCTTGGGCTACGCGAATTTTCTCCTCGAAAAAGGCACCGCATGGCCAAGTCAGGCAGAACGCTGACATATGATGGCGGCAGCGCTCTCGAAATTACTTCTCGATGATCTTCTCGGCCGACCTGTCGGTGGCATTCTTCAAAGCGTTATCGCGAGCCCGCTCGTTGAATTCGGGATGCTTCGCGACCGACGAACGCAGCGTCTTCCACGCTTTGAGCAGTCGCTCAGCGAGCGAGACGTCTTCGTCGCTGACAGCAGACGGACGAAACTGAGCTGCGTGCTTGAGAGCGTTGGTCTGACGCTCCATCTCAGCGATATGTTTTTCGGAAAGAGCCAGCTTCTTATCGATTTCTGACATGGGAGGACACTCCTCAGTGGCCTCAATGCAACCGCCGAGGACACCTCAGGGTTGCATGTCGCAAACGGATTGTGGGTGCCAGGAAGAAGCGCACAGCCATGACCGAACGATCCGGCATGCCTGTAGCCAATAAAACGATCAAAAACGCAGAAGCGCCCGGCCTTCGATGAAAGCCGGGCGCTTCGGAATTTAATCAAAAGTCTCGATTTGGATGCGTGCGGTGGAGCCCGTTAGGCTGCCCGCGCGGACAACCGGCGAAGCTCGCTGACGAGCGTGTCCGCCATCCGCTTCGCAGAATCGTCCTTCGCCGCAGCGAGTTCCGCTTCCGCCGCTTTGAGCTCTTCAGCAAGCGATGCCGCCGAAAGCTCTTCGACGTCATAAGCCCGCTCAGCGAGGATCGTAAGCCGGGAAGGATCGACTTCCGCAAAGCCCGACTTGACGAACAAACGCTTGCGCACGCTACCCGCCGTCACATCGAGTACCCCCGGACGGAGGGTCGAGATGACCGGCGCGTGGCCCGCGAGAACCGCAAAATCACCCTCTGCGCCCGGAACGACAACCTGATCGGCGTCGACCGAGAGCAATACCCGCTCGGGCGAGACGAGTTCAAACCTGAATGTGCCTGCCATTTTAGTTCGTCACCCTTCGAACGCTTTCGAGCTGCTCAAGCCTGAGGCGGTTGATCTTCGCCGTCGCCATCGGCGCCGGCCTTAGCCCTGACTTCTTCCGGCGTCTGCAGCTTGGTGCCGCAGAACGGACAGAAGAACAACGGATGGTCGACGAGACCCGGCTCGTCTTCCTCGAGGTCGACGAGCCCGACGGTCATGTAGATGACCTCATCCGGCCCGACAGTGATCAGAGGCTCAAAGTCGCCGCCTTCGAGAGCTTCTTTCAGCTCCTCGCAGCAACTTCCAAATGCTTTACCGGCTTCCGCCATGAATTTTTTTCTCCTGGCGGCGCGTTCGCGCGGCGTGTCCCGCGCGAAACCGCTTGGCCTGTGTTACGCCGCTTCCGCGAGCTTTTCTGCCTTGGCGATCGCTTCGTCGATCGATCCGACCATGTAGAATGCCGGCTCCGGCAGATGATCGTATTCGCCGTCGCAGAGGCCCTTGAAAGCCTTGATCGTATCCTCGAGCGAAACGAGCTTGCCGGGCGAACCCGTGAACACTTCCGCGACGTGGAACGGCTGCGACATGAAACGCTCGATCTTACGAGCGCGGGCGACCGTCAGCTTATCTTCTTCGCTCAGTTCGTCCATGCCGAGGATGGCGATGATGTCCTGAAGCGACTTGTACTTCTGCAGGATCGCCTGCACGCGGCGAGCGACCTGATAGTGCTCTTCACCGACGATGCGCGGGTCGAGCATGCGCGAGGTCGAGTCGAGCGGATCGACGGCCGGATAGATGCCTTTTTCAGCGATCGAGCGCGAAAGAACGGTCGTCGCATCAAGATGCGCGAACGAAGCAGCAGGCGCCGGGTCGGTCAAGTCGTCGGCCGGAACGTAAATGGCCTGAACCGAGGTGATCGAACCCTTCTGCGTCGTGGTGATGCGTTCCTGCAGAGCGCCCATGTCTGTCGCAAGCGTCGGCTGATAGCCCACAGCCGAAGGAATACGGCCAAGAAGCGCCGACACTTCCGAACCCGCCTGCGTGAAGCGGAAGATGTTGTCGACGAAGAACAGAACGTCCTGGCCCTGATCGCGGAAATGCTCGGCAACCGTCAGACCCGACAGCGCGACGCGAGCGCGAGCGCCCGGCGGCTCGTTCATCTGACCGTACACGAGTGCGCACTTCGAGCCAGCCGAAGAACCGTTGTTCTTCTTCGGGTCGATGTTCACCTTCGACTCGATCATTTCGTAATAGAGGTCGTTGCCCTCACGCGTACGCTCGCCGACGCCAGCGAACACCGAGTAGCCGCCGTGAGCCTTGGCGACGTTGTTGATCAATTCCATGATCAAAACCGTCTTGCCGACGCCGGCGCCGCCGAAGAGGCCGATCTTGCCGCCCTTGGCGTAAGGCGCGAGAAGATCGACGACCTTGATGCCCGTTACGAGAATTTCTGCTTCCGTCGCCTGATCTTCGAAGGTCGGCGAAGGCTGGTGGATGGCGCGGAGCGCCTTCGTCTTGATCGGGCCAGCTTCGTCAACCGGCTCGCCGATGACGTTCATGATGCGGCCGAGCGTTTCGTCGCCCACCGGCACCGAGATCGGCGAACCCGTGTCGGTGACTTCCTGACCGCGAACGAGACCTTCCGTCGAGTCCATGGCGACGGTGCGAACCGTGTTCTCGCCCAAGTGCTGCGCGACTTCGAGAACGAGGCGGTTGCCGTGGTTCGTCGTCTCGAGTGCGTTCAGAATTTCCGGCAGCTGCCCGTCGAAGTGCACGTCAACGACGGCACCCGTCACTTGGTGAATCTTCCCTACGTTTTTAGCCATTTTTTTCTCCAACGGAATTGATCAGGCGACGGACAGTGTCACCGGGATGTTGTTGCGTGTCGCCTTTGAATAGGGGCAGATCTGATGAGCTTCTTCGATCAGCGCCTGCAGCTTGTCTTTCTCCGCGCCGGGTATCGCGAGCGTCAGATGCGCCTTGAGAGCAAAGCTCGTCGCATCCTTATCGAGTGTCACTTCGCACGTGACCTTCGCCGCCTGACCGTCGAGCCCGTGCTTTTTGGCGAGCAATAGAACCGCTTGGCCGAAGCACGAAGACCACCCGAGAGCGAAAAGTTGCTCCGGATTGTGACCTTCGCCTGAGCCGCCCAGGTCCTTCGGTAGCGCCATCGCGAGCGCCAGCTTGCCGTCTTCGACAACAGCGCGTCCGTCTCGGCCGCCCTTCGTCGTTGCACGTGTCACGTACGCCATCGCCCAACCTCCGGATTAGACCGCTTCCGCGCCCGAAATGATCTCGATCAGTTCCTTGGTGATGTTCGCCTGACGCTGACGGTTGTACTTGATCGTCAGCTTGTTGATCATGTCGCCGGCGTTGCGTGTCGCGTTGTCCATCGCGGTCATCTGCGAACCGTAGAACGATGCCGAGTTCTCGAGCAGCCCGCGGAAAATTTGGGTCGAAATGTTCCGCGAGAGCAGGAAGCCAAGAACTTCTTCTTCGCTCGGCTCGTACTCGTGCACCGCCGCTCCGCCGCCCTTGGCTGCGTCGCCCGCCGTCTCGGCAACAGTTGCCGGGATGAGCTGCAAAGCCGTGGGCTTCTGCGCGATGACCGATTTGAATTCCGAGAAGAAGAGCGTCGCAACGTCGAATTCGCCCGCCTCGAACATCTCGAGGACGCGATTGGCAACGCCTTCCGCGTGCGTGAACGTCAATTGACGCACGCCCTGGAAATCCTTGCGCTCGATGATGTTGCGACCGAGATCGCGGCGCAGGTTCTCCGCACCCTTCCGGCCGACGGTCAAGATCTTGACCGTCTTGCCTTCCGCAATCAGTCGGTTTGCGTGCGCCCGTGCTAGCTTCGCAATGTTCGAGTTGAAGCCGCCGCAAAGACCGCGCTCTGCCGTCATGACGATCAGCAGGTGAACCTGGTCTTTGCCTGTGCCGATGAGCAGCGGCGAAGCGCCGTTCTTGTCGGCAACCTTCGAAGCGAGGCTGCCGAGAACCTCAGCCATCCGCTCTGCATAAGGGCGGGCGGCCGTCGCGGCTTCCTGCGCGCGGCGCAGCTTCGCCGCGGCGACCATCTGCATCGCCTTCGTGATCTTCCGCGTCGCCTTCACCGAGGCGATGCGGTTGCGCATGTCTTTTAAGCTCGCCATCGGGCGTTCTCCTCAAGGAACCCGATTAAGCTGCAAAACCCTTGGCAAACTTGTCGAGGAACTCGACCAGTTTCTTCTCGGTGTCAGCCGACAGCGCCTTCTCTTTGGCGACCGTATCGAGGATCGTCTTCTCCGACCGGAGGCCGGCGAGGACGCCCTGCTCGAACTTGCCGACTGCCGAGACCGGAATGCTGTCGAGGTAACCGCGCGTACCCGCGAAGATCACCGCAACCTGCTCTTCCATCTTCAGCGGCGAGAACTGCGGCTGCTTCAGAAGCTCTGTGAGACGTGCGCCGCGAGCAAGCAAACGCTGCGTGGCGGCATCGAGGTCCGAACCGAACTGAGCGAAGGCCGCCATTTCGCGGTACTGCGCGAGCTCGCCCTTGATCTTACCGGCAACCTGCTTCATCGCCTTCGTCTGCGCCGACGAACCGACGCGCGACACCGAAAGACCGACGTTCACGGCCGGACGGATGCCCTGATAGAAGAGATCCGACTCAAGGAAGATCTGCCCGTCGGTGATCGAGATGACGTTCGTCGGAATGTAGGCCGACACGTCGTTCGCCTGCGTTTCGATGACCGGAAGAGCCGTCAGCGAGCCGTTGCCGGCCTTGTCGCCGAGCTTGGCAGCGCGCTCGAGAAGACGAGAGTGGAGATAGAAAACGTCGCCCGGATAGGCTTCACGGCCCGGAGGACGGCGAAGCAAGAGCGACATCTGACGATAAGCGACGGCCTGCTTCGAAAGATCGTCATACGCGATAACCGCGTGCATGCCGTTGTCGCGGAAGTATTCGCCCATCGTGCAGCCGGTGAACGGCGCGAGGTACTGCATCGGAGCCGGGTCGGATGCGGTTGCCGCGACGACGATGGAATATTCAAGAGCGCCGCGCTCCTCGAGAACCTTGACGAACTGAGCGACGGTCGAGCGCTTCTGACCGACAGCGACGTAGACGCAATAGAGCTTGGCGCTCTCGTCGTTGCCCTGGTTCAGCGGCTTCTGGTTGAGGAAGGTGTCGAGAATGACGGCGGTCTTGCCGGTCTGACGGTCGCCGATGACGAGCTCGCGCTGGCCGCGGCCGATCGGGATCAGCGAGTCGATGGCCTTGAGGCCGGTTGCCATCGGTTCGTGAACCGATTTGCGGGGGAGAATGCCCGGCGCCTTGACGTCGACGCGCATGAACTTCTCAGACTTGATCGGGCCCTTGCCGTCGATCGGGTTGCCGAGACCGTCGACGACGCGGCCGAGAAGGCCCTTGCCGACCGGAACTTCAACGATGGCGCCCGTACGCTTGACGGTGTCGCCTTCCTTGATCGTGCGGTCATCGCCGAAAATAACGACGCCGACGTTATCGGCTTCGAGGTTCAGCGCCATGCCGCGAATGCCGCCTGGGAACTCGACCATTTCGCCGGCCTGGACGTTGTCGAGGCCATAGACGCGCGCGATGCCGTCACCGACCGACAGCACGGTGCCGATTTCGGAGACCTCGGCGTCCTTGCCGAAGTTTTTGATCTGATCCTTGAGGATCGAAGAAATTTCTGCGGCCCGGATTTCCATTGAGACCTCTTCCCTGGTCGTTTCCATTGACGGAGCCTGGTCCGGCCCCTTGTTCCAAATTTCTTAATTCTCGGTCGCCCGCTTGCACCGTTTGGTGCTCGCTTAGGCTCCGGCTCCGTTCAAAGCCAGCTTCAGGTTCTGAAGCTTGGTTTTGAGCGATGAATCGATCATGCGGCTGCCGACCTTGACGATCAGACCGCCAAGAATGCTCGGATCGACGCGCGTCTGCAGTGTCACGTCCTTGCCGACCGAAGCCTTCAGCGTTTCCTTCAAGGACGCGACCTGGGCATCGTTGAGAGCGAACGCGCTCGTCACCTCAGCGCTGACCTCGCCGCGAGCTTTCGCTGCGAGCGCGCGGAATGCCTTGATGATGTCTTGAATGACAAACAGACGGCGATTGGCCGTCACGAGTTTGATGAAGTTGCCCGTCAGGCCGCTGATGCCGACCTTCTCGAGGATCGCGCCGATGGCCCGGCTCTGGTCATCTGCAGCGATGACTGGGCTGCGCACGAGGCGCACGAGATCGGAGCTTTCATCCAAGAGCGCCTGGAACTTTACAAGGTCGCTCTCAATTTCATTAATCTTGGAGCTTTCGTTCGCAAGATCGAACAGTGCGGACGCGTAGCGCCCGGCCACTCCTTCAACGATTGTGTCGTTCGTCGCCACGTCGCTCTCACCGTCGCGCCTAAGGCGCATAGAGGGCAGGGCACGAAAAGCCCGGAATTCCGCCCGCTCCAAGGAAAGGCTTTTGACAAAAAAGAGCGTACGGGGCCGGAACCCACCAGCCGCCCCCCTTCAAAGCCGGGCTGTCCTTAACATGCACTCCCGAACGCTTCAACCGTGCGCCAAGAGGGCGCGTTGCCGCATAACAGAGCTGCGAGGGACCAAAATCTAAGCGTTTGGGGGCCTTCGCTGCGCGAGCGCTTCGGGATCAGCGAAGGGAATTTTCTGCGCCGTTCAAACTGCGTTCAGCCAGGACCGAATATTGAGGAGGAACAAGCCGCGCGCCAAAGCGGCCGCGCTTTGCAAGTTTGCGTCCTGGACCTCACATCCCGACACCTTGAGCCCGCTCCGGCGGGCTCATTTTTTACAGGGCGTCCCTCATGATGATTGGGAAGCGCCACGGCACTACGAAAACCAGATCAAAACCAATGTCGTACGTCTGATACTGCGGATTGCGTGCCAACCAAAGGTCGGCCGCCCGCCGCACCCTCCGGCGCATCGTCAGCGTTATCGCGTCTTCCGCGTCCTCGGTCGTCGGACGCCGCTTGACCTCGATGAACGCCACCCGGTTTTTTCGGATCGCGATAAGGTCGATCTCCCCGACCGGCGTCTTGAACCGCCTACCCAGGATCCGATGCCCGGTCGCCAGATAGACCGCCGCGACGATCGTTTCCGCCCTGAGCCCGCTGTGATGCCGCCTGCGGCGCTCCCACCTCTGCCGGAATTCGTCGTTGACGTTCGAGCTCATCCCTGTTCGCCCTTCGACTTGATGCCGAGCCCGTAGACCCGCGCCTTAGGAACTCCGAACTCGTCTGCGAGAGCCCGCGCAGCATCTTTCAGGCTCATCACTTCGAGGGCGGCGGCGAGACGAGCGCCGAGCGCCTCATCGGTGATGACCTGCGCCTGCACGGGGCCGACGACGATCACGACCTCACCTTTCATATCCTCCGTTGCCGTCCCGGCAAGCTCCGCGAGACTTCCACGAGCGATCTCCTCGTGCAATTTCGTCAGTTCGCGGGCAACGACCGCCTGCCGCTCGCCGAGCAGGCCCGCCATGTCACCGAGCGTTTCCGCGACCCGGTGCGGCGCCTCGTAGAAAACGAGACTGCCCGGTATCGGCGATAATTCCGCCAATCGCGCCCGCCTCGAAGCCTTCTTCGGCGGCAAGAACCCCGCAAAAAAGAAAGCATCCGTCGGCAAGCCACTTGCCGTTAAAGCCGCCAAAAGCGCGGATGCGCCGGGAATGGGAACGACGGGAACACCGGCCGCAGCAGCAGCGCGGACAAGCTTGAATCCCGGATCCGACAGCAGCGGCGTTCCTGCGTCCGAAATGATGGCGATGCGCTTGCCCGACTCGAGATCGCCAATCGCCCGCTCGATTTCGCGATCTTCGTTATGATCGTGAAACGGCCGCGTCCGCGCCGTGATCGAATAATGCTGCAGGAGCTTCGCGGAATGGCGCGTGTCCTCGCAATAAATAATGTCGGCGCGCGCCAGCACGCCAAGCGCCCTCAGCGTGATATCGCCAAGATTGCCGATCGGCGTTGCAACGAGATAAAGCCCAGCCTCCAACGGCTCCGACAAAAGCCGGGCGATCGCCTCCTGCGCGCGGGCACCCGGACGTGAAGCGGGAAGGGCGTCAATCTCAGACTGAGAGGATCGTTGTTCGTCAGACACGAATGCTGTCCTGTTTCCCGGCCGATTTCGAAGTGAGACCGGAAACCTATCAATACCAATATGCAGCGAGCGTCAAAAGCTCGGCCGGAAGGCCATAAAGGAATCAGGGTGAAATATGCTGCCCCTGAGCCTGCCTGAAAGCCTCAAAGGACGACAAGAGCTTTTGTGCTGAACGAATAACGCGAGTGCCCGAGGCCCTACGCGGCGATCGCGTTGCCCATCGTCGGACGCGGCTGCGACGGAGGCGCAACTCCGAGCACATGGACCGTCGCTCTACGGCGGCGGCCGCCGACATCCATCACCGCCGACAACTCATCGACGAGCGAGATCAAAGCATATTGGGCAAGATCGAGCTGCAAGGTTGCTGAGGCATGGCAACGCGTCGCCTCCTCGGCGCGAGACGCGGCACCCGTGATGATGCCGGAGATTTGGTTCCATTGCTCCGACAGCGAAAGCCGCCGGGGCTCACTCTGGCGAGGCATTTCTTTCGCCGGGTAACGGACCATCTGAGAGCGAACAAAATCAAAAACCGAAGCCGAAGCGCCGGAAATAGCGGCGTGAATGGCCTCAAAGGCGCTGGCGATCCGAATTTTCGATGTATCTGCCATAGACACAGAATCCAGAGAATTGAGAGAATAATTAAAGCTGGGATGATTTGGGGAAAGTTACAAGGATTAGTCTCGTTAAATATGTATTTATTTTATCGACGAGGAGAATAAATCCCGAAATATGCGCTCAATTACGCAAGTGCGAATTGGTAAAAGTTAAATTAGCCCCCATTGCTCATCCCCAAATTCCGGCGGGTGAATGAGCCCCAGTCCGATCGTCAGCTGAATATAACGCGACGGATATCGTCCGCCGTCGCTCCTTCCTCTCGCAGCGCCCTGAGCCCCATGTCTTGATTTGACTTCGAGAGCTTCTGCCCGTTCGACCACTTGATGAGCCGATGATGCGAATAAACGGGCTCCGGCAGATCCAGGAGTTCCTGCAGCAGGCGCTGCAAATCGGTCGCCGCCAAAAGATCCTGCCCGCGCGTCACGTGCGTCACGCCCTGACGGGCATCGTCAACGACGACGGAAAGATGATAGCTCGCAGGCACATCCTTGCGCACGATAACAGCATCGCCCCAACGCTCTGGCTCCGCTGTTCGCGTTTCAGGCGTGCCGTCTTCGGCAACCTCGACGAAAGTCAGCGGCTTCTCCCCGCGCTTCGCCTTGAGTGCTTTTAGCGCGCCGTCCATATTAAGACGCAGTGCTGGCGAATCCCCCGCGGCCATGCGCTGACCGACATCTTCGGCTGATGCTCCGCGCCAAAGCCCGGGATAAAGCGCCGCTCCGTCAGGATCTGTTTTTTCCGGATCGGCCGCCGCCGCAATCTCACTGCGCGTCGCAAAGCAGGGATAGAGAAGACCCATTTGAATGAGCCGATCCGCTGCCGCGAGATATTCCGAAAAATGTTCCGACTGCACGAGCACCGGCTCTTCCCATGAAAGGCCGAGCCAATTCAGATCTTCAAAAATTGCCGCCACGAATTCCGGACGCCGTCGCGCGACATCGATATCCTCAATGCGCAACAGAAAGCGGCCGCCATTCTTGCGAGCGACATCATGGGCGATGATGGCTGAGAGCGCGTGACCAATGTGCAAAAGCCCGTTGGGCGATGGCGCGAAACGCGTGACGGAGGACATCAGTCGCAAGAGCCCGTTCGGCCCGCACCCGGCGTGTACGTCCGCGCGATCGCCTCGACGACGCGGTCATAGGTCTTTCGTTCACTGGTCGGATAAAGCATCGCCCAACTATTTATGAGTTTGCCGCCACACGTAAAGCTGACGCGTTGATAAAATGTTTCGCCATTGCGATCGCCCGATAGAACGAACCAACGCGCCTTGATGGGCGCATAGTCGATCTTTGCGTTCGCATACTGATCGGAGATCAAGAATTTGCGATAGTCCTCCAAAGACTGGTTATCTGCATTTTCAAAAGCACCTACGAGCAATTTTGCTCTGCCGTCCTTCGATAGATAGAGACCACCTTCGTCCGTCTTCGGTTGATCGCTCTTGCGTGTGAAAATGTTGTCGGGGTAGGCAATGGCAAAACCGTGACGCTCATTGATGACGGTCGCCCAGCTGTCTTGCCAAGAACGCGCACCAGCTTGCGAAATACTGCATGCACACAAAATTGCAGCGGTTGTAATTCCAGCTATTCTCGACATTCCACGCTCTCCCACCACGCGCGAGACCACAAACCGATTTCCCTCTTTAGAGCTTCACCTCGGAGCAAAGATTTGGCCGAGCAAAGATATCCGACCGTGACGACAGAGCGCCAGCTCAAAGCTGCAGCCGCCCAGCTCGCGCAGCAATGCAAAGTCATGTCGCAGATATTCAAACGCACCGGCGCGCCCCTGATACGAAAATATCCGCCCGATTTTTCAGGCCTCGCGAAAATCGTTGTCGGTCAGCAACTCTCCGCCCAAAGCTCGGCGGCAATCTGGTTGCGCGTCGAGGCGGCACTGCTGCCGTTCACGCCTAAAACGATGATGGCGCAAAGTGACGACTCGCTGAAAGCCCTTGGCCTGTCGAACGGCAAAATACGAACGCTCAAAGCGCTGTCCCGCGCCGTGCTCGAAGACGAGTTGAACTTCGAAAGGCTGAATACTTCCGCCGAGCCCATGATCGTCGAGCGGCTGACCGCAATTCACGGCATCGGTCCGTGGACCGCCGATATCTATCTTCTCTTTGCGCTGGCGCGCCGGGATGCCTTCGCCCCGGGCGATCTCGCCCTCCAGCTCGCCGTTCAGCACCATTTCAAGCTCGAACGCCGGCCAACCGCGGAAGAATTGGAAGAAATTGCTGAACGCTGGCGTCCCGCACGCGCCGTCGCCGCCCGCCTTTTATGGGCCGATTATGCCTTCGCGCGCCGCGCTCTCCTGGGGAAAGCCGCAAAGCCGATCGTCACGAAAACGTACAAGACCTTGAAATAGAGTTCGAAAACGCCCGCCGCGACACATCGGTCCCAATGCTTCACAGAATTGATATGCGCGGCTAGTATCCCCGCGTTCAAGTGGGGCCAAAAACGCGATTCGGCGGATCATAACCGCGAGGTTTGCGCGACAGTGAATGCTCACGTGACAATACCGGATAATTGTCCGGCCCTTGTGCTGAACGCTGACTTCCGTCCGCTCAGCTACTATCCCCTGTCGCTCTGGAGCTGGCAGGACACGGTGAAGGCGGTCTTTCTCGACCGCGTGAACATCGTCTCCGAATACGAGCGCTATGTCAGAAGCCCATCATTCGAGCTGAAGCTGCCGAGTGTCGTATCGCTGAAGACGTATGTGAAGCCGGCGTTGTACCCCGCGTTCACACGGTTCAACGTTTTCCTGCGCGATCGCTTCAGCTGTCAGTATTGCGGCGACAAGAGCGATCTGACGTTCGATCACTTGATCCCGCGGTCCCGCGGTGGGCTAACGCGATGGGACAACGTCGTCACAGCATGTGCCCCGTGCAATCTGAAGAAGGGTGGCTTGATGCCGAGGGCTGCGGGCATGTTCCCAGCCCACGAACCCTATCGGCCGACCGTATTCGAACTGCACCGCAACGGCCGGCTATTCCCGCCAAACTATCTGCACGAAAGCTGGCTCGATTATCTCTACTGGGATACCGAACTCGAACCCTAGTGCATCAAGCGGCGCGCTTGATCGGATGCGCGCAGATCTCTGCGGCGATGACATCGACGACGCGCTCCCAATTCGCGCCCGCTTCGGCGTTGAGCCCGAATGCGAGAAGCGCATCGGCCGGCGTCCCTCCATCCCGAAAAATTCGCGCGCACTGCTCGCGGCTGACAGCCACGGCTTGATGCCACTGAATGGGGCTGAGATAATCTGGAACCGACGGGGTCATCTGGGCGAACTCCGCAAATAAAAACGTTCTTCGAGGAACGATTTCCGAAGCTTGGCCGTTCCAAACGATGGCGGCAGACACACAGAGCGCCTTGACATCACTACGCGAGACCTTGTCACATGATGTCTGGATTGAGGGCTAACTCGATCACGCTCCGTGCGTCTGCCAGCTCGTTGGAAAGCCGGCTGCTTTCCGAAATCCTTTTGTCCAACGCCTTACAATTTGATACGCACGCGAACGCAACGGTGACGCTACTGGGGCAATCGCAACTTCGCGACGGCGGCTGAAAGAGCGGCGCTCCGCATGACGGTTAGCGCGACATCTCCAATCGGACGCCAAGCCCAATCCTCTGTCTTCGCACCAATCCACGGATCGACACGCCGATCTTCGTGGGCAGTGCGGGCGAACCGCCGGGACATACGCATCGACAAATTTGTCGAGGCGGCTCGCCTGAGTTTTGTGAACGCACCGGACAGAACCTTTTTCGGGGTCTGGCCGTACTCGGACTCAACGCTACGCAACGAACGCTTACTGAACGCAACAACGCCACGCGTACTCAAATTTGGGGCGGAAACGGCCTTAGTCGAACGGGTGAAAACTGCTCCGAGCTTTGCTCTCGGAGAACGCAACGCATACGCCACTGGGAAGGCTCCCTACGCTTGAACGATATCCACACATTCCGACTACTCTCGTGTCCCGCGAACGAAGCAAGAATAGCCGTCACATTCAGGCAACGGGAAGGCGCGATTCTGTCTCTGGGATGAAATTCGAAGTCGCGAACGCTTGACAGTATCGATCAAGCAACAAAATCAACGTTTTTCCGCGAAACGACAATTGTGGACAAGCATCAAAAATTGGGAGCTGTCGTCTCTTCGCTCTGCTCGCGCGCAGCCAAAGCGGCTGCGAATGAGATCGTCATGAGGAAAAACGACGCGATCGCATTCCACCCTGCGAACGAAATGCCGAGGAAGCGCAAAGAGGCTTCATCGCACTTGATGACGTGGATGTTCTGAATTTCACTCAAAAGACTGCCGGCCGACGTCGTGAGAGATTGGCCGCCGCCGCACGCGGCCGGACCCGGCCAGAATTTCCACTCCGCGCCCGCGTGGTAGATGCCGAGCACCGTGTTCGCCAGAAACGCAAGGCCGACGATCAGAAAGATCGCTGTGGCGGAACCGCGATGACCGCCGACGGTCAGCACCAATGCAATGAACAGCAAGGGAATAGCGGCGTAGTAGGCGTACCGCTCCCAGAGGCAGAGCATGCAGGGCACGTAGCCGCCGATGTATTGAAATCCGAGGGCCGTCACGATCGTCAAGGTCGATAGGAACAGAGCCAGCGCCCCAAGCTGGTAATCCGTTCCGCGCTGTACGCCCTCGCCAAATTTCATGATCGAGACCCGAGCTAGAAGATGTACCGCACCGCCACGAAGCCGCCAACGAGCAAAACGAGAAACGCCGTGGTCACGAGCGCGAGCCTGCCCTCGATGAAGGATCGGATAGGCTCACCAAAGAAATATAAGAGACCGGCGACGAGATAGAAGCGCATGGCACGGGCGACGACGCTGGCACCCATGAACGCCAGCAGGTTCATCTTGCCGACGCCAGCCGCGATGGTCACGACCTTGTAGGGGATCGGCGTCATGCCTTTGATGATGACGGCAGCGACTCCGTATTCCTGTACGAAGGTCTCGAAGCCGTCCAGCGCGTGCTCGCGTCCGTAGAATTTCAAAATGGGCGCGCCGATGGCATCATAAAGATAATAGCCGATCGCGTAGCCGAGCAGTCCGCCGAGAACGGAGGCGACGGTCGCGATGGTCGCGTACCACCACGCCTTGCGCGGCTGACTGAGCACCATGGGGATCAGCATGATGTCGGGAGGAATGGGGAAAAACGAGCTTTCCGCGAACGAAACAGCCGCAAGCGCCCACGGCGCCCTATCGCTGGCCGCCATCCGCATCGTCCAATTGTAAATTCCCCGAAGCATCCGCGCTGATTAACTGGCGGCTCGGAGCTTGTCCATGCGTTCCGCCGGCTGAAAACATTTTGAAAGCTTGGCAACGACCGCGTTAAGCACCAGACGACCCTCGGGCGTCACCCGGATTCTGTCCGGACCGAGCACAATCTTTTCGGGCGCCAATCCGGGGCCCGCGCATAGGACAATGTCGTCGAGTTCGTTTCTCCGCCAATCTCCCGGCGTTGCCGACGATTGACGGGCAGACTGCAGCAATCCGAGGCTTTCGAGTTCCGCGATAGCTGCCGCCGAAGGGCGGGCGCCCCCAAGCTCAGCAAGCTGCCCGAGATCGATGCCTTCGCTGAGACGAAGCCCCATCAAAAGCATTTCGTCGGCTTGCTCGGCGCGGGCAAGCTTCGTCATTTCCGTGAAGCCGTGACCGGCCTCCTCGACACGGGCGGCCCATTCCTCCGGATTGCGCTCGGCGACCGTCGCCGTTCGGCTCTTCTCGATCAAAATGCGGCCATGCGCGCCGGGACCAATTCCGGCGTACTCGCCGTAGCGCCAATAGAGAAGATTGTGCCGGCTTTCCGAACCCGGACGCGCGTAGTTTGAAACTTCGTAAGCAGCTAAACCCCGCTTGCCCGTCATCTCTTCCGTAATCTCGTAAAGCGCGCTCGCATCGTGATCGTCCGGAATGACGAGCTTGCCTGCCGCGTGGAGCGCGGCATAGGGCGTGTCGGGTTCAATCGTCAGCTGATAGAGCGAAAGATGATCGCCCGCGAGATCGAGCGCTTCGGCAAGCTCCACACGCCAATCGTCCGCGGTCTGTCCGGGACGCGCATAAATGAGATCGAACGAAAACCGCTCGAACGTGCCGCGCGCGATTTCGAGCGCCGCCTTCGCCTCAGCGACGCTGTGAATGCGCCCGAGCTTGCGAAGCTCTTCATCTCGGAGCGACTGCACGCCGATCGACACGCGATTGACGCCCGCTTCGCGAAACCCGCGAAAACGTCCGGCTTCGACGCTTCCGGGATTGGCTTCGAGCGTAATCTCGGCTTGGCCTGCGATGCCCCAGCGCTTCCCGATGTGCTCGATGATCGCAGCCACCGTATCGGCTTGCATCAGCGACGGCGTGCCCCCGCCGAAGAAGATGCTCGTGACGGTCCGCGGGCCGATGTGCTCGGCGACCCAATCGATCTCACGTTTATACGCCGCGAGAAACCGCGCCTCATCCCAGCCTTTGAAACGCACATGACTATTGAAGTCGCAGTACGGGCATTTCTGCGCGCAGAACGGCCAGTGGATATAGACGCCGAATGTCGTGTCGCGGTCAGACATCGTTGCTCGCCGCCAGCATGGCCTTCGCCAACTGTCGCCATGCCGGTTCATTGCTATCCGTCATCGTGCCGAGCTGCCGCTCCAAGGCAACGAGATACGATTCAAGCGTCACGTTCTTCCACTGGTCCCGATGCGCGGCGAGATCGTCCTTCAGGCGGCCGATAAACGCCGCTGCCTCGACGCGCGTCGAAAGACTGGCGGCGGCAGCCGAGAACGCAACAATATCCCGGCCTTCAGGTTCCGCTTCCCCAGCGCCCGGCGATATTTCGTCGAGCATCGCCGCTTTGAAAGCTGCGAATGCACGCGTTCGGTGCGAGATCGCATATTTCTCGTGCGGCTCCATCTCGCCGAACGTCCGTACATCGCCTTTCGGCACGAACATCGGATCGTAGCCGAAGCCGTTGCCACCGCGCGGTGGCCAGACGAGATTTCCGAAAACCTTGCCCTCGAATGTTTTGACGTCGCCGTTGGGCCACGCAAGGCAGAGCACCGAGATGAAGTTGGCGCGCGGACCGGCACCATTCCAGCCGTCGCGGCGCGCAATCTCCTCGGCGACTTTCTTCATCGCCAGGCCGAAGTCTTTGCCGGGACCGGCCCAGCGCGCCGAATAGATACCCGGAGCACCATCGAGACAATCGACTTCAAGACCTGAATCGTCAGCCAACGCCGGCAGCCCCGATCCCTTAGCCGCCGCGACGGCCTTGAGCCGCGCATTGCCTTCGAACGTCGTCTCGGTTTCTTCAGGCTCCGCAAGACCAAGATCGCCCGCCGATACGGCATCAAGCCCATAGGGATGAATGAGCTGATTGATTTCCCACACCTTGCCCGGATTGTGGCTCGCAACGACGACGCGCGTACCTTTCGAAAGACGCATCACGCAATGCCCCAGATACGCGGCTCGGCGATCTCGAGGCAGTTGCCCGCCGGATCGCGGAAGTAGATTGATCTTCCTCCGCGCGGCCATTCGAAGTCAGCCTCGATCGGCACGCCGAGGCTTTTCAGTTTCGTCAGCCACTGATCGATGTCTTCGCCCGACACGCCAAAGCAAATGTGTCCCTCGCCCTCCGCACCATGCGGCGGCACCGAAATCGATGCCTCCGCGTTACGAAATTGCGTTGTGTCGGGATTGAAAATCAGCAGCATCTGGTCTCCGCAGCGATAAAATATATGGCGCCCCGGTTCGACCGCGAACGGCTCCAATCCAAGGGCGCGGCGATAGAAATCCTCGATCCGCGCGAGATCGGGAGCGTAAAGAACCGTTTCAAGAATTCTCAGTGGCGCGGGGGCTGAGTTCAGATCGACGCCCATAGAAATAATCCAACGCTGAGCGCTCCGAGCGCGCTTCGAACACCGTGCAGCGTCCCCCACCTCTCGACGAGCGCGCGCGTGGTTTCGTCTGCGCTCTCGAGAGCCGTCGCTTCTAGCTTCTTATTAACGGGCATGATCACAAAAAGCGTAAACGGCCAATTGGCGACAAGGGCCACAGCACCTGCGAGCCAAAACCACTGGCCGGTAACCAACCATTCGAGCGTGCCGAGGATGAACCCGATTGAGGCAAGCGAGGCCTGCATCTGCAGACCTCGCGCATAGCTCGGCTTCCATTCAGCGAGCATCGCCCGGTTATCGAGTTCGAGCCGCGCTGGCTGTTCCGCCCAACTGACGTAGACAGCCGCGCCCGTAAAGAGCGCGGCGACAACGAGAGTGAACTCTCCAAACATGGCCCTTACCCCTGCAAAGCGCTAGGCGACCGTCAGCTTCTGAAGTTGCACCAACTCCCCAATGCCCTTCTTCGCGAGGTGCATAAGCTCCGTGAACCGTTCCTCGCTGAAGGGCGTCGTCTCGGCCGTTCCCTGGATTTCGACGATGCCGCCCGTACCGGTCATCACGAAATTGGAATCGGCGTCCGCGTTGCTGTCTTCGGCATAGTCGAGGTCGAGCACCGGCTCGCCCTTGTAAAGCCCGCAGGAAACCGCCGCCACGTGATCGCGCAGGACGTTTTCCTTCACCATGTCACGCATTTTCATCCATTGGATGCAATCATGAAGAGCAACCCAGGCTCCCGTGATCGACGCCGTGCGCGTACCGCCGTCGGCCTGGATGACGTCGCAATCGACCGTGATCTGGCGTTCACCAAGCTTGGTCAGATCGACAACGGCCCGGAGCGCCCGGCCGACAAGTCGTTGAATTTCCTGGGTTCGGCCCGAGGGATGGCCGCTCGTCACCTCGCGCCGGGTGCGCTCATGCGTGGCGCGCGGCAGCATGGCGTATTCGGCGGTAACCCAGCCCCGGCCCTGGCCCTTGAGCCACTGTGGCAGGCGCTCTTCCAAGCTGGCCGTGCAAAGGACATGCGTATCGCCGAACTTGATGAGGCAAGACCCCTCGGCGTGTTTGGAGACGGCGCGCTCGATCGATACCCGGCGCAGCTCGTCCGGCTTGCGTTTAGAAGGTCGCATGATTTCCCTGAATGTTAACGTTGCGGCCGCGACCCTAAAGAAGGGCCTAGGGTCCATCAACCGGAAACAAGGCTAACTTTACCTCGTGACGCGCGCGGCATTTGACGCCGGGCCCTGCGGTTCATAGGTTTAAAAGAAGAGAATTGAGGACCCTATGGCGAGTGCGACGCTGCTCGACGGCAAAACCCAGCTCCAGAAGCTAGACGAGCGGTCACGGACTATTCTTCGAAGGATTGTCGAAAGTTACCTTGCAACCGGGGAGCCGGTGGGGTCGCGCAACTTGTCGCGCGCCCTGCCCATCGCCCTGTCACCGGCCTCGATCCGCAACGTCATGTCGGATCTGGAGCAGCTCGGCCTTATCATTTCACCCCACACGTCGGCCGGACGCCTGCCGACACAGCTCGGCCTGCGCCTCTTTGTCGATGGCCTGCTCGAAGTCGGCGACGTGTCGATGGACGAGCGCCGTCAGATCGAGACGCAGATCGCCTACCGGCGCGACAAGTCCGTCGATCAGCTTTTGAGCGAGGCCGGAGATCTGATCTCGGGCCTTTCCCACTGTGCGGGCGTCGTGCTCGCCGAAAAGCAGGTCGCCCGGCTGCGGCACATCGAATTCGTGCCATTGGAACCGGCGCGCGGATTGGTGATCCTTGTCGACGAGGATCAGAACGTCGAGAACCGCATCATCGACCTGCCCGAAGGTCTGCCGCCTTCCGCGCTGCAGGAGGCCTCGAACTATCTCAACACCCACCTGCGCGGCATGACGCTGACGGAAGCCAAAGCCGAAATCGAAAAGTCATTGAGCGCGGCCAAGGCCGAACTCGACCATCTAACCCAGAAAGTCATCAAGGCAGGCCTCGCCGAGTGGTCGGGCGTCTCCGACGACCGCAAAAGCCTCATCGTGCGCGGCCAGAGCAATCTTTTGAAAGATGTCACGGCAGCGGAAGATCTCGAGCGCATCCGTCAACTCTTCGATGCATTCGAATCGAAGCAGGACATCGTGGAGCTGTTGGGCGCCTCCGAGACAGCCGAAGGCGTTCGCATTTTTATCGGCTCGGAAAACAAATTGTTCTCCCTTTCGGGCTCATCCTTGATCGTTGCGCCCTTCAGGGATCAGACGCGCCACGTCGTCGGCGTCCTGGGAGTCATCGGCCCGACACGGCTCAATTATGCCCGCATTATTCCGATGGTGGATTATACGGCGAAGCTCGTAAGCCGCCTCATCGGCTGAGATTTTAGAGGCAGCTCTTTGCACCGCCGGATGGTGTGCATTTTGAACCGCCTTGATTTTTCCCGTGTAGCGGCCGATATCCCGGCTCCCCTCGAAATTCACCATTGGCATTTTCAGCGAAGAGAAAAATGAGCGACGAAAAGAAGCCAGTCGACGAACCCGTCCAATCGCCCACATCGGCGGCATCGACCTCAACTCCGGAAGAAATCGGCGTGGAGCAGCTCAAATCCATGATCGGCGCCCTCCAGAGCGACCTCGACAAGAGGTTGGAAGAACTGGCGGGCAAACAGGATCAATTCCTTCGCGCCGTCGCCGAAACCGAAAACGTCCGGCGCCGCCTCGAAAAGGAAAAGGAAGAGACGGCCAAGTACGCGATCGCAAAGTTTGCGAAAGACATCTTGTCGGTGGGCGACAATTTCCAGCGCGCGATAGCCGCGGTTCCGAAAGATGCGGTCGAAACCGATCCGGCACTGAAGACCTTGCTCGACGGCGTCGTTCTGGCAGAACGTGACTATAAGACAGCCCTTGAGCGGCACGGCGTCCGTGTCGTTGATCCGGCGGGTCAGCCCTTCAACCCGCATCACCATCAGGCCGTAATGGAGCAGGAAGACGCGAGCGTCCCGGCCGGTACGGTGCTGCAGGTCTATCAGGTTGGTTATCTTCTTGATGATCGTTGCTTGCGCCCGGCCATGGTTGTTGTGTCCCGCGGCGGCCCGAAAGCCGCAAAGAACGGAGAACAACCCGCGCCGGAAACTCCGCAGCCCGACGCATAGGCCGCGGACGTTTCGCTTCCTCTGGTTTGCAGACAAACCTTAGGAATTTTAAGATATGAGCCCCGCATGAAGGGGGCTTGTATTGTCCCCCAGCGCTTCCGATGCCCATCGAAAGCCTTGAAAATTGGTGTGTTTTACAAGACGAGTGCCGACCGCTGTCGTGTAATCGAAAAGGCTAGAAAGTGATCTGTCGGGGACAGAAGAAGCGTTGCACCCCGAAAACAGGCCCCTATATAACCGTCGGTTACACAATTGAAATCCTGGGGACCGGTGCCTCTAACCTCTCGTTGGGGGGCACGTCGGATGCCAAAACAGGGTCCACCCGGTCTGCCGCAACTGAGAAGGATTGACACGTATGGCTAAAGTAATCGGTATCGACCTCGGCACGACCAACTCGTGCGTCGCCGTCATGGAAGGCGGCAAACCGAAGGTCCTGGAAAACTCCGAGGGCGCGAACACCACGCCGTCGATTGTTGCATTTACCTCCGATGACGAACGCCTCGTCGGGCTGCCCGCCAAGCGCCAGGCAGTGACGAACCCGACGAATACCTTTTTCGCGATCAAGCGCCTGATCGGCCGTCGCTTTGACGACCCTGAGGTGCAGAAGGACGTGAAGCTCGTTCCCTTTCATATCGTGAAGGGCCCGAACGGCGACGCCTGGGTCGAAAGCCACGGCAAGCAGTACTCGCCTCAGCAGATCTCCGCTTTCATTCTTCAGAAGATGAAAGAAACCGCCGAAGCCAAGCTCGGCGAGAAGGTCACGCAGGCGGTCATCACCGTTCCGGCCTACTTCAACGACGCACAGCGCCAGGCAACGAAAGACGCCGGCCGCATCGCGGGCCTTGAAGTTCTCCGCATCATCAACGAGCCGACGGCAGCCGCACTCGCCTATGGCCTCGACAAGAAGAAGGAAGCCAAGACGATCGCGGTCTACGACCTCGGCGGCGGCACCTTCGACGTCTCCATTCTCGAAATCGGCGACGGCGTCTTCGAAGTGAAGTCGACGAACGGCGACACGCATCTCGGCGGCGAAGACTTCGACATGCTGCTCGTTTCCTATCTGGCCGACGAGTTCAAGAAGGAGCAGGGCATCGACCTTCGCTCCGACAAGCTCGCGCTTCAGCGCCTGAAGGAAGCTGCTGAAAAGGCCAAGATCGAACTTTCCAGCGCCCCGCAGACCGAAATCAACCTGCCCTTTATTACGGCCGATGCCTCGGGTCCGAAGCATCTGACGATGAAGCTGACGCGCGCCAAGCTGGAAAGCCTTGTCGACGGTCTCATCAACCGCACGAAGGCGCCTTGCGAAAAAGCATTGAAGGACGCTGGCCTCAAAGCAGCCGAGATCGACGAAGTCGTTCTCGTCGGCGGCATGACCCGCATGCCGAAGGTCCAGGAAGTCGTGAAGCAGCTCTTTGGCAAGGAACC
The DNA here is from genome assembly GCF_000384335.2 of Hyphomicrobium sp. 99. Lineage (NCBI taxonomy): Bacteria > Pseudomonadati > Pseudomonadota > Alphaproteobacteria > Hyphomicrobiales > Hyphomicrobiaceae > Hyphomicrobium > Hyphomicrobium sp. 99. Next base: position 224,110 of record NZ_KQ031382.1, read on the forward strand.
CCACAAGGGCGTCAACCCGGATGAAGTCGTCGCCATCGGCGCTGCGATCCAGGGCGGCGTTCTGCAGGGCGAGGTCAAGGACGTCCTGTTGCTCGACGTCACCCCGCTGTCGCTCGGTATCGAAACATTGGGCGGCGTCTTCACGCGTCTGATCGATCGCAACACGACGATCCCGACGAAGAAGAGCCAGACCTTCTCGACGGCCGAAGACAGCCAGGGCGCTGTGACCATTCGCGTGTTCCAGGGCGAACGCGAGATGGCAGCGGACAACAAGCTGCTCGGCCAGTTCGATCTCGTCGGCATTCCTCCGGCGCCGCGCGGCGTGCCGCAGATCGAAGTCACCTTCGATATCGACGCCAACGGCATTGTTCATGTTTCGGCAAAGGACAAGGCGACCGGCAAGGAACAGTCGATCCGTATCCAGGCCTCGGGCGGTCTGTCGGATGCTGACATCGACAAGATGGTCAAGGACGCCGAAGCTCACGCTGCCGAAGACAAGCAGCGCCGCGAGCTCGTCGAACTTCGCAACCAGACGGAAGCGCTCATCCACGGCACCGAGAAGTCGTTGTCTGAGAACTCTTCGATCCCGGCCGTCGCCGCGATCAAGGGCGACGTCGAATCCGCGATTGCCGCCGCCAAGACGGCGATTGCCGGTGAAGACGCCGAAGCGATCCGCACGGCATCGACCAACCTTACCCAGGTCGCGATGAAGATCGGCGAAGCCGTCTACACCGCCAAGGGTGGCGCGGAAGGCGTGGGCGGTGGCGAAGCCTCGGCCGAGAAGAAGTCGGAAAGCGGCGACGATGTCGTCGACGCCGATTTTGAAGAAGTCAAAGACGACAAGAAGAAATCGGCTTAAGAGTCGAACTCAGAATCGCCCTCGGACCTCCCGGTCCGCTCCGCGAATGGAGCGCCCGGGCTGGCCTGAGGGCGAAAATTTGAGTTAAAATCGCTAGTTATCGTTGCGACCATTCGCAGACCAGCAACTTTTCACCCAACGGGTCATAGAACAGCGCATCATGGCTAAGCGCGATTATTATGAAATTCTCGGCGTCAAGCGAAGCGCCACCGATATTGAGCTCAAATCCTCCTATCGAACCCTCGCCAAGGAATGTCATCCCGACCGCAATGCGGGAGACAAAGAGGCGGAGCGCCGGTTCAAGGAGCTGAACGAGGCCTACGAGGCCCTCAAGGATCCTCAGAAACGCGCCGCCTACGACCAGTTCGGTCATGCAGCGTTCGAAGGCGGCATGGGAGCACGCGGCGGCCCGGGCTTTGGTCCCGACTTCGCCTCCTCGATGTCGGACATCTTCGACGATCTGTTCGGCGAGTTCATGGGCGGACGCCGTGGCCAGGGCGGCGGCGGCCGGTCGCGGACGGGCCGCGAAGCCGGCGCCGATCTTCGCTACAATCTCGAGATAACGCTTGGCGATGCCTATACCGGCAAGACCGCACAAATCCGCGTACCGGCGAGCGTCAAGTGCGAGACTTGCTCAGGCTCCGGCGCCAAACCCGGAACGAAGGCCAAAACCTGCACGACCTGCGGCGGCGTCGGTAAAGTCCGCGCGAGCCAAGGTTTCTTCACGATCGAACGCACCTGCCCCCACTGCCAGGGCCGCGGCGAGATGATCGATGATCCGTGCAGCGATTGCTCCGGCTCCGGCCGCGTGCAGAAGGAACGCACGTTGTCGGTGAACATTCCGGCCGGCGTCGAAGACGGCACGCGTATCCGGCTCGCAGGCGAAGGTGAAGCAGGCCTCAGAGGCGGCGCGCCGGGCGACCTTTACATCTTCCTGTCGATCAAGCCGCACGAGTTCTTCCAGCGCGACGGCGCCGACATTTTCTGCAAGGTGCCGATCTCGATGACGACGGCCGCTCTTGGCGGCCAGATCGACGTGCCGACGCTCGAAGGCACGACCACGCGCGTCAAGATCCCCGAAGGCACCGAAAGCCGCAAGCAGTTCCGTCTGCGCAGCAAGGGCATGCCCGTGCTCCGCGCCAAAGTCTCCGGCGACATGTACATCGAGGTCGAGGTCGAGACGCCGAAAAACCTGACGCGCAGGCAGCGCGAACTCCTCGAGGAATTCGAGCGGGCGAGCCACAAAGAAACAAGCCCCGAGAGCGCCGGTTTCTTTTCGCGGGTTAAGGAATTTTTCGAAGGCAAGACCGGCTGATCGATCTCTCGATGCTCGGACGCGCTGGCCAATCCTTGCCAAAGGTTTGAAAGGCGCTAGGGTCCGGCCTCAGAAACCCCTCTCTTTTGACCCCTGACGTCCGAGTCCCATGACAGCCGCAACCTCATCTGATCCGCGTCTGCTTTTCTTTGCGGGCAGCGCCCGTCAGGACTCGTACAACAAGCGCTTGGCGAAACTCGGCGCCATGATCGCCGAAGCCAACAGCATCCCCTCGACGTTCGTCGATCTCGCCGACTATCCAATGCCGATCTATCACGGCGACCTCGAAGCGGAGCAGGGCCAACCCGATAATGCGCACAAGCTCAAGAATTTGATGAAGGCCCATACCGGCATCTTCATCGTCAGCCCTGAGTACAACGCGTCGTTCTCGCCCCTCCTCAAGAATGCCATCGACTGGGTCAGCCACATCCGCGATGACGGAGAGGCGCCCCTCGAAGTCTTCAGAACGCGCGTCTTTGCGCTTGCATCAGCTTCAGGCGGTGGCCTCGGCGGCCTTCGCGGTCTCATCCAAATTCGCGCCGTTCTCGAACTTGGCACCGGCGCCCTGGTGCTGCCTGAGCAGTTCGCGCTCCCCCGCGCGCGCGACGCCTTCGACGACAATGGTCACTTGAAAAACAAGGATCAGACGGAGCAACTGAAAGCCGTCATCCAGAAACTCGCACGCGCAGCCCGCGTGCTCCACGGCTGAGCGGACACATGATCGATCGCGCCACACGGGACAAACTGATCGTCGCTCTCGACTTGCCGACCTACGACGAGGCGCGCGCCCTGGTCGATCGCCTGGGTGACACCGTCAGTTTCTACAAGATCGGACTTGAGCTTCTGTTCGCCGACGGCCTGTCGCTGGCTCAGGAATTAAAGCGTGAAGGCAAACGCGTCTTTCTCGATCTGAAGTTTCTCGACATCGGCAATACGGTCGAACATGCTGTCCGCGCAGCCGCGAAACTCGGCGTCGATTTCATCACCGTGCACGGCCACGACACGAAGACGCTGACAGCCGCGCTCCGCGGACGTAGCGGCTCGGATCTGAAGCTGCTCGCCGTCACCGTTCTGACAAACCTCGATCAGACAGACCTCGACGAGCAGGGCATCGCGGCGACGCCGTCCGGACTCGTCATTGGCCGCGCCCGCATGGCGGAGAAGGCAGGCTTCGACGGCGTGATCGCGTCGGGCCAGGAAGCCGCCGCCGTCCGCGCCGAAACGGATCCGCAGTTCCTGATCGTCACTCCCGGCATTCGTCTCCCCGGTGCGGAGACCGGCGATCAGACCCGCATCACCACGCCCGAAGACGCGCTGCGCTTCGGCGCCAATCACATCGTCGTCGGCCGGCCGATAAACGCGGCTCCCGATCCGAAGGCCGCAGCCGAGACGTTCCTGGCGCATATCGCCAAGGCCTGAGCGGTCTCTCGAATACCAGCCTCAATTCCCTTGGCCAATCATGGCCTTGCCACATCATCGCCCACCTGTGACCACTCCGAACCCACACTTCGTATTTACCCCGCCTTAACCGTCTCGAACGTTACCTGAGGCGGCCCGGGGGTTGAGAGTAAGCGGGGTTTCACGAGCGTGATGCGTTGGCTTTGGCGTTTGACCACGCAAGCAAGAGTGCTTGCCGCATTGGTCGTTGCGGCCGGATCGGCCCTGATGCTGCCCCACGCCCGAGCCGACGAAGCTGCCGCCGAAAAGCCGCTCCCGTCCGTCGTCGAAGCCGCCCTCATCATGAAAGAGATCGTGCCCGAGGCACCGGTCTATATCCGCGTCTTCAAGGAAGAGTCGGAGCTCGAAGTCTGGAAAGCGCGCCCCAACGGCCGCTATGCGCTGGTCAAGACATTCCCCGTCTGCAATTGGGGCGGAACGCTCGGACCCAAGCGCACGACCGGCGATCTGATGTCTCCCGAAGGTTTCTACGGCGTCACCCAGGATGCCCTGAAGCCCGATAGCAAATATCACCTCGCCTTCAACATCGGCTATCCGAACGCCCTCGACAGAGCGCTCGGACGGACCGGCGGTTTCATCATGGTGCACGGCGACTGCCGGAGCGTCGGCTGCTTCGCCATGTCCGATAAATACATCGAAGAAATCTACGCATTCGTGCGCGATGCGCTGAACGCGGGCGAGGCCCATGTCCCGGTCCACGTCTTCCCGTTCCGCATGTCGGCCGAGAACATGAAGCGCCACACCGATAACCCGGCGCGGGATACGTGGAAGCCGCTGAAAGAAGCCTACGACGACTTCGCGCGAACCCGCGAACCGCCGAAGATCGGCATGTGCGGCAGGCGCTACGTCGTCAATTCGCTGACGCCCGTCGGCAACGATCCGAACGCCGACTGCCCGACGCTGATCGGCAAACGCATCGCCCCGCTTTCGCCACGCAGCGCCAAGCGTCTCGTGAAAGCCGACCCGAAGCTCCAGGCTCAAGGTCCGAAGCTGAAGTCGGCGGATGCAAGCACCGGCTGGAATTCGTTCGTATCAGGCACGACGTTCGCCTGGGGATCCGACGCTGGCGGGTCGAGCCCCCGCACCAGATCGTCCCAGAACGAAGGCGATGCGGCTCTCGGCGCCGTCCAGCCGATCTTGAGGCGTTAACGGGCAGTCCGCCCAATGACCCCGGTTGCCGAACCGGTGCCGGTCCGGCTATGGCTCCTCACCTGACAATTATGCTCGTGTCCAACGCCCGGGCTAAACCGAAAGAGATTGCAATGCCGAAGGGATACGTCATCGCCCACGCCACGGTCACGAACCCCGAGAAGTGGGCCGAGTACGTGGCGAAATCGAAAATCGCTCTCGACAAGTACGAAGGCAAACCCATCGTGCGCGGCGGCCAGAGCCAGGTGATCGAAGGCAACGGAACGACGCGCAACGTCGTGCTGGAGTTTCCGAGCTACGAGCACGCTCGCGGTTACGCGACATCGCCGGAATACGCCGAAGCAAAAGCGCTTCGCCAGGGCGCCGGAACGATCGACATCACGATCGTCGAAGGCGTCTGAACACGTGCCGTCATGCCGACGAAGGTCGGCACCCAGTCAATTGGCCGCTCGCTGAAATTTGCCTGGATCCCGGCCTGCGCCGGGATGACGGAGACTAGGACTTCTCCTACGTCATCCTCTGTTTCGGCGGAGGACGATATTTTTTTGAGAGACCGCCATGCCTCACTTCCCCGCCAATGATGGACGGCCGGCATGGCGGGCACTCGTCCTGACCCTGTTCCCGGAAATGTTTCCGGGTCCGCTTGACGTATCCCTGCTCGGCCAAGCCCGCACCGCGAACATCTGGTCGCTCGATACTATCCAGATCCGGGACTTCGGCCTCGGCCGCCATCGGCAGGTGGACGACACGCCCGCAGGCGGCGGCGCAGGTATGGTGCTCCGCGCAGACGTTCTGGGTCCTGCGCTCGACCACGCACAAAACCTTTCTCCCCAAGCCCCGCTCATCTACCTGTCGCCGCGCGGCACGCCGCTGACCCAGAGCCTCGCACGCGATTTGTCCGAAGGCCCCGGCGTGACATTGCTCGCGGGCCGCTTCGAAGGCATCGACCAGCGCGTGATCGACGAAAAGGGCCTCAGGGAAATTTCGATCGGCGATTACGTCCTCGCCGGAGGCGAACTCGCTGCGATGGTTCTAATCGAAGCGTGCGTCAGGCTTCTGCCGGGCGTTCTCGGAGCCGCCGAAAGCCTCGCCAGCGAAAGCTTCGAGACAGGACTTCTCGAATACCCGCAATACACCAAGCCGCGTGAATGGGAGGGGCGGTCGATCCCCGAAATTCTCCTCTCGGGCGACCATAAGAAAGTTGCAGAGTGGAGACGGCATCAGTCCGAACAGCTGACCGCCGGCCGCCGTCCGGATCTCTTGCGTCCCACCCGAACCTCAAAGTGACATCGCGAGGCGCTTCGCCTTTGCATGGCCAGGATTTCTTGCCCAAATACGCCGGGAGAAAGATTCGCCGGCATGTCCCAGGGGCATTCGCGAATAGCGCTCTCGGCACGTGCGCGTTGCCCATTGAGAGACGGCGATGAAGAGTTTCAAGAAGCTTCGGTCTGTTTTGTCGGCCTCATTGCTGATCGGCGAGTTGCTGATCCTATCTCCGGCGTTTGCCGAAGACGCGGCCCCGGCGGCTGAGGCTTCGCCTCCGGTAGCGGCCGCCGTCGCAACTCCGGAAGTGCAGGACGACGCAGTGCTGATGGCCGTGCGAACGAAGCTTGCCGCCGAGCCCGCCGCGAACGAAGAACGCGACCGCAAGGATCAAACCGCCCTCGTCGATTTCTACGCTGCGCGCCACGGCGAAGCGCTCTGGGTCACCGCATCCGGCGTAAAGCCCGAAGCCAAGGCGCTCGCCGCCGAGATCGCGAACGCCTGGGCCTACGCACTCGACCCCGCGAGGTTCAAGCTTCCGGCGCTCAACGAAGGCACACTGCCCGCAACCGACACGGATTCGCTTGCCGAAGCCGAAATCGAATATTCGAAAGCGGCACTTCTTTATGCCCGCGACGCGCGCGGCGGCCGCATTCCCGATCCGGCGGAAATGCTGACGACGAACCTCGATCGCCGCCCGCAATGGATCGAGCCCAAGGTCGTCATCGAAGCGCTCGCCGCGACGCACGAACCCGACGCCTACCTGCGCAGCCTAGAGCCGCAGCATCCCCAGTTCGAAAAACTCCGCCAGATTTATCTCACCATGCTGCCGAAAGATGGCAAGCCGGGCAAGCTCAGCCCCGCCGCCAAACGCGTTCGCGCCAACATGGAGATGTGGCGCTGGATGTGGCCCAACATGGGCGACTTCTACGTGCTGAACAACATCCCCGAGTTCATGCAGTACGTCTACAAGGACGGGCAGATCATCCGCTCGGAGAAGATCGTCGCCGGTCTCCTGGACAAACAGACGACGATATTTTCGCGGCCCCTGAAATACGTCGTGCTGCGTCCGGCGTGGCGCGTGCCTGAAAGCATCAAGGTCAATGAGCTGTGGCCGAACCTCATCCGCGGCGGCGGCATGATGCGCCAGTATGGCTTGCAGATCGTCACCAAGGACGACAAGCGCGTCGACTATCGCAGCATCGATTGGGCAACGACCGATATCCGCAAATACGACGTGCTCCAGCCGCCGGGTCCGAAGAGCGTGCTCGGCCACGTCAAGTTCTCCTTCCCGAGCCAGCACACGATCTACATGCACGACACGCCGGACAAATGGATGTTCAAGCCCGCGCAACGCACGCTGAGCCACGGCTGCCTGCGCGTCTGGAAGCCGATGCAGTTGGCCGAGCTTATCCTCAAAGAAGACAAAGGCTGGGACGCCGATAAGATCGCCGAACTCGATCGGTCGGGTCCGCTCAACAACGAGATCCCGATCACCAAGGAAATTCCGATCCACCTCGTCTACTTCACGGCGTGGGTCGGCGAAGACGGCAAGCTGAAAACATTCAGCGACGTCTACGGTCACGAGAAGCGCGTCACGCAGGCGCTCGACGGCCAGTGGGAAAAGATTAACAAGGGCCGCGATCACCTGGCGCCGGTTGAACCATCGTTCAACCCGTCGGCAGTCGCCGCGCGCGGCCAAAACATGGACGGTGATTACGTCCCGGCCTCCAAGCGCAAAAGCGCCAACGTCGGCGACATGATCGGCAACGCCCTGGGCCTCAGCTACTGAGGCCAGTCACGTACTGAGGCCAGTCACGGAGCCACCGCCGTCTCGCCCAGGGGTCAGAGGGCAGAACGGCGCATGGCCGCGATATGGGCTTGGCCCCACTCGACAAAACCAGCCTCTTCCGCTATCACCCCGCCAACAACAATTCCCCAAACGGGTTGCCCTTAAAGGGCTGCACGACCGGCTCGGGTCCTGATGGACGCCAAGTCGATCCTCTGCGTCATCAAAAAACGAAATGGAATCAACAAGATGAACATTATCCAGCAGCTCGAGCGCGAGCAGATGGACGCCATTCTCGCGAAGCGCGGCGTCCCCGAATTTGGTCCCGGCGACACCGTCAAGGTGATGGTCAAGGTCATCGAGTCCGCCGATGCCGACCCCAAGGACAAGAAGAAGAAGGGCGCCGTCAAAGAGGCGACCGTCCGCTTCCAGGCCTACGAAGGCGTCGTAATTGCCCGTTCGGGCGCCGGCCTCAACGAGAACTTCACCGTTCGCAAGATTTCCTATGGCGAAGGCGTTGAGCGCGTATTCCCGGTTTACTCGCCTTACATCGCCGAGATCGAAGTCGTCCGCCGCGGCAAAGTCCGCCGCGCCAAGCTTTACTATCTCCGTGGACGCCGCGGTAAGGCCGCCCGTATTTTCGAACGTACGGACGCACGCGCTCGCCGCCTGAACGCCGCCTGGAAGGGCTTCAAGAAGCCGAAGGGCGAGGCCGAGGATCTGACGCAGATCAAGGGCATCGATATCGACCTGCAGAACCGCCTGAAGCAGCTCAACTGCTACAAGGTGGAGCAGATCGCCAACCTTTCCGACGAAGATATTGCCAACATCGACGAAACCCTGAACCTCAAGGGCGCCATCGAGAAGCAGGACTGGGTTGGACAGGCACAGCGTCTTCTCGCTGAGCTGACCGCTGCTGAAGTTCCGGCTGAAGAAGCCAAAGCCTAAGCCCAGCCACGGCTGATCTAGGCTATCGATTGAAAGCGCCGGGGAATTCTCCGGCGCTTTTTGCATGAGAAGTGCCGCACAGCGACGCAAGGTATTTTGCCGGCGATGATTTCGCACTAAATGTAGAAGCGTCAGCACCGTCCGACGTGGCGTGGAGTAGTATGTCAAACATCGAAGTATCCAAAACGGCCAGCCGCGACGGCAAAATTCCGCTGCACGGTCCCGATGCGTTTGCCGCCATGCGCAAAGCCGGCCGGCTCGCAGCCGAAGCACTCGATATGCTCGTTCCGATCGTCCAGCCCGGCGTGACGACGGCGGAGATTGATGAACTGGTGCTCTCGTTCGCGCTCGATCACGGCGCCATTCCCGCAACGCTGAATTACCGTGGCTACCGCTACGCGTCGTGCACGTCCATCAACCATGTCGTCTGCCACGGCATGCCGAACGACAAGCCGCTCAAGCCGGGCGACATCGTCAACATCGACGTCACGCTGATCGTTGACGGCTGGCACGGCGACACGAGCCGCATGTATTCGGTCGGCGATGTCTCGCGGCGCGCCGAACGCTTGATGCACGTAACCTACGAATCCCTGATGCGCGGCATCGCCGTCGTGAAGCCCGGCAACACCACGGGCGACATCGGCGCAGCGATTCAGCGCTTTGCCGAAGGCGAACGCTGCAGCGTCGTCCGTGACTTCTGCGGCCACGGTCTCGGCCGCGTCTTCCACGACCGCCCGAACATTCTGCATTACGGCGAGCCGGGAGAAGGCACCGTGCTCGAACCGGGCATGCTCTTCACGATCGAGCCGATGATCAACCTCGGCAAGCCCCACGTGAAAATTCTGGCGGACGGCTGGACGGCCGTGACGCGCGACCGGGAGCTCTCCGCACAGTTCGAGCACACCGTCGGCGTCACCGAAACCGGCTGCGAGATTTTCACCGAAAGTCCGGCGGGATATCATTTTCCACCCTACGGCGCTCGCGCCGCCGCTTGATGGAGTGAATGTCGATGTCGCGTTCCGATGGATTTCGCGACAAGACAAGCGCCGCCGAGCAAGCGACATTCTTTTCCGTAACGCCGGAACAGAAAAGCCAAACGAAAGCCGAAGCCAAAAGCGCGCCCGACGACAAGGCGGGCCATCGCCGGCGCCTGCGCGAGCGCTTTCAGAACGGCGGCGCCGAAGCCGTACCCGATTACGAACTTCTCGAAATGATCCTCTTCCGCGCCTTCCCGCGGATCGACACGAAGCCGATCGCGAAACGCTTGCTCGCGAAATTCGGCTCGTTCGCGGATGTCGTCTCGGCTCCTCCCGAACGCCTGAAGGAAGTCGAAGGCGTCGGCGATCGCGCGGTTGAAGAATTAAAGCTCATCAAGGCCGCAGCCGAACGCTTGACCAAAGGTCAGATCATTTCCCGGCCTGCGCTGTCGTCATGGGACGGCGTGCTCGATTATTTGCGCCTGGTGCAGGGCTTCGAAACGCGCGAGCAATTCCGCATCCTGTTTCTCGACAAAAAGAACCAGCTCATCGCCGACGAAGTGCAGGGACGCGGCACCGTCGATCACACGCCCGTTTACGTGCGCGAGGTCGTGAAGCGCGCGCTGGAACTCTCCGCGAGCGCCATCATCCTCGTGCATAATCATCCCTCAGGCGACCCGACGCCCTCGCGCGCCGACATCGACATGACCAAACAGATCATCGACGCATCGCGCCCGCTTGGCGTCGCCGTCCACGATCACATCATCGTCGGCCGTAACGGTCACGCGAGTCTCAAAGCTCTGCGCCTGATCTAAGGTGCGTCCGCTAAGCGCTGCCTGACCTGTCGATCGCGCTATCGGTCCGCGTATCTCGCATCGTCGCATAAACGCAAAGCGAGACGAGGATGCAGCCCGTAACGTACCAATAGAAATAGTGTTCGTTTCCCAGCTGCTTCAGCCAAAGCGCCATCCATTCCGCCGTACCGCCGAACACCGCAACGGTGATCGCGTAGGGCAAGCCGACGCCCAGCGCGCGGACCGATGTCGGAAAAAGCTCGGCCTTAACGACCGCATTGATCGCCGTGTAGCAGGAGATGATCGCGAGCCCCGCCATCACCAGGAGAAACGCGTTCCACGGATCGCTGATCGTCTGCAGCGTCGTGAGGATGGGCACTGTGCAGAGTGATCCCAGCACGCCGAATGCAATCAGCACCGGACGGCGTCCGACAATATCCGATAGCGCACCAACAACCGGCTGCAGAAGCATGTAGATGAACAGCGCCGACGCGGAGATGATCGTCGCCGTGTCTTTCGAAAACCCGGACGTGTTGACGAGGAATTTCTGCATGTACGTCGTGTACGTATAGAACGCCAGCGTACCGCCGAGCGTCAGCCCGACGACGATCGCGACTTCGCGCGGATGTCTGAGCAGCGCCGAGATCGATCCCTCTCGCTGCTTCGCGAACTTGAACGACTCCGTCTCTACGAGGTCACGACGCATCACAAAGGCGATGACGGCGAGGAACGCGCCAATAGCAAATGGAATGCGCCAACCCCACGCTTCGAGTTCGGCTGGCGTCAGTACGAGCTTTTGCAAAATGATCAGCACAAGCATCGCCGTCAGCTGTCCGCCGATCAGTGTCACGTACTGGAAGCTCGAATAGAATCCGCGGCGCTCAGAGGTCGCCATCTCCGACAGATAGGTGGCGCTGGTGCCGTATTCGCCGCCAAGGCTCAAGCCTTGGATCATGCGGGCGAAGAGCAGGATGATAGGCGCCGCGACCCCAATTGTTGCATAGACGGGCGTGAGCGCGATGAGCGCCGACCCGCAGCACATCAACAGCACCGATGTCGTCAGCGCCACCCGCCGTCCATGCCGATCTGCCATCCGGCCGAAAAACCACGCACCGATCGGGCGCATCAAAAACCCGACCGCGAAGATTGCCGCCGTGTTCAAGAGCTGCGCGGTCTGATTGCCTTCCGGAAAGAACGACTTGGCGAAATAGAGGGAAAACGCCGTGTAAACGTAGAAATCGTACCACTCGACGAGATTACCCGAAGATCCGATCAGGATGGCGTTGATTCGCTGCGCAAGGCTCAGCGTTGCCGGTGCCTTAATGTCTTGCACGCGCCCGTTCCCCCTCATTTTTCGTGAGGTATCTAGCACGCGCCGCGCCGGAGTGCCGCACATCTCCGCGTAACGGGGACGTCTGAGCCACCGTCATTGACGATTGGCGGACGGGCCCCCTAATTAGCACCCCTGATCGCGCTGCGAGCGGGCCGGAGATAGAGACATGACCAAAAAACCGCATCACGCGAAGGTAATCGTTCTGGGTTCAGGCCCGGCTGGCTATACGGCCGCGATTTACGCCGCACGCGCCATGCTCGCACCGACCCTCATTCAAGGCACGCAACCGGGCGGCCAGCTCACCATCACGACCGATGTCGAGAACTATCCGGGCTTTGCTGATCCCATTCAGGGTCCCTGGCTGATGGAGCAGATGCAGGCGCAGGCCGAACACGTCGGCACGCACATCGTCATGGACCACATCAACAAGGTCGAACTCCGCAGCCGGCCGATCCGCCTCGAAGGCGATAGCGGCGACACCTACACGTGCGACTCCCTCATCATCGCCACCGGCGCGCAAGCGCGTTGGCTCGGACTGAAATCCGAAGAGCATTTCCAAGGCCACGGCGTATCGGCGTGCGCGACGTGCGACGGCTTTTTCTACAAAGGCAAGGAAGTCGTCGTCGTCGGTGGCGGCAATACGGCCGTGGAAGAAGCGATATTTCTCACGAACTTCGCGAGCAAGGTGACGCTCATCCATCGCCGCGATTTTCTGCGTGCCGAGAAAATTCTGCAGGAACGCCTTTTCAAGAATCCGAAGGTCGACGTCATCTGGGATAGTGTCGTCGAAGAGATCGTCGGCACGCATGCGCCGAAGTCCGTGACCGGCGTCGTGCTGAAGAACTTGAAGACCGACATGACGTCCGAACTGCCGGCTGACGGCGTCTTCGTCGCCATCGGCCACGCGCCGGCAACCGAGCTTTTCAAAGGGCAGCTTGAGATGAAGCCGTCCGGCTATCTGATCACGGCGCCGGATTCGACCGCGACAGCGATCCCCGGCGTGTTCGCAGCCGGCGACGTCAAAGACGAAGTCTTTCGCCAAGCCGTGACTGCCGCCGGTATGGGATGCATGGCGGCCCTCGAAGCTGAACGCTATTTGGCCCAGGTCGAAAACCAAGCCGCCGCTGCAGAATAGCCTGTAACGGCGGTTTAATTTGCACCGCGACGCGACAAGACGGCGCTCGGAGGCTACAAAGCCGCGAATCTGCCATGCTGCTGTTGCATTGCGTCCAGTGCATAGCTAAATGCAGTGACCCAGAAACTGCTCTCGCAGGTCTCCGAAAATGGATTGGGATAAGCTTCGCATCTTCCATGCGGCCGCTGAGGCTGGCAGCTTCACCCACGCCGGTGAACAGCTCCATATGAGCCAATCGGCCGTCAGCCGCCAGATCTCGGCTCTGGAAGCCAATCTTCGCGTTACGTTGTTCCATCGCCATGCGCGCGGTCTGGTTCTGACCGAGCAGGGCGAGCTTCTGAACCGGACCGTGGCCGAAGTCTTTGCAAAGCTGCAGACCGCTGAAACGCTGCTGTCTGATTCCACGACGAAGCCTTCGGGCGACCTCAGGATTACCGCGCCCATCGGCTTCGGCACCATCTGGTTGACGCCGCGCCTTAGAGAATTCGGCGAACTCTATCCCGAAATTCGCGTCGAGCTGATCCTCAACGACGATCAGGTCGATATTGGCATGCGCGCCGCCGATGCCGCGATCTGGACGCGCGAACCGGAACAGGCCGACCTCATCCGCCGTCCGCTGTTCGAAAGCCGTGTGCGCGCCTTCGCATCCGCGCAATACGTTCGCAAATACGGCGCGCCGAAAAGCTTGGCCGACCTCGATCAGCACCGCATCATCGGCTACACGGGCCCGTCCGCGCAGCATCTCGACGCCATGTCCTGGATCGAGACGGCCGGCCGCAATGGACCGGGTTCCTCGCGCGAAGCGGCTCTCAGAGTAAACAGCGTCGTGGCGATCAAATATGCCATCCGCGCTGGTATCGGCGTCGGCATGATCCCGGATTATCTGACCGAAGAACCGTCCGATCTCGTACCCGTGCTGACGGAGATCGAGCAGCCGTCGCTCAACATGGTCTTCGCCTACCCGGAAGAGCTGAAATCTTCCAAAAAGGTCCAGCTTCTCCGCGACTTTCTGGTCTCGAAGATCTCGAAAAATAGAAATAATTAATACCGGCCGCGACAGGCTGCCGGAAGCGCTGAAATTTCGCTCCGGCAGTCCGAAGCAGGCCCGCTTTCCGCTTATGGCAGCTGCGACGAGCGCTGATTTGCGCAAACGGGCACGAGACGCTATCTAACCGGCTCATCCTCATCCGCCGTCCTCCAAAGGCTCAACGAAGTCATGGCAAAAACGCTGTACGATAAAATCTTCGACGATCACGTGGTTGAACAGTCGCCGGACGGAACGAGCCTCCTCTATATCGACCGCCACCTCGTACACGAAGTCACGAGCCCGCAGGCTTTCGAAGGCCTCCGCATGGCCGGCCGCAAGGTCCGCGCTCCCGAAAAAACGCTCGCCGTCGTCGACCACAACGTTCCGACCACCGACCGCACGAAAGGCATTGCCGACGAGCAGAGCCGAGTTCAGGTCGAGACGCTGGCGACGAACGCTCGCGACTTCGGGATCCAGTACTTCAACGAGCTCGACAAGCGTCAGGGCATCGTTCACGTCGTCGGACCCGAGCAGGGCTTCACCCTTCCCGGCACGACGATCGTCTGCGGTGATAGCCACACCTCGACTCACGGCGCTTTCGGCGCGCTGGCCCACGGCATCGGCACGTCCGAGGTCGAGCACGTTCTGGCCACGCAGACGCTCATCCAGAAAAAAGCCAAGAACATGCTGGTGACGGTCGACGGCGTCGCCCCGCACGGCGTCGGCGCCAAGGACATCACCTTGGCGATCATCGGCGAGATCGGCACCGCGGGCGGCACCGGCTCCGTCATCGAGTACGCGGGCGAAGCCATTCGCGCGCTGTCGATGGAAGGCCGGATGACGGTCTGCAACATGTCGATCGAAGGCGGCGCCCGCGCCGGCATGATCGCGCCCGACGAGAAGACCTTCGCTTTCCTCAAGGATCGTCCCAAGGCGCCGAAAGGCGCGGCCTGGGACATGGCGATGAAATATTGGGAGACGCTCCGCACCGATGAAGGCGCGCACTTCGATCGCGAAGTCCGCCTCGATGCTGCGAAGCTGCCGCCGATCGTCTCCTGGGGCACGAGCCCCGAGGACGTGACGTCGGTCGCCAGCACCGTTCCCAATCCCGCCGACGTTCACGACGAGAACAAGCGCATCTCGATGCAGCGCGCGCTCGAATACATGGGCCTGACGCCGGGCACAAAAATTACGGACATTCCGCTCGACGTCGTCTGGATCGGAAGCTGCACGAACGGCCGCATCGAAGACTTGCGCGCTGTCGCCAAAGTCGTCGACGGCAAGAAGATCTCGTCGCGGCTTGCCTACGCGATGATCGTTCCGGGATCTGGCCTCGTCAAAGAGCAGGCCGAAGCCGAAGGCCTCGACAAGATCTTCAAGGACGCCGGTTTCGAATGGCGCGAGCCGGGCTGCTCGATGTGCCTCGGCATGAATCCTGACCAGCTGAAGCCGGGCCAGCGTTGCGCCTCGACATCGAACCGTAACTTCGAAGGCCGCCAGGGCTACAAGGGCCGCACGCACCTCGTCTCGCCGATCATGGCAGCAGCTGCAGCGCTCGAAGGCCACTTCGTCGACGTGCGAGACTGGCAGTAAAAAAATTGGCAGGCCAAACGGCCTGCCATCATTTACGTCGGCCCAATTCGGCAGTGCCGATTACCCCTGCGCCGCAACCTTGCTGTCGTCGTCCTGCACGGCGGCAGCGGCAAGCGCCGGCTGAATGGCGACGCGCATACTCGCCACCTCGTCCGGCGTAATCTTGAAGAAGCGGTTTTGCAGCTTCTGGCGCATCTGTGCCTGCTTCAGGCTACCGCCCAGCAAGGTGATCTTGAAATCGCCCGGCGGATAGAAAGCTGGCTCCCCGATCGGCTGAAAGCCGAGCATGTATTTGTAGAACTTCACCCAGTCGGGACGCGTCGCGATCAGCAGCATCGAAACTTCTGCTGCCTGCGCCGCCGTCAGCGCCGCGCGCACGAGAAAAGCGTAGAGCGTCGTCCGGTATGATGTGTTGTTGATGCCCGGCTCGATGGAAAGGCGCGAGACTTCGACGAGCGCGCCGTCGGCTCTGCTTTTGATCTCTTTCAACGCCGGATAGTACGGACCGCACGGTAGCGACGAAATCGTCTGCCACGGATGGTTGAAACAGAGGCGGACGCTCCCGACGAGTCGGCCGTTATCGTACGCGCCGAGCAGCACCGTCGTCTCAAGCGAGTCGAACCGGTCGGTGTATTTGCCGTTGTCGCTCGAGACGTCGTAACCGATCGCCTGATAAGCGCGGAGCCGAAGCGCAGTCGCCTCATCGACATCGTCTGCTTTCGTAAGCACGCGCAATTCGAACGTCTGTATGTCGCCGTGCCAGGATCCTTCCTCGGGCGGCAGAGAATCTTGCCGTGGACGAAACGACAGCGGTATCGACATGTATGGAATTCTCGAAATGGAACTGCTGGAAGTCGGCGGGCGAACGTAAAGTGGGGGCAGAGATAGGAGTCCTTTACCGCAGGGCCGATGCGGCAAATGTTCTTTTGTTGCATTAACATTGCTTAGTTACCTTGCGGACACAAAACGTTTTTTCAACACTGATGCCGAGGTGCAACGTGACTGAAGATTTGAATGCGGTGATCCGCTCGAAATTCGGTCCTGCAGCAGCCGAGTACGCCACTTCCGAGGTGCATGCGAAAGGCGAGAGCCTGGCTCGCATCGTCGAGCTTGTGGCACCGCAACAGAATTGGAGCGCGCTCGATGTGGCGACGGGCGCCGGGCATACCGCAGCCGTTTTCGCACCCCATGTCGCGACCATTATCGCGAGCGACATCACCGACGAGATGCTGAAGGAAGCGGCCAAGCTCGCAGCTTCTCGCGGGCTCGCCAACATGTCGACGGCGACCGCATCGGCAAGCGCCCTGCCGTTTCCCGATGAAAGCTTCGACCTCGTCTGCTGCCGCCTTGCGGCCCATCATTTTCCCAGTCTCGAAACCTTCGTCGCCGAAGTCCACCGCGTTTTAAAGAAGGGCGGCCGCTTCGCTCTCGTCGATAACGTGGCGCCCGATCACGAGCGGCTTCCCGGCGCGACCGAAGATGAAATCAGCGACGCGGTCCGCGCCTACAATGCGTTCGAGAAATTGCGCGATCCCAGTCACGGTTTCGCGCCGCAGCCCGAGCACTGGTGCAATCTTGTTCGCGCTGCGGCGCTCAAGATTGTGGCGCGCGAGCAGATGGAAAAAGAATTGGAGTTCGATCCGTGGGTCGCCCGCATGCGTTGCTCACCCGCGGTCGTTGCCGAGCTGAAACAAATCTTGGGCGAGGATGGCTCGCACCTCAGATCGTTCCTGAAGCCCCGGCTCGATGAGCGAGGCGCGCTCCATTTCACGTTGCAGGAGCTGCTGCTCGTTGCCGAAAAAACAGATTGAGCGGAATAACCTTCCTATTTGCTGCGACCGGACCTATCTCCTGCACTCAACTTTCCGGAGTGAGCGCATGCCGACCGATTGGACCCACGCAACACCGCCAACGCTTGCCGATTTCGAAGCTTTGGCACAGGCGGCATGGAATACGCTTCCATCCGAATTTCGCGCGATGGCTGGCGACGTCGTCATTCGCATCGAGGACTTAGCATCGGACGACCTCCTCGACGAGATGGACATCGAAGATCCGTTCGAATTGACGGGCCTTTATTCAGGCGTGAGCCTCGACCGGCAGGGCGCGACGCCAGAAACCCGCGAGCCTGATATGGTCTTTCTCTATCGCCGCGCCATTCTCGATGAGTGGGCATCAGGCGACGAGGAACTCGGTCATCTCGTGGCCCACGTGCTGATCCACGAGATCGGCCACCACTTCGGCTTTTCCGACGAGGACATGGAGCAGATCGAGCAGCAGGTTTCCGACTGACCTTCGGCCGGAAGCCACACCGCAGGTCATATCAACTTAACTCCATTATGTCACAAGACAGCGCAGCTTGAGCCTGGGGTGATTTCAGGCCATGTTGTAGGGGCAGGCCGAGCGGGGCATGCGGAGCATTTCTGAAAGCATGGGCGAATGAGAGTACGGCGATTCATTTCCAGATTCGTCTTGGGCGTTGCCTTGGGCTCATCCCTGGCGATCGCGCCGGTTGCGATTGCGCAGGACACGACAACGCCCGTTCGTGACGGCATCCCGACGCCGGAGCAGTACATTTCGACCGTTGGCGGTGACAGCCACCTCGTTCCGCCAGGCGAGTTCAAGCTCGATGGCCGTCAGCAGTACTGCGGCCAGCGACCAACCGTAATCGATAACAAACTCGACGATTACGGCGCCGCTTATCCGGGCTTCCTGATTATGAACCCCAAATTGCTCGACCGCGTCTCGACGCCGGTGAAGCAATGGATTTACGCGCACGAATGCGGCCACCAGTTCCGCGGCCCCGATGAGGAAACCGCCGATTGCTTCGCCGTTCAGCGTGGCCGCCGCCAGGGATGGCTGAAGCCTGAGGGTCTCGAAGAGATCTGCACATTCATCAGCCCCGCCAAGGGCGACAGCATGCATTTCTCAGGGTCCTACCGCTGCGAATACATGCGCAAGTGCTACGAGGACCCGAACATCCGCTAGCAGCTTAGGCTGCAATCGTGCCTAGCGACTCATCCCGGCGAAGGCCGGGATCCATCCAGGCCGATGTCTGGTTGTTTCCCCACACTTGGACGGATACCCACCTGCGCGGGGATGACGTTAGTGTTTGGATAACGCCAATCAGCCGGATAAACTTATCCCCGCGCGCTCAGGCGCCCCTAAAATCGCAGATCCGTCGACCCGAGGATCTGCAATGCGGTTTGCCGACTATACCGAGCGTCTGTCCGAGCTTGCCAAGACCGTTAACCGTTGGTTGGCGCTCGCTGCCCGGCTCGACGTCCTGAGACGCGAGAAAGTCGCGCTTTATGCCGAAGAAGTGGCAGCCACCCTGGCCCGGGCCGCAGCCAACCTTGCGACATTGGAGACCTGCCCGGCAGACCGCCCGGCGCTCCTTTCCGCCACCCGTGAACTCGGCCGCATTTCGGGATATGTCGAAACGATTGTCGCCACGCTCGAAGATCATCTTGACGGGCGCAAGCGGGCTGGCGTTAAACGACGCCTAGAACATTTGCAGCCCTTCGATCTCGAGGCCGCCATCCGGGAGTTCGGCGCATTCCGCCACGCCCGGCGTCTCGCCTCGGCCGAAGGCTATTTCCGGGCGCTTGCGGACACGTTGCGCGCCTGACGACCAGGAGACCTAGACATGGACAAATTCACGGTTCTGACGGGCGTCGCGGCCCCGCTGCCCATCCGCAACGTCGACACCGACATGATCATCCCGAAGCAGTTCCTGAAAACGATCAAGCGCACCGGCCTCGGCAAGTCGCTGTTCTACGAAATGCGCTACGACCCGGCGACGGGAAATGAAATTCCGGACTTCGTCCTGAACAAGCCGCAGTACCGCAGCGCGACGATCCTCGTGACCGGTGACAACTTCGGCTGCGGTTCGTCCCGCGAGCACGCGCCATGGGCACTCCTGGATTTCGGCATCCGCTGCGTCATCGCCCCGGACTTCGCCGACATCTTCTATAACAACTGCTTCCAGAACGGCATCCTGCCGATCAAGCTGCCGCAGAGCGAAGTCGACAAGCTGATGGACGACGCGAACCGCGGCGCCAACGCGAGGCTCACTGTCGATCTCGAGAAGCAAGAAATTCACGGCCCCGACGGTGGCGTCATCAAGTTCGAAATCGATCCGTTCCGCAAGCACTGCTTGCTCAACGGCCTCGATAACATCGGCCTAACCCTCGAGAAGGGTAAGCAGATTTCATCGTTCGAAACGTCGACCGCTTCGTCGCGTCCGTGGCTCTGAGGCTGGCGAAGTCAAAACTTGCTCACGCTTCTACTCATCAACGTTTTCGTCCTTATCGGTTTGGAAGCGGCACTTCTCTACGGGCTCCGCGCACTCGTCGCGAGGTTGCCGTTGTCGAATTGGACTAAGCAGGTGTGTTTCGTGATAGCCTCGGTTCTGCTGTTCGCGCCTGTGGTCATGCCGATCGGCATCAGCTTGGCGTTGTTCGTTCCCAACGCCCTATTCCTTGCCTTTTCCAACTCGCCGGATCTTCTTCATTGGTACGAGATGACGTCGCCTCTTATCGCTCCGTTTGCACTTGTAATGGTGGTCGTGAGCTGGTGGATCGGCGCGAATAGCTTTCTGACTGATGCCCGACGCGGTGAAACAGGAGAGTTGTAAATGGCCAAAATCGTCCACATGATGATCCGCGTGCTCGACGAGGCGCGCTCGGTGAAGTTCTACGAGGCCTGCTTCGGTCTTGAAATCGCAGAGCGCAAAGAGTGGCCGGACTTCTCGCTCACCTACATGAGAAATCTCGAAACGGGTTTCGAAGTTGAGCTGACCGTCAACAAGGGCCGCACCGAGCCCTACAATCTGGGCGACGGCTACGGCCATATCGCTTTCGTCACGGGCGAGCTCGAAGCCGTCCACAAGCGGATCGCAGATGCCGGCTATCAGCCGAAAGACATCAAGACGATGAACTTCGAGGGCAAGCCCTTCGGCACGTTCTTCTTCGTCGAAGATCCGGACGGCTACAAAATCGAAGTTCTGCAACGCGGCGGACGTTTCCAATAACGAGCGGGCATAACGATCATGGCCGATGACGACTTCAAGTTCGATGCGGCAATGATGGGGCGTCTCGCAGGCGCATTGTCATTCGTCGTCGGCGCCGACCACGCCGCGACGAAAGCCCTGAAGACCGCATCAGAGACCGGTACCGAAAAAGACATCAAGGCCGCACGCACGCAATTCCTGCGCTTGAAGCCCGGTGACCGGCGCGCCGCGCTGACGATGCTGAACGATTAGCTGCCGCAGGTTGCGTGCGCATGGCCCTCATCCTCGAGCATGCGCTGCTTCCGATCTTCTTCGCGATTGTCGCCGCGCTCTATGCGTCCGTCGGACAGGCAGGCGGAACCGGCTACATCGCGATCATGGGCCTCGCAGGCTATGGCCCCGAGGTCATCAAGCCCACCGCCCTTGCGCTCAACGTCATCGTCGCCGCCATCGGATGCGCGAGATTTGCGCGCGCAGGTCTGCTGACGTGGCGAAGTTTCTATCCCTTCGCCATTCTCGGCGCACCGTTCTCGGTCCTGGGCGGCATCAGCGACTTGCCGCGCGGCCTCTATCAACCGGCGGTCGGAATATTGCTGCTCGCAGCGAGCGCATTGATGATCCGCTCTGTTGAGCGCGCGGCCGAGATCGATCGTGCCGCCGCCGCGACACCACCATTCTGGCCATCGCTCCTGGCGGGCGCCGTCGTCGGATACGTCTCTGGGCTGACAGGTGTTGGCGGCGGAATATTCCTCAGCCCACTCGTGCTCGCTTTCGGCTGGATCGCAACGCGTCAGGCGGCAGCCGTTTCCACGGTCTTCAATCTCTTGAACTCCGCCGCGGCCCTTGCCGCGATATGGACGGTGATACCCGCCATGCCGGAACCTCTCCCATGGTGGATGTTGGCCGTCGGGATAGGCGGACTGTTCGGCTCCGGACTCGGCATTCAATTCCTGTCGCCGAAGGCGCTACGCTACATACTCGCCGGCCTTCTTCTGGCGGCGGGCGTCAGAATGGTCTTCGCATAACGAGAATTCTAAAACCGCGATCCGCGCGAAGCGATGAGAGCACCCGTCAACGCATCGGCAAAATTTCGCCGCTCGTCATCCGTCAGGAATTGTCCGAACAGAACTTCCTTGCCTTGCGCGGCAAGCCGGAGTGACGTCCGCCCGTCAGGCCGGTCGACCGTGCAGCGAACGCGCGCCCAATAAGGGTTGAAATCGAACTCCTCGCGCTTTCCAGATGGATAGACGCGCGTCAGCTTAAGAAGCTCCGGCGACAGCGTCACCGTTTCGTAAAGCCGGCCCGAGCGATAGTTGAGCTTGAACGCCCAATAGATCAGCGCCACGTCGAGCCCGAAAAATCCGAAGACCGGCCATGCTCCCATCAGGAAGAAGACCATGCCGATGACGAAACTGACGAGACTGATCAGCGTCATCATGATCACAAAACCGCCGGGCGGCAGAGACCTGTGCGGGTGAAGCACAAACTGCGTCCCGTTCGAGGGTTGATTTTCGGACCGGTTATCGATCATTTCTGGTCATCCCCGTTGCGGGACTCTCGCGTGAATCTCTTTCCGAGGCCGCTGCGCATCAACGAACCGGAGCTCTGATGGCCAAAGCGTCCATGAAGATTGTACCTCCAAAGATCGGAAGTTCCGTTTCAAAAGGCAAGGCCGGAAAGCCGGGCGCCATCGCCGCAAGCAAAACCCGCAAACCGAAGCTTCTGGACGAAGCCCAAATCGCTGAGGTTTTCCGGCGCTTTCAAAAGGTAAACCCGGAACCCAAGGGCGAACTCGAGCACATCAATCCCTATACGCTCCTTGTCGCAGTCGTCCTTTCCGCACAGGCGACCGACGCCGGCGTCAACAAGGCAACGCGGCCCCTTTTCAAGGTGGTCGACACGCCGGAAAAAATGCTCGCGCTCGGCGAAGAGAAGCTGCGCGATTACATCAAGACCATTGGGCTCTATCGCGCCAAAGCGAAGAACGTTATCGGGCTATCGCAACGCCTCGTCCATGATTTCGGCGGTCAGGTTCCAGCCGATCGCGACGCGCTCGAATCTTTACCGGGCGTCGGCCGGAAAACCGCGAACGTCGTGATGAACATGGCGTTCGAGCATCCGACGATGGCGGTCGACACGCACGTCTTCCGCGTCGCCAATCGTATCGGCCTGTCGCACGGCACCACACCACTCGCCGTCGAAGAAGATTTGCTGCGCGTCGTGCCAACGGAATTTCTGATGCACGCGCACCATTGGCTGATCCTGCACGGCCGCTATCTTTGCAAAGCTCGCAAACCCGAATGCTGGCGCTGTGTCATCAGCGACATCTGTCTCTTTCCCGACAAGACGCCCGCGCCCTGAGCACACCCACCGTCATGCCGACGAAGGTCGGCACCCAGACAAGCATCAACAAGTTCGGTGGATGGATGCTGTGGGTTTCGAACGTGCCGCGCGCACCGGATGCGCTGACCGTTGTCTGGATCCCGGCCTGCGCCGGGATGACGGCGGAGCGGGACGAACACGTTTCAGAAAACAACATTGTCATCCCGGGCGAGCCGTCTTGCGAGACCCGGGATCCATTGGTCGACAGCGGTCCTGGGTCCCGGCTCTCCGCCGCGCTCCGGCCGGGATGACAAGGGTAGAGCAGGCGCGGTCGTGCTCGGTATCGCCACACCCACCGTCATGCCGACGAAGGTCGGCACCCAGACAAGCATCAACAGGTTCGGTGGATGCTGCGGGTTCCGAACGTGCCGCGCGCACCGGATGCGCTGACCGTTGTCTGGATCCCGGCCTGCGCCGGGATGACGGCGGAGCGGGACGAATATGCTTCAGAAAACAACATTGTCATCCCGGGCGAGCCGTCTTGCGAGACCCGGGAACCATTGGTTGAATGCAACCTAGCGGTCCTGGGTCCCGGCTCTCCGCTGCGCTCCGGCCGGGATGACAAGGGTAGAGCAGGCGCGGTCGTGCTCGGTATCGCCACACCCACCGTCATGCCGACGAAGGTCGGCACCCAGACAAGCTTCAACAAGTTCGGTGGATGCTGTGGGTTTCGAACGCGCCGCGCGCACCGGATGCGCTGACCGTTGTCTGGATCCCGGCCTGCGCCGGGATGATGGAGGGTTGGATGTGAGCGCGCTGGCCTTGGCCTACGGATCCAACCGCATCGCGAGACCGGCCTTGGCCATGTAGTCCTTCGCTTCGGGGATCGAATACGTGCCGAAGTGGAAGATCGAGGCCGCAAGCACCGCGCTGGCATGTCCCTTCTCGACGCCATCGACCAGATGCTGCAGCGTACCGACACCGCCTGATGCGATGACGGGGATCTTCACGGCATCAGCAATGGCACGAGTCAACGCCACGTCGAAGCCGGCTTTCGTGCCGTCGCGATCCATGGATGTGAGAAGAATTTCGCCCGCTCCCAGCTCCGCAACTTCCCGCGCGTAGGCGATGGCATCGAGACCCGTCGGCTTGCGGCCCCCGTGCGTGAAGATCTCCCAGCGCGGCGGCTCGCCTTCCCCTGAAACTTTCTTCGCATCGATCGCGACCACGATGCACTGCGCGCCGAACTTCTCGCTCGCTTCCTTGACGAAGGCACGATTGGTGACAGCCGCGGTGTTGATCGAAACCTTGTCGGCGCCCGCTTCGAGCAGCTTGCGAATATCTTCGACCGTCCGGACGCCGCCGCCGACCGTCAGCGGCATGAAGCACCGGTTCGCCGTACGCTCAACGACGTCGAAGATGGTGTCGCGGTTTTCGTGGCTCGCCGTGATGTCGAGAAAGCAAAGCTCGTCCGCGCCAGCGGCGTCATAGGCCGCCGCTGCTTCGACCGGATCTCCAGCATCGATCAGATCGACGAAATTAACGCCCTTCACGACGCGGCCGTCTTTTACGTCGAGGCACGGAATGATGCGGATTTTCAGCATATTTGCAAAGTCAGCTTTCTGATGTCAGGTCCGGCAAGTATCACGGAGGCCGAGACGCCGTCGAGAATTTTAACCAGCCGCGCCGGAACTTTGGGCCGGGCTCACGCGTTGAATTGTCCCGCGTGATTGCGCAGGCCTCCGAGGAAATGAGACTAATGCCCGACGATTTTGCTCCGAAAAACCTTCGCGCCCGCCTCGACGCGGTGCAGGAGCGCATCGCTCAGGCCCGGACCCAACTCGCGGCCCATGGCATCATCGGTGACCAAACGGATGCCTTGACGAACTTCATCGATCAGCACGATGCGATCCGAAGTTCGCTCGACACTGAAGGCACCGTGACCGAAATCCAGCACAGCAAGGCATCGGCGCAGACCGATGCCCTCGAAAAAGCTCTGACCGACTGGCTTTCGACCGTCGAGAACCGCTTCGCCGATCCAAAGCGCCGCGAGCCGAACATTTCCATGTAACGAGACGCTTCTTGGCCTTTAAGCGCCGCGCTCCCGGAGCGCGGCGAATTTGATATCGGGGAATTTCTCGCTCTTGTATTTCAGCATCCACGGGTTCTCCGCGAGGAACACGAGCGCCCCGTCGCGATCCGTCGCAAGCTCGCCCCGGTGCCCATCGACGAACTTCTGAAGCTTCGCGGGATCGTCCGCCGAAACCCAGCGCGCCAATTCGTAAGGCGGTTGCTCGAGTGTGATCGGCACGCCGTATTCAACGGCGACGCGCGACTGCAGCACCTCGAACTGCAGCTGTCCGACGACACCCAGAATCTGCCGCCCGCCTGCAATCGGCGTGAACACTTGAACGATGCCTTCCTCGGCAAGATCGTCGAGCGCGCGGTTGAGCTGCTTCGCCTTCATCGCATCCTGAATGACGACGCGGCGCAAAAGCTCCGGCGCGAAATTCGGAATGCCCGTGAACTTCAGGGCTTCCTTTTCCGACAGCGTATCGCCGACACGAAGCGTTCCGTGGTTTGGCACGCCGATGATATCGCCCGCCCACGCTTCATCCGCCGTCTCGCGGCCCTGCCCGAAGAAGAACGTTGGCGACGACACCGTCATCGCTTTGTTTTCGCGCACGTGAATGAGCTTCATCCCGCGCTTGAAACGCCCCGAGCAAAGCCGCACGAACGCCATGCGATCGCGATGGTTCGGGTCCATGTTCGCCTGCACTTTGAAGACGAAGCCCGTCACCTGATCTTCGCCGGGCTCGACCGTCCGTTGCGTCGCGGCCCTTGGCAGAGGGCCCGGCGCCCATTGCCCGAGCGCATCGAGCAACTGCTCGACGCCGAAATTCTTCAGCGCGCTGCCAAAGAAGACAGGCGACAGATGTCCCTCGCGGAAAGCCGCGAGATCGAACTGCGGCAGAGCACCCTGCGCAAGTTCGACGCCTTCGATCGTCCGATCCGCAATGCGCTCGTCGATACCTTCGATCCGGCGCAATCCCTCGAACGTGTCGAGCGGCTGCGAATGCCCATAGGACGCCCCGCGCTCCGCGCTCTCCGGCAGCAGGATCTTGTTGCCCACGAGATCGAGGACGCCGCGGAAGTCGGAACCCATGCCGACCGGCCACCCCATCGGCACGAGATCGAGCGCCAGGTCCGACGCGATCTGATCGAGCAGCGTCAGCGGATCTTCGGCTTCGCGGTCGATCTTGTTGATGAACGTGATGATCGGAATGTCGCGCAGCCGGCAAACTTCGAAAAGCTTGCGCGTCTGGCTTTCGATGCCCTTGGCCGCGTCCATCACCATGACGGCGGCGTCGACGGCCGAAAGCGTCCGGTACGTATCTTCGCTGAAGTCGGAGTGGCCCGGCGTATCGAGCAGGTTGTAGACGATGCCGTTCCGCTCGAAGGTCATGACCGACGACGTGACCGAGATGCCGCGCTGCTGCTCGATCTGCATCCAGTCGGAACGCGTGCGGCGGCGTTCGCCGCGCGCCTTGACCGCGCCCGCCATCTGGATCGCTCCCCCGAACAGAAGAAGCTTTTCCGTCAGCGTCGTCTTGCCGGCGTCAGGATGCGAGATGATCGCGAATGTCCGTCGGCGCGCGATCTCGGGCGGCAACTCGGCCCCGGTAAGCGAGGATTGGTCCATCAAGTTCAAAGAATTCAGCCCTCGACCGGCGAAACGTGGCTCGGCTCGAGCCAGATCTGGTGATACTCGGCGGGCTTTCCGAAAACTTCGCCGACATGCAGCTCAACCAAGCCGTCGTCGAACTTGACGATCGGGAAAGTCTTGCCGACGCAGCCGCGGAAAAGCGTCACCAGCTGCTTGTTGTCCTTCGGTAGGTCCGCGGGGATTTTGATAACCCGGACCTTGTCACCAATGTTCATGCCGTCTCCAGAAGTGCGAGTGCTTCTTTGGGATCGATCCGCCCATCGTATAGTGCGCGTCCGGTAATCGCGCCTTCGAGCATGCGATATTCGGGCTTTATGAGCTCTCTGACATCGGCGATCGACGCGAGGCCGCCGGACGCGATCACCGGGATGCGCGTCGCATTCGCCAACGCCGCCGTCGCCGGCAGATTGAGGCCCTTCAGAACCCCATCACGCTCGATGTCGGTATAGATGATCGCAGCGACGCCCGCATCCTCGAACCGCTGCGCGAGATCGGCCGCAGTCAGCTCCGACGTCTCCGCCCAGCCCTCAACCGCGACTTTACCACCCTTCGCGTCGATGCCGACGGCAACCTGCCCCGGAAAGCGCTTCGCAGCCTCCCGAACGAGCGCCGGATCGCGAACCGCGATGGTGCCGAGAATGACGCGGCGGATGCCCTTTTCAAGCCAAGCCTCGATGGTCGCCAAATCACGAATGCCGCCGCCAAGCTGCGCCGGGATGGTGATCGCCTTCAAAATCGCCTCGACCGCCGCGCCGTTGACGGGCTTACCCGCGAACGCACCGTTCAAGTCGACGATATGGAGATACTTGAAGCCTTGCCGCTCGAAACTGGCCGCCTGAGCCGCCGGATCGTCGTTGAACACGGTCGCGGCGTCCATTTCGCCGAGCTTGAGCCGGACGCATTGGCCGTCCTTGAGGTCAATTGCAGGAAAAAGGATCAATTCGAGCTCGCCACCTTTTGTGATGGCCCGCGACGAACCATCCATAATTTCCGTCATGCCCGCGCAGGCGGGCATCTCTCCAAGCTGATGACGAACTCCAAACCAATGCTTGGACGGATCCCCGCCTTCGCGGGGATGACGTTTGAACAAGCAGCCATCAGATTGCTATCTTCAGGCGCGATCAATCGCGTATCGCGCCCGGCGTCAAGCACCCGCATTCACGCATTGCGGCCGGCTTGGCGAAGCCAAGTCGTAATGCGAAGACAAAAAAATCATGGCCATCGCATTCCTTAACGAGCCACCGCCCATCGTCGCACGGCGTCCCCTGACGGAGAACGACGCCGTCGACATCTGGATCGCGCGCTGGCTCAGGATCCGCCCGGTAGACCTGCAACGCCGCTATGCCTGCGATCCGCGCCGGCTCTACGAGATATGGGAAGAGGTGCGGTTCCCAGGAAGCCGCAAGCGGGCACTTGAGGAGTTCCAGACCCGTTTCCCCGGCCTCGAACCACGCTTCGATCCGGGCCCCCATCGGCGAATTCCCGCCGTACCGGATCCCAGCCAGCTAAGCCTCTTCCCCGAGGTTTGACTGCAGCGGGTGGAAAAATGCTAATAAATCAATCGCTTATTCTCTGCCCTTCACGGTTGAAGGCAGTGAAATCCATCGAGGAAGTGTAAGCAGGCGCATCGCAGCAGGCGCGCATCACGTCCGCAACCAGATCAAAAGTCGAAGAACTTCCGGCGGAGCGCGTCTTCGTAATCCCTCTTGGCGGCCTTCACCTTGCTGCGAATATCGTCTTCGGCGAAGTGAGCTTCTTCCCATTTGTCGACATCAGCGATCGTCTGATTGACCGACACGAGTGCTTCTTCCCGCCTGATTGCAGCAATCCATTGCTCGACGGCGTCTTTGTACGCGCTCTGCAGTTGTTCGAGTTCAGAAACGTTGTCGTCCATGAGTCACCTTTCCGGGAACCACGACGGCTCTTTAGCTCGGTGACATGAACAGCCGAAGACAATCGACCGGCTCACATTCGATGTGAACAGCCCAGGTTACTCTGCCGCTTAAACCGCAATTCTTCTATTAAATCGGACGGTTACGGCTAGCGTTGCATCAGGGACACAGAACGTGAAATCAGATCACTGAATAAGATTCAAAAATAGCATCGCATACGGATTATTAATACTCTCCCGCTGCGTTTTGCGTTCAGTTTAGTGAGTGGTGGGGTAGTAATGTTGCGTAAAATTGCCGGCGTAGCGGCATGCGTGTCCGCTTTTCTATACGTTCAAGGAGCTTCCGCTCAGGAGTACCGCGGAAGTCTAAAAGATGGTCCAGCGATCGCTGAAGGCTACAACTGGTCCGGCTTCTACGCTGGCGCGCACGTCGGCGGTGCTTGGGGCGACGCAGACGTGAAGGACAACGCCAAAGATGGCGTCAACCCGGGACCCTTTTCCTATACGCCGTCAGGAGCCTTTGGCGGCGGCACCGCGGGCTACAATTTGCAACGTGAGAGACTCGTTTTCGGTATCGAAGCCGATCTCGGGTACTTAAACCTCACAGGGTCCGGGATCATCGGCTCGTCACACGCAAGTCAGCATCAGGACTTGACGCTCGATGGCGGTGTCTATGGTGATATCACTGCTCGCGCTGGCGTTTTGATAACGCCAACCACCCTCGTCTATGGCAAGGGAGGCTTTGCATTCTATGACGGCGAAGCCACCCAGGCGACGACCAACCCGAACTACGCACCGACTGGCACCGATACCTTCACCGGCTGGGTTGTCGGCGGCGGCATAGAGCATTTCATTACGCAGAGCTTGAGCGTGAAAGTCGAATATCTGCACTTCGATTTCGGTACTCAGGAGGGTTACCAGACTTCGCTCGTTGCCGACCCCCCAACACCGGCGGGATACAAGTTTCGCAACTGGACCGACCTGACGGCAGAGTCTGTAAAAGTCGGACTGGCCTACCACTTCTAGGTTCGTGTTCGTCCGTTGAAGAACATCAAGGGCCGGCGTTCTAGCGTCGGCCTTTGCATTGTCCCAAAACTGCGCAAAGCCCGGCCTACTCGGTTCAAAATCCTATAATTTCCGCAATTAAAACAGTGTTGCCTTGGCAACTACGTTAAGCACCCAAGAAGAACATTTTTGGAACAAACGCTGGACAAAGCCCGTGAGTCGTGGCATGTTCTTCCTATGTTCACGGGCGCCCTAAAAGAGGCGCCTCCCCGGGTCAGAGTAGCGTGTTAGACCCTCCCCGCAACACTAGGAGAGCCCCCATGCGCACCTACCTCATCTCTTACGATCTCGCTCACCCGAACCGCAATCAGCACGTTCTTGCGCAGGTCATTATGGGCCTCGGTGACAAGTGGGCTCGCCCGCTCTCCAACACCTGGTACGTGACGTCGGACCGCGAAGAGTTCGAACTCGAGACTGAGCTGCGCGAGCTTCTCGCTGAAGAGGATGGTCTTCTGATCCAGGCGACGAAGCGCGACGCGGTTATGACCAACACATCGCTCCGTTGGTTTCGTCAGCGCCGCCCAGGTCTCGACCTCGCACCCGATGGCAACGTGATCGCATTCCCGCTTCCGGCAATTGCCGCAGCCGAGCCCATGGAGCCCGAGCTGCCGTTCGCCAGGGCGGGTTGATCGGAACGCGAACAAGCGAATTCCGGTCTTTGGGCGGGGCGGGCCTTCTCCCCCCTCGCCGTTCCCAAACGGGGTTCGTCCCGTCCAAAGCCCGAAGCTGGAAGCCCGGGGATCATGCGCTAAGAGCCCCCTCGCAGGTCATGATCCCCGGCTCCCTTTAAATCTTAGACCGCTCTGCACATTTCACTGTTTGTAGCCTCGTTGCGTTCCTGCGTTTCCGCTTCTGAGCCCCCCGCACCGGAATGCTTCCCCCATGAAAACCTTCCTTCTCCATCACACCCCGAAATCCGCCAACCAGGACACCTGGACGGTGACGTTCTCGCTCCCCTACATCGCAACCGAATACGCGCCCGCTGGCAACGGTGTCTGGTACGTCCGGACGTGGCTCGGAGCCGATCAGATCAAGCGGCGCCTCGCGATTCTCTTCGATCATCCCGACGAACTTGGCGTGCACGAACTCGGCCGCGCCGATCGAGCGGCAACAGACCGGCTGAACTGGCTGCAGGGCCGTCTCGAAGACGACGACGAGCAGGACGGATCCTGGCACATGCCGCGCAGCGTCTGGAACGTGTTGCAGTCTGCCGTCGGCACACTGGCGCGCTGAAAAGCCCGCCAGTTGTCATCCAGGCCGAAGCGCAGCGCAGAGCCGCCGACCTCGAGTGCCATCCACCCCACCGTCATCCCGGCGAAGGCCGGGATCCAGGCAACCGTTCGCACATACGTTTCCTAGCGGTCCGCTCCGAACGGACAGCATCCACCCAACCTGTTGAAGCTTGTCTGGGTGCCGGCCTCCGCCGGCATGACGGAAATGGGTATGGGCCGCCGGAGAACTCGCCTCGGACGACAACGAGATCGAGAAAGGGATCGAGCGCGAAAGCTGGGCGCCAAAGGGCTTCTACGGCTTCCAGCCCAGAAAGTTCGCAATCAGCTTGAGGCCGAGCTTCTGGCTCTTCTCAGGATGAAATTGCGTGCCGGCGATATTGCCGTCGGCAACGAGCGCCGTAATCGCGCCGCCGTAGTCCGTCTCGGCGACCACGACGCGGCGCTCTTTGGGCACCATCGCGAAAGAATGCACGAAGTACGCGTGCCAGCCGTCAGGCCCCGTCGGAACCCCGTCGAGCAGCGCGTGCGGCGTGACGACGTTGAGCGTATTCCAGCCCATATGGGGAATTTTGAGCGTCGGGTCTTTAGGCTCGATGGCCCGAACCTCGCCCTTGATCCATCCGAGCCCCGGCGTCTCCACGAACTCGAGACCGCGCTCGCTCAACAGCTGCATGCCGACGCAGATGCCGAGAAACGGCCGCCCCTTTTGCCGGACGGCTTCTTCGAGCGCCGGGATCAGTCCCGGAACGCGTTCGAGCCCGGCCTTGCAATCGCCATAGGCGCCGACACCCGGCAGCACGATCCGATCGGCCGCGAGCACGTCTTCCGGACGCGGGCTGACGATGATTTTTGACACATTGGCGCTATCGCGAGCGGCGCTCTCGAAAGCTTTGGCGGCCGAATGAAGATTTCCCGACCCGTAATCGATAATGACGACGTTCTGCATCAGCGCTTGAGCCTTAAGCCCCCGCGCCGAACGGCCAGAAGCGTCCGCCGCTCGACCCGGTCGCCGCCTTGCCCGATCCATTCGGGGTATCGCTCTGAATGACCGGCTGTCCCGGCAGCCAGCTCTCGAGGAACCGCCGTTCGCACTCCGCGATCGACCGTCCATTGACGACGCCGAGCATCTGCCAGCCCTTTTGATCGAGCATCCAGCGCTTCAAGGTCGAAATCTCAAAACCGAGATAGATATTGATCATGAAAATGATCAGGCCGATCCAGTCGGGATCGATTTTGGCCTGTGCAAGCACGTAACTGAGAAGGCCTGTTCCGGCGAGATAAGCGATCGCCATCAGCCACAGCCCGTTGGCGATAAAGCCGAGAGGCGGAAAGATCGCCGTCAACCAGGAAAAGCCGTCCTTCACGAACGCGAGCTCTACCGCGCGGTCGACGCGATCGGATTCGGAAACGGGGGGCTCGTGCACGGTATATGTCGCCACGGAACTCGACACTCCTTGATCAAAACAAACGCCGGCTCGGAAATTCACGCGGAAAGCGAACTCAGCCCTGCAGCATGCCCTTCGTCGACGGGATACGGCCCGCCTGCCGCGGATCGAGAGCAATAGCGGCCCTGAGCGCCCGCGCCAAACCCTTATAGCAGGTCTCGGCTATATGGTGATTGTTCTCGCCATAAAGGTTTTCGACGTGCAGCGTGATGCCCGCGTTCTGCGCAAAGGCTTGAAACCACTCGCGGAACAGCTCTGTGTCCATTTCGCCGACCTTCGGCCGCGAGAACTCCGCCTTCCAGATCAGGAACGGCCGTCCCGACACATCCAGCGCAACGCGCGTCAGCGTTTCGTCCATCGGCAGATGCACGTCGGCATAGCGAACGATTCCCGCCTTGTCGCCGAGCGCCTTCGCGATCGCCTGCCCGATGACGATGCCCGTGTCCTCGGCGGTGTGGTGGAAGTCGATATGAAGATCGCCCTTGGCCCTGAGCGTGATGTCGATCAGCGAATGCCGGGCGAGTTGCTCCAGCATGTGATCGAGAAAGCCGATGCCCGTCGCAATGTCATAGGCGCCCGTCCCGTCGAGATCGACGGTCGCGGAGATCTCCGTCTCCTTGGTCTTGCGCGTGATCGAGGCCTGCCGTTGCTTCACGTGAATCTCTCCAACGCCCGTCATATCCTAATCCACCCTACCCCAGCGGCCAGCTCGTGTACCACGGCCTACCCCGGCGGCCGGCTCTCCGGAGGAGAGTCGCCGGGGTCAGCAAAGACTCTTCCGGACGCATGCGGGAGCGTTTATCAGCTTGTAGCCCACCCGGCCAAGGCCGGCGCACCAGCGCCGTGGCCGCAGGCAACCGGCTTCCCTTGCATCCTGCCTGCAAAAGCTTAACTGACGCGGTACAAATGACCCAACTGAGCCAAAATGCCGGCGATTCGTCGTGGCACGCCACCACAATACTCACCGTCCGCAAGGGCGGCCGAGTTGTAGTTGCCGGTGACGGCCAAGTGAGCCTCGGCCAGACGATTATCAAAGCCAACGCCAAGAAAGTCCGCCGCCTCGGCAAGGGCGATGTGATCGGCGGTTTCGCCGGCGCGACGGCCGACGCGTTCACCCTTTTCGAGCGTCTCGAAGCCAAGCTCGAGATGTATCCCGGCCAGCTGACCCGCGCGGCCGTCGAGTTGGCCAAGGATTGGCGCACAGACCGCTTTCTGCGCCGCCTCGAGGCCATGATGATTGTCGCGGATGCGACGACCACGCTCGTCCTGACCGGCACAGGCGACGTTCTGGAGCCCGAAAACGCCATCGCGGGCATCGGTTCCGGCGGCAATTATGCGCTCGCCGCCGCCCGCGCGCTTATCGACCAGCCGCTCGACGCCGAGGCGATCGCCAGAAAGGCGATGACCATTGCCGCCGAGATCTGCGTCTATACGAACAAGAACATCGTCCTCGAAACCCTCGACGCGGCGAGCTAGCGACAGGTGCGACAAGGTCCGGCGAGATGCAAACACACTCAGCTTCACGCGTTATCGCCGCGACGCCCGAGCGAATTTACGTGGCCTTCGTCAACGCGGGAGCCGTCATGGCATGGCGGCCGCCTCGCGGCATGAAATGTCAGATTCATTCGTTCGAGCCGCGCCCAGGCGGCAAATACCTGATGGCGTTCGAATACATTGGCGCCGATCATGATCTGCCCGGCAAGACGACCGAGCACGCCGACGTCATCCGCGGCCGCTTTGTGGAGCTGGTTCCCGACCAACGGATCGTCGAAGCCGTAGAGTTCGTAAGTGAGGATCCCGCGTTCTCGGACGAAATGACGATCACGACCACGCTGGCCGAAGTTCCGGACGGCACCAAGGTCACGATCCTTTGCGAGAACGTGCCGGTTGGGATACGACCCGGTGATCACGAAAAGGGCATAACCTCCTCATTGGAAAATCTTGCCGCCTTTATCGAGCGAAAGCCCGCCAGCCAACAATTGGATCACTGACCAATGCCAAGCGCATTATCACCTGAAGACCTGAAGGCTGCGGTCGAAGCGGGCGTCATCGACGCGGCGCAAGCAGAAAAGCTCAAGGCCATGCGCCGCAGCGATGCGGCCTTCGGCCCCGATGGCGAACCGGCGATGGCCGATGAGGAGCGTTTTCGCTTCCTGAACGGCTTCAACGATGTCTTCCTGACGATCGGCGTGCTGCTCGTCGCCGGCGCGTTCCTCATCGCAAGCTCGACTGCTAGCACCTTCGGCATGAGCTGGTTCGGCACGCTCGCGCTCGCCGCCGCCACGTTCTGGATCTTGAGTGAAATACTCGTCGCACGCCTGCGCGCCGTATTGCCCGGAATGGTTCTCTCGGTCCTGTTCGTTGCCTTCGCCGCCGCAGCCGTCGTCGTTCAAATGCATTGGACAAGCTTCAGCTCAGCGAACTGGAGCGTCGATTCCGAATTCGCGTTCTGGAGAAATCCATCGCTGACGTTCGGCGCGCCCGCGCTCATCGCCGCGATCATCTATTACGTGCGCTTCCGGCTACCATTCGCGCTCGCCTTGATCGCCTTCTTCGGCTACGCGGTCGTGAGCAAGGGCCTCCTGCAGGTTGCAGAGATCGGCCCGTCGATCGTCGCACTCGTCTACGGCCTAGCCGTCCTCGCCGTGGCCCTTGCCTATGATGCGCGCGATACCAAACGCGTGACGCGCCTTTCCGATTGCGCCTTCTGGCTGCAGCTCGTGGCGGCTCCGCTGATCGTTTCACCGCTGATCCTTTTCATCAAGGGTTCGACCATGGGCGGCGCGACATCAGCGGCCATCCTGGCGACGGTGTTCCTGCTCGCCATCTTCGCACTCGCGATCGATCGGCGTGCGCTCCTCGTGTCGGCGCTCCTTTACTTCACCGTCGCCGTCAATGATCTGCTCACCGGCGGCACGCTGACGAGTTTTGGCGCAGACTCCTCATCGTTCGTGCTGACGCTCGGCATCGTCGGCGCTTTCGTGCTGTTTCTGGGCGTCTTTTGGCACCCCATCAGAAACCGCATGCTGCCGTATCTGCAAAGAACTCCCCTAGCTCCATATCTTCCTGAACCGAGACAATGACCAACTTTTCACCGCGCGAAATCGTATCCGAACTCGATCGCTACATCGTTGGACAAGGCGACGCCAAGCGTGCCGTCGCCATTGCCCTTCGCAATCGCTGGCGGCGTCAGCAGTTGACCGGCGAACTGCGCGATGAGGTTTTGCCGAAGAACATCCTGATGATCGGCCCGACCGGCGTCGGCAAAACCGAAATTTCGCGCCGCTTGGCGAAGCTTGCCGGTGCGCCGTTCCTCAAGGTCGAAGCGACGAAATTCACCGAGGTCGGTTACGTCGGCCGTGACGTCGACAGCATTGTTCGCGATCTCGTCGAAGTCGGCATCGCTCTCGTCAAGGAAGCGAAGCGCCATGGCGTGCGCGCAAAGGCGGAGAAAGCAGCCGAAGAGCGCGTGCTTGATGCGCTGGTCGGCTCCGGTTCTTCCCCGGCGACGCGCGACAGCTTCCGCAAAAAACTCCGCAACAACGAATTGAACGACAAGGAAATCGATATCCTCGTCGCCGATACGACCTCGCCCATCCCTTCGTTCGATATGCCGGGCGGCTCGATGGCGACGATCAACATTGGCGAGATGCTGGGCAAAGCGCTCGGACAACGGACGAAGCCACGCCGCGTCACCGTCAAGGACAGCTTCGACATTCTGATCGCGGAAGAAAGCGACAAGCTGATCGACAACGATCAGATCGCGGGCGAAGCGATCACTGCGGTCGAGAACAACGGCATCGTCTTCCTCGACGAGATCGATAAAATTTCATCACGCGGCGAGACCGCGCGCGGCGGCGCCGACGTCTCGCGCGAAGGCGTGCAGCGCGATCTTCTCCCGTTGATCGAAGGCACGACTGTCGCGACCAAGCACGGGCCCGTGAAGACCGACCACATCCTCTTCATCGCCTCAGGCGCATTCCACGTCTCGAAACCCTCCGATCTCTTGCCGGAGTTGCAGGGTCGTCTGCCGATCCGCGTCGAGCTCAACGCTTTGACGCGAGATGACATGAAGCGCATCCTGACCGAGCCGCAGGTGAGCCTCATCCGCCAGTCGGTCGCGCTTCTGCAGACCGAAGGCGTAACGCTCGAATTCAAGCCGGATGCGATCGACGCCATTGCTGACGCCGCCGTAGAAGTGAATTCGACCGTCGAAAACATCGGCGCCCGCCGCCTGCAGACGGTACTCGAACGCGTACTTGACGATGTGTCATTCGAAGCCTCCGACCGCGGCGCGCAAACCGTCGTGATCGACGGCCCTTACGTGACCGAACGGGTCGGAACGCTTTCGAAAAACGCCGATCTGAGCCGGTTTATTCTCTAGCGTTCGTCATCCTCGGTCGAGCGGAAGCGAAGACCGGGGATCCAGCGTTAAACTTGTCGAAGACACGATATTTTGAGCCTACGGCGCTCTTTGCGCTGGATCCCCGAACGTCCTTGCAATGCTCGCCCGTTCGAGGATGACGACTTGAACTGGCGCGGCATCCGGGGACCTGTTCACCCGGGCCGAACGCCTGTAAAAGGGCGCTTTCCGAACTGAAAGCATGTTTTCGCTATGACCGCCGCGCCGTTAATCAAGATCGCCACAGACGAGCCAGCCGCGAAGCTCTCGCTCGCAGGGCTGACGCGTGACCGCTTGAAAGTGGCGCTCGCGGCAGCCGGCGTTCCGGAAAAGCAGCTTCGCATGCGCGTCGGCCAGCTCTGGAGCTGGATCTACGTGCGCGGCGTCACGCGCTTCGAAGACATGACGGACGTATCGAAGGATCTCCGCCGCCAGCTCGAAGAACTCTACACGTTGGACCGTCCCGAGATCGTCTCCGAGCAGATCTCGGTCGATGGCACGCGCAAATGGCTCCTCCGGTTGCCGAAACGCGGGCACGAAGCGCGCGCCCCCGAAATCGAAACCGTCTACATTCCCGAAAGCGACCGCGGCACGCTCTGCATCTCGAGCCAGGTCGGCTGTACGTTGAATTGTTCGTTCTGCCACACCGGCACGCAGAAGCTCGTGCGCAATCTCGAGACGGAAGAAATCGTCGCCCAGATCATGCTGGCCCGCGACCGCATCGGCGATTGGCCCGGCGCAAAAGGCCCGGACGATGGCCGCCTCCTTCCGCAAAGCGAGCGCAAGATCACAAACGTCGTGCTGATGGGCATGGGCGAGCCGCTCTACAATTTCGACAACGTAAA
Source organism: Hyphomicrobium sp. 99 (assembly GCF_000384335.2). NCBI lineage: Bacteria > Pseudomonadati > Pseudomonadota > Alphaproteobacteria > Hyphomicrobiales > Hyphomicrobiaceae > Hyphomicrobium > Hyphomicrobium sp. 99. Next base: position 261,690 of record NZ_KQ031382.1, read on the forward strand.
AGCGGCGATGGACATCGCCTCCGACGGCGAAGGCCTGTCGCTCTCCAAGCGCCGCATCACGCTCTCGACCTCCGGCGTCGTCCCCGAAATCCCGCGTTGGGGCGAAGAGGCCGACACCATGCTCGCCATCTCGCTGCACGCAACGAATGATGCGCTGCGCGACGAGCTAGTACCACTCAACCGCAAATATCCGATCGCCGAGCTGATGGAAGCCTGCCGCAACTATCCGGGGCTTTCGAACGCGCGCCGTATCACCTTCGAATACGTCATGCTGAAGGGCGTCAACGACAGCCTCGCAGAGGCCCGCGCTCTCGTGCGGCTGCTCTCCGGAATTCCGGCCAAAATCAACTTAATACCGTTCAATCCTTGGCCGAACACGCGTTACGAGTGCTCCGATTGGGAGACGATCGAGCGATTTGCAGACGTCGTAAATCGCGCCGGCTACGCAAGCCCCGTTCGCACCCCCCGTGGGCGCGATATTCTCGCGGCCTGCGGGCAACTTAGGTCCGAGAGTCTGAAGCTCTCCGCAAGCGAGCGAAACGCCCTTTCACAAGGCGGCTGAGGCGACGCTTACGCCACCCCCTCGTTATTCCTGCTTGAGCGGCGGACGCGCTTATATACATTTCGCACGGGATAAGACGCAGGGGCGGGGTCGTCGTGCTTAGGTTTCTCAGCACACTAGCGCGAGTGATGTTCGGGTTTGTGCTCGCGAGCTTGGCCGCAGGCCTCGTCACCGTTCTCTTTGTTACGACGCCGGTCGAGGTCTTGAACGAGCCCTTCGATCGCCTGCCGAAAACCGCCAGCGAAACCTTCGATCTCGCTTTGCTCGCTGCGACCCATCTCGGAATTTTCGCATCCGTATTCGTGGCGATCGTCGCGCTGTCGAGCGAGATCTTCTCGATCCGCTCGCTGACGTTTTATCTGTTCGCAGGTATCGCTATCGCAACGGGGGGCTTCATCGCGCAATTTGAGAGCGAAGTCGCCGGTCAGCCGACGATCCTGAATAATTACGCGATCAAAGCCTTCCTCACGATCGGCTTCTTCGGCGGTTTCTTCTACTGGCTCGCATCGGGCCAGTTCGCAGGCCGGTCGCGTGACCGGCAACAGGGAATGGCAGAGCCCGTCCGGACCGAAACAGCAAGATCGGCACGCGAAGAGGATACCGACACCGAGGTCGTCATTACGCGGGCGCCGACGCCCATCGAGCAGGCTCGCCCTCGGCGTCCCTTCCTGCAGCGCCTCAAGTTTTCAAAGCCGGACGTCGGCCCAGAGTCAGCGGCTGAGCGCGATCGCGATGAAAACCGGAGTGGCAACGACGCGGCGATCCAAGAAGAACCGGCGAGATCAACCGAAAACACCGCACTGAATGGCCACGACAAGGCCTCGACACTCCACTGAGCCCTCCCCCGCACCGATTGACCGTGCTGGCCTCGCGAAGTGTTGATTAACCAAACCTGCGTCAGACGAGCTTCTTCGTTGCTGCAATGCAGCACCCCTGCTACGGTCCGGCGAGGTTAAGGGGATAGATCAATTGTTCGATTGCGCCCTGCATTTTCGCTTTCTGCAAAAAGCGACCGAAGCCATGTTCGAGATGGGTCAAGCGTCGGTCGCAGCCGCGCTGGCTTGCCAAAAGCGCCTCTATGACGAAATGGCGCCCGAACATCAGAGCGTCCCAGAATCTCCGGCTTGGCCTTCCTGGTTCGGTGACTGGACACCCGTCGCAAAGGGGCCCGCTCCCGTCCAAGCGGAAATCATGCAGGCTTGGCTCGCGATGGCGAGCGCTTCGCTTGCCTATTGGCCCGGCGCCCAGCAGTCGGTTACTGCGTCCCGCGTCTTTCCGGGCGGCGATTCATTTTGGCCGGCATCGGTCCAGGCATTTTGGGGCACGACGCCTTGGTCGCTCTACCAGGGCCCAATGATGGCGATGATGCTGTCCTACGGCATTCCCTACGCCGTCGCCGCGCCGACAGCGCGCGCAAGCACATCAGCGATGGATGCAGCCGATGCCGCATGCACGCAGTGGCGGCTGGTATTTGGAAATGCGGAAGGCCGCCGGGTCATGGATCGGCATTTTCCGCAGCAATCGCCGTGGTCGGCCTATCTGCACTGAAAACACAGACGAACCGATTCGTGCCGGGAGCTTCCCGGCCGCATAACGTCTGAGCCCAATTCGCAGCGGCGCTTATTGCGCGTCGGTCGCCGGAGCTGATCCAGCGGCAGGAGCTGCATCCTGCTCGCTTGCAACCGGCGCAGCAGCAGCTGGAGCGGCCTGAATGGTTTCAGGCTTCGGCTTCGGCGTTTTCTTGACCACCGCAGTCTTCGTCTTTTTGGCGGGCTTGGTTGCATCGGGCGCCGTCGCAGCAGCCGCGCCATCAGCGGGCGGCGTCGCTGCCGAGCCGTTTGCGGCCCAAGGAAGAACTTCCGGCTTCGTGCTCATGGCGGCAGCCTTCGCTTTGCCCTTTGCTTCTTCCTTTTTCAGCATCGCCAAGGATCGGCAGCGGGCTTTCGTTGCCTTGCCCGCATCGTTGGTGCCGGCGGCAACCCAAATGCAAAGACTGTTTCCGCCGCAGGCGTTCTCATCGAGATTGAGGCACGGCGAAGCGGCCTTTGCGGTCTTCGGCTTTTCAGTAGGCTTTGCAGCCCCGTCCGCAGGCGCCGGAGCCTCAGCCGTCGCAGGAGCAGCCGTAGCGTCGACCGGCGCAGCGGCTGCAGCCGTTGCTGCTGCCTTCTTCTCATGTTTGACCGGAGGAGCCGCCGGTACCGACGAAGCCGGAACGCTGCTGTCGGCGGATTTTTGCAGGTGCTCGCCCGGCGTATATGCCGGAAGCGGCGCAGCGGCGGCGGGTTGAGGAGTCGCCTGCGCCGGCTGAGCGACAGGTTCCGCCTGTGCTGGCGGATCATCCGGAGGGATCGTCACGGTGATTTCTTCGGCAGCAAGCGGCAGGGCCATCGCCCCGGCAAGCAAACCCAACCACACTAGATTCCCGACGATGCGAATCGACCTGATCACGGCCGCTCTCCCCCGATGAGATAAGTTCCCGAGCTTGTATCAGCTGACGCTTGTTCGAAACACCGCAAACACCTTGGCGATGCCTTTTTTATGTTCATGAGTTTGATGCAATGCGGAAAGGGTTAATACGGGCCATTTGCGCCACAAATAGCCGAAATGAGTGCGCCCCGATCATAACGCGGACCGCCTTCAAAGTGTTGGGAGATCCGCTCGTCTTCAAGACGGAGCCCTATTTCTCGCCCACTCCAAGGCCTGTTCCAGCCGGTCGTCTCCCCAGAACAACTCGCCATCCGGAGTGCTGAAGCTCGGCGCGCCGAATATCCCGAGCGCCTGCGCTTCCTCGGTGTTGGCGCGCAACTCCGATTTGACCGCCTGGTCCCCACTGAGCCGTCGGACGTCGTCGGCTTCGAGACCGGCAGTCGTCAGGCAGTCCGCCAATACGGCGTCATCGGATATGTCCAAGCCCTTGCCGAAAGCAGCTGAAAAAACAGCGCGGGTGAACGCTGCGTCCGCACCTTGGCCTCGTGCCGCAATCGCAAGACGCGCAGCTTTCAATCCGTTGGCCGGAAACGATGCCGGCATTTGAAAAGGAATGCCGCGCGCTGCCGCCGTGCGCGCGATGTCGCGCTGCATGTAGCGGCCCTTCGCCGGATAAATGTTGAACGGCGAGGTATCCCAACCCTGCGATTTGAAGATCGGCCCAAGCAAAAAGGGCTTCCAATCAATGGCGACATCAGCCTTCGCTGCCATCTCCTCGACCCGCATCGCGCTCAAATAAGAGTAGGTCGAGGCGAACTCGTACCAGAAAACGACTGTTGGCTTCATTGCTCTTCCTCGCTGTCCTACCCGCTGTCACAACAGTTAAAGCCAATTGCGACATGTCGTGATATGGCGCCAACCGGACTTGCAGGCAGCGCCGCCGACCCTATAGTGCCGCGCGTTTCCCAACCATTCCAAATTCGAAAGCCAGATCTCCCATGAGCGCCGCGCCTAAATCCGTGAAAAAGGTCGTCCTCGCCTATTCCGGCGGATTGGACACTTCGATCATCCTCAAGTGGCTGCAGGAGACCTACAGCGCGGAAGTCGTGACGTTCACGGCCGATCTTGGCCAGGGCGAAGAGCTGGAGCCCGCCCGCAAGAAAGCCCTGATGCTCGGCATCAAGGAAGAAAACATCTTCATCGAAGACCTGCGCGAAGAATTCGTCCGTGACTTCGTCTTCCCGATGTTCCGCGCCAACACGGTTTACGAAGGCGTTTATCTCTTGGGAACGTCCATCGCCCGTCCGCTGATTGCGAAGAAGCAGATCGAGATCGCCCGCAAAGTCGGCGCCGACGCCGTCTGCCACGGCGCAACCGGCAAGGGCAACGATCAGGTGCGGTTCGAGCTCGGCTATTATGCGCTCGAACCCGGCATCAAGATCATCGCCCCCTGGCGCGAGTGGACGTTCAAGGGCCGCGAAGATCTTCTGGAGTTCGCGCGCAGGAATCAGATCCCCGTCGCCAAGGACAAGGAAGGCGAATCGCCCTTCTCGGTCGATGCCAACCTTCTGCACTCCTCGTCCGAAGGCAAAGTGCTCGAGGATCCGGCAAAGAAGCCGCCCGAGGTCGTCTACCAGCGCACCATTTCGCCGATGAGCGCCCCCGACAAGGTGACGACGATCAAGATCGGCTTTGAAAAGGGCGATCCCGTTTCGCTCGATGGCAAAAAGCTTTCGCCGGCGACCCTTCTGAAGGCCTTGAACGATCTCGGCCGCGACAACGGCATCGGCCGCCTCGATCTCGTCGAGAACCGCTTCGTCGGCATGAAATCGCGCGGCGTTTACGAGACGCCCGGCGGCACGATCCTGATCACTGCCCATCGCGCCATCGAAAGCCTGACGCTCGATCGCGGCGCGGCCCATCTCAAAGACGAGATCATGCCGCGTTACGCCGAACTCATCTACAATGGCTTCTGGTTCTCGCCGGAGCGCGAGATGTTGCAGGCACTGATCGACAAGAGCCAGGAGAACGTCGAAGGCGAAGTGACGCTCGAGCTTTACAAGGGCAACGTCATCGTCATCGGCCGCGAGAGCGCGAAGTCGCTCTATTCGCCGACGCTCGTGACATTCGAAGACGACAAGGGCGCTTACGACCAGAAGGACGCGGAAGGCTTCATCAAGCTCAACGCGTTGCGCTTGCGCACGCTCGGCCTGCGGAACAAGAACTAGCCGGTCAAATCCCTGAAGGAGACGAACATGATCGTCATCACGAGAAACGGCGAAACGACGGTTCTCACGGGTTGGCGCGAATGGCTCGTCAAGATTGTGATTTTCATGGCGGCGGTCCTGCTGTTCGCCGTCATGGCATTTTTGATGTTCGGCCTCGCGGTGACGATCGGAGCGATCGCGCTCGTCGTCATACCGGCAGCGATCATCGTCGGACTGTTCGCGACGATCTTCGGCAGACGCGCTTAAATCTCCGTGTTGCCCACCTGCATCGAGCAGCGCATCGCCAGGGCGCACTAGGACGCTCGCTGACGATTTAATGCGACATTCGAGAATATTGGAATAACATATCTCTGACGGGGGCGATTCGCCCCGATGGCGTCCAGGGCGTTTCACTCGGCACGCGCCCGTTTTATCGGAAGTCGTTCCCGTCGTTTATTTTCCATTTTTGATCGACAACGATTGGGCCCCGGCGACGGCGAGCACGCCGCCCGCATTTACCGTTTGGCTGCCCCGTTTCCGCAATCACACCAGTGTCATGTTCGACTGAAACGAACTCGCGGCCTGCGCAATTTTCGCCTTGAGGCATCTCCGGCCTTGACGACGGGGTCTCGATCCCCGACATCGCGTGCTCGGATGATGAAATGCGCCTCAAAGCGCAAATTGCGAGGATGAGAGAATGAAGCTTGCGGCGGACGGAACGCCCGTGGTGACGCCCGCCGAATGGGCGCCTCAGAAGGCGATTTGGACCGCGTGGCCGGCCGATCCCGACGAGTGGGGCGGCGACCTCGAGACGCCTCGTCGCGACGTGGCGGCACTGATCCGCGCGCTCAGCGTCGCCGGCAATAAGGTCCGCCTTCTCGTGAATGGCGACGAAGCCAAGACCTCGGCTCTCGCTGCACTCGGCGACGCCGCTGAAGTCATCCCCGCGAAGTACGGCGACATCTGGCTCCGCGATACGGGCCCTATCTTCGCGCGCGCAGGCAAGGACGCGGTCGCACTGCGGTTCAAGACGAACAGTTGGGGCGGCAAATACGATCTTCCCGACGACGCAACGGTCGGTGACAACGTTGCCGAGCTTGCGAAAACACCCATCCGCCGTTTCGACTTCGTGCTCGAAGGCGGCGCCGTTGATCATGATGGCGAGGGCACGATCCTCGCCACACAGCAGACCTTGCTCAACCCCAACCGCAATGGCTGGACGAAAGAAGCGGCCGAGCAGGCACTTCGCGATGCCTTCGGCACGAAGAAAGTCATCTGGATCGATGAAGGCCTGAAGAACGACCACACCGACGGGCACATCGACAACATCGCGCGTTTCGTCGCGCCGGGCCGCGTCGTCTGTCAGGCGCCCGCCGGTCCCGACGATCCGAACGCGGAAACGCTGAACGCGATCGCGACAAGTCTCGAGAACGCGACCGACGCGGCGGGCCGCAAGCTCGAAGTCGTTCGCATTCCGGGCGTCGGCCTCTACCGCAACGCGCTTGGCGAAATCTCGCCCGCGTCCCATATGAATTTCATCATCGCCAACGATGTCGTCGTTGTGCCGATCTATGGGACTGCAACCGAGGCCGAAGCGCTTCAGGCTTTGCAGGTTGTTTTTCCCACGCGCGCAGTTGTCGGCGTTTCGTCCCGTGGCTTGCTCGGCTGCGGATTGGCCGGCGGCGGATCATTCCATTGCATCACACAACAGGAGCCCCTGTAGATGGCGCGACGCTCGATCACGGTCGGCAGCATTCAAACGTCCTACGGCCCCAATATCAAAGACAACATCGCCAAGACGGAAGCGTTCGTGCGCGAGGCGGCCGGCCGTGGAGCTGAAATCATCCTGCCGTCCGAGCTGTTCGAGGGCATCTACTTCTGCACGCGTCAGGAACCGAAGTGGTTTCAAACCGCGCATCCGGTCACTGAGCACCCAGCCGTGCTCGCACTTCGCGATCTCGCGAAGTCGTTGAAGGTCGTCATCCCGATATCGTTCTTCGAGAAGGACGGTCCGCGCTATTACAACAGCATCGCGATTGCCGATGCCGATGGCGAAATCCTCGGCGTCTATCGCAAGAGCCATATTCCCGACGGTCCAGGCTATCAGGAAAAATACTATTTCCGCCCTGGCGACACCGGCTTCAAAACCTGGAACACAAAGCACGGCAAGATCGGCGTCGGCATCTGCTGGGATCAGTGGTATCCGGAAACCGCACGCGCCATGGTTCTCCAAGGCGCTGAGATATTATTTTATCCAACCGCAATCGGATCGGAGCCATACGATCCGTCTCTCGACACGCACCTGCAATGGCAGCGCGCGATGCAAGGCCATGCCGTCTCGAATTCCGTACCGATCGTTGCAGCCAATCGCATCGGCGAGGAAGACAACGACGGCGTGAAGCAGAAGTACTACGGCCACTCCTTCATCAGCGATCATCGCGGCGAACTCGTCGAGAAATTCGGCGCTGAAGACGAAGGCGTCCTCGTACATACCTTCGATCTCGACCTCATCGAAACGTATCGCGCCGAGTGGGGTTTCTTCCGCGATCGCCGCACGGACCTCTACGCCAAGAGCATCATCTGAGCGGACGAGAACACGTCGCCGTTCTGCTTAGCGAGCAGCGATAAATTTCGCCCAACGTCGATTTTGCGTGCTCCGCGCCGATAATAATCCGCGCGGAGATTTCTGCTTGCACATCGATATAGCTCTATGACTATATAGTCACGAAACTATAACGGAACGAACGGTGCGGGGGCACCGCGTAAGATCAAAATCGGGGGGAAGATGTCGCGGATTGCGTTGGCCGCCGTAGCGGCCGTGTGCCTTGTCGTTGTCGAATCGCATCAAGCAGAAGCTCAACAGCCACCGACACCGGGCGGCAACGTGACCGCCGACGAAGCCTCGGTCCTCCCGCCCGTCGTTGTCCAATCGCCGACCGAGCCGCTCGGTCAACGCGCCAAGCCCAAAGCTTCATCGCAAAATGTAAAAGCCGCATCGGGCACGGCGAAAGAAAACACCATCGACGCAGGTGAAGGTTCCGCAGCAGGCGCAAGTCCTACCGGCTCAACGTCCGGATCAGGTGGCCCCGCGATCGGCGTCTTCACACTCGGCCAGATCGACATGATCGGCGGCAGCACCGTCACCAACGAAGCAATGTGGACGTTCAACAAGAACTCGCTCGATCAGGCCGTCAACCTGTTGCCCGGCGTATCGTCGTCGAACTCCGGCGGCAGCCGCAACGAAAAAGATATCTTCGTGCGCGGCTTCAATCGCTATCAGGTACCTTTGTCGATCGACGGCGTGCGCGTCTATCTGCCCGCCGATAACCGGCTCGATTTCAGCCGCTTCCTGACACCGGACCTGGCCGAAGTCCAGGTCGCGAAAGGTTACGTGTCGGTCCTGAATGGTCCTGGCGGCGAAGGCGGCGCCATCAATCTCGTCAGCCGCAAGCCGACGAAGGAAATCGAACTCGAAGGCCGCACGGGCCTCGTCACCGATGGCGACCTCAGCAGCCTGAATTCCTGGAACGCTTACGCCTACGCCGGCACGCGTCAGAAGAGCTACTACGCCCAAGTCAGCGGCAACATCGTCGACCAGGACCACTTCAATCTCTCGCACGACTTCACGCCCGCCAATTCCTCGACCCTCGGCTATAACCAGGGCGTCGCGGCGGGCTTCCCGTATCAGCGGAGCGGCGACCGCGATAATTCCGATTTCCGCGATTGGCGTATCAACGCCAAGGTCGGCATCACGCCGAACGCGACGGACGAATACAGCATCAACTACACCAATCAGCAGGGCGAAAAGGGCGCGCCGCTCAGCACCGAACGGCAGATCGTGCAGGGCTACTTCAACGGCAACACGGTCCGCTATTGGGATTGGCCGCAATGGGATACGTCATCGCTATCGTGGCTGTCGAAGACGAAGCTCGGCGATGCATCGTACATCAAGACCAACGCCTTCTATAACACCTTCCAGAACTCGATCTCGTTCTACCCGAACGCGACCTATACGAACCAGTTCACCGACAGCCCGTACGATGACTATTCCTACGGTGGCTTCGTCGAAATGGGCACCGACCTCATTCCGATGAACACGTTGAAGGGCGCGATCCACTTCCGTCGCGACTTCCACAATGAGCAGAGCATCAACTACAAGTATGTACCGACCTACTCTGTTAGCCTTGATCCTGCGAAACGGCAGTCGGAAGAAACCTGGTCGTTCGCTCTCGAGAACACGTTCCACGCAACGCGTTCGCTCGATATCGTGACGGGCGCCAGCTACGACACCAACCAGGTTCTCTACGCCAACGGCGGCACCGATAAGCCAGACGTCGATGCCTGGAACTGGCAAGCCGCCGCGATTTACAGCTACAGCGACAGCGGCAAGGTCCACGCCGACGTGTCGAGCCGCACGCGCTTTCCGACGCTTTTCGAGCGCTACAGCACGCGCTTTGGCTCAAAGACGGCCAACCCCGATATCGCACCGGAGCGCGCCACCAACTACGAAATCGGCATCAGCGATAACGTGCTCCGCAATGTCCACGTCTCGTCGGCGATCTTCTATGCCAACATCGACGACAGCATCCAGAGTGCCTTCTCGGGCGGCGCCAACAGCAAGAACTCGATCATCGGCTTCAACGCCGACGGCTATAACTACGGCTTTGAACTGTCGGCCGACTGGGACGTGATGTCCGGCCTCCGACTTGGCGGAAACTACACATATCTCGAGCGCCACCTCGACTTTAACTCGGCCACCTTGGCTCCGGGCTCGACGACACCAGAATACAATTCCGTCGCCGCCACGCAGCTCGAAGGCACGCCACGGCACAAGGCTCTGATCTATCTTGCCTGGAAGGCAACCGACAGGCTGACGCTAACGCCCAGCGTCGAACTCGCGACAGACCGCACGGCCCTCGTCACCAGCTGCGCATCGACGCTGGTGAATACGACCGGCGCAGTCAACGCGACCGGCAACTGCGGCAAAACGAGTGGCTACACCGGCAAGCCCAACTACGTTGACCTCGGCGCCTATGCTCTGGTTAACTTCCAGGCCGAGTATGCGTTTACCGAGGGCACGACAATCGCGATTGGCGCCATGAACCTGCTCGACGAAAATTATTCTCTCGCAGACGGTTTCCCCGAGCCAGGCCGCCAGTTGTTCGCTAATGTGCGGGCTCGCTTCTGACGAAGAGGAGTTCCCATGAAAATCAGCGCGAGGAACGTCATCAAAGGAACAATCGTCGACGTCCACAAGGGCGCGACGACGTCCCACGTCCGAATCGATGTCGGCAGCGGCACCATAGTGACGGCGTCGATTACCAACGAGGCAGTCGACGACCTCGGTCTCGTCAAAGGCATGGCGGCGTCTGCCGTGATCAAAGCGACCGACGTCATGGTCATGGTGAACTGATTATGAGAAAATACGGATTGTTGCCTGTCGCTGTCTGTACCCTCGTATTGGCAGCGGCATCGACGGCTTTTGCTGCGGAGACAGGCGGCTGCGAAAGCTTTCCCTGGCCGATCAAGACCGAACTGCAATGGATGAAGGCATCCGACAGCCAAGCCGTAAAGTCCGGCGCAAAGCTGCCGACGCCTCCGGAAAAAGCTTTGGCGCTTTCGCTCGAACCGATGAGCGCCGTGTCGTTTCCCGTGGCGCCGACCGGCAAGTTGAAACCGGAAGGAGACGTCTTCGGCGGCTTCGTCAACTTCGATAGTCCGAGCAGCGCGCCGGGCCTCTATCAGGTGACGTTGCAAACTCCTGGCTGGGTCGATGTCGTGCAGGACGGCAAGTCGTTGAAGCCCACCGCCCACAGCGGCAAATCCGATTGCGACGGTGTTCGAAAGACACTTCGCTTTAACTTGGATCCGGGACCTTTCACGATACAGTTCAGCAACATCAAGAAAGACTCGATCAAATTCGCCATCCGGCAAGCCGAATAGAAGCTGGACGAAGAGAGTCGAAAACATTTCAGCTCGGCGAATTGGCAGACTGACATGAATTATGTTGCCGACACGCCGAGACTTGAACTCTGCCGCCTTGCCGGAATTCCGATCAAGGTCGACATTACGTTTGCGCTCGTGCCGCTATTTCTGCTGGGCATCGTCCAGCAATCGCCGGTTGCCTTCTCCGTCCTCGTGGCAGGCGTATTTTTGTCTGTGCTGCTGCACGAGTTCGGACACGCGATCATCGCCCGGCTTTTCGCCGTTCCGGTTAGCGAAATCCTGGTCGGCGGGTTCTACGGCTACACGCGAATGCTCAGCGCGCCGCCCTCGAAACTCGCGAACATCATCATCCTGTTTGCAGGACCGCTGACCAACGGCCTCATTTTCCTTCTCTGTTGGAACGCCCTCGGCCAGCCGGACGTCAGCCTCACTGGGCGCTTCGGCCCGATCGACCCCGCACCCTGGCTCGAAGGCAGCCCGTGGAAATTACAAGCGGTCTGGACACTCGGCAGCATCAACCTCGCAATGCTGGTCTTCAACCTGCTCCCGGCTTTCCCGCTCGACGGTGGAAAGATCTACCGCGACGTGCTCAGCGCGTTGCTGCCCGATACCGCCGCTATCCGGACAATCGCGCTCTTGGGCGTCATCATCGGGTTGGCAAGCGCCTACATCGGCTTTCGCATCAGCCTCGTGATGCTCCTGATCGGCGCCCAGATCGCGATCATCAACTGGTCGATCCTGAAAGCGCCGCGAGACGCGGAAAATAATTAGCAGGCGACATTTGCAAAGGCCCGGCTTCTCCGGGCATATCCTCGGGCGTAGCGCTCTCGCCGGAGTTTCGATGTCATGACCCGCGTCTCCGTCAACCGCACGTTGTCGCGGCTGTACTGGCTGCTCGCCGTCGTCTTGGCTTTGCTGCTGGCGTCGAAATTCGCCAACGATATTCCCGGCCTCCCGCCCTTCGTCGTTGCCGCCGCCAACAACGTCTACGATTTCATGCGCGACATGTCGTTGCTCATCGCGACGGGCGGAGTCGCCTACCTCTCGAACGTCTTCCAGAAGCGCTCGAAATTCGTCGAAAGCCTCGAAGAGGAATGGCGCAACATCGTGCGCACGAAATCCGTCCTCCTTTCGACGTGCGAGAAGCCTTATCTCGCGACCGACGACTATCTGGCCGCTTACTACCGGATCAGCGAGACGATCGACACGATGCGCATCGTCTACCGCAACGCCGGCGAGACCGATGGCCTGATCGGCCTTTATCCCTACGCGCCGTTGCATGACATGCGCCGCGCACTCCAAACGCTCGATCCGCGCGTCGCACCCGAAGCGACGAATGAGAAAAAGGCTCTAGTCCGCGACGCCATCCTGCAGTCGTTCAACGCCCTGCGCGAAACCTTCCTCGAAGAACTCGACCTCGAAGAGCCGCAGCATCCCCTCTTAATTCCGGGAAGCCGCCGTTTGAAGGCTTCGGGCGCCGCCGTCTCCGCACTCGTCGTCGAGGAAAATCAGCGCCGTCGCCTGAAACGCGAACCGTCCCCAAGACCCGATGTTGACGAATTTCTAACAACGCTGCGGACTGAAGAAGAAGCGCCGGGCAAAAAGGACGAGACCGCGCTCCGCTAACCTCCCCTGCCCAACCGGCTGAGCCATCAGGTTGAATATGCGCCTCATCCTGGACTGAGGGGGCCGGATGCGGCAACTCTGAACAAATTCCATGCCAAATAGAGCCCTGCTGCTCTTTAATACTGTTAAGCCGCACCCTAGATTTCTCTATGCCGCCTAGCCCAGCGCCGTGTCGCCGTGCTAGGTGCGAGCCAATATTGCGTTGCAGTGGCAAAGCCCGCGACGCTCCTCCATAACTTCAGGTTTAAAATGGCCCTTCGCAATATCGCGATCATCGCGCACGTCGACCATGGCAAGACGACACTCGTCGACGAGCTTTTGAAGCAATCCGGCTCCTTCCGGGAAAACCAGAAGGTCGCCGAACGCGCGATGGATTCCAACGACATCGAACGCGAGCGTGGCATCACCATTCTCGCCAAGTGCACGAGCGTCGAATGGAAAGGCACCCACATCAACATCGTGGACACGCCAGGCCACGCCGATTTCGGCGGCGAGGTTGAACGTATCCTCAACATGGTCGATGGCGTCATCGTGCTCGTCGACGCTTCGGAAGGCCCGCTCCCGCAGACGAAGTTCGTCGTCTCGAAGGCCCTGAAGCGCGGCCTCCGCCCGATCGTCGCGATCAACAAGATCGACCGCCCGGACGAACGCCACCAAGACGTCTTGAACGAAGTCTTCGATCTCTTTGCGAACCTTGACGCGACCGACGAGCAGCTCGACTTCCCCGTTCTCTACGGCTCAGGCCGCAGCGGCTGGATGGCGCGCGATCCTGCGGGTCCGCAGGAAAATCTGGCGCCGATGTTCGATCTCATCCTCGAGCACGTGCCGCCGCCGGCCGTCGATGACGGCCCGTTCCGTATGCTTGCGACGACGCTGGACGCCGATCCGTTCCTTGGCCGTATTCTCACGGGCCGCGTTACGTCGGGCACTGTGAAGCCGAACCAGCAGCTGAAGGCGCTCGATCGCGAGGGTAAGCTTCTGGAGAGCTTCCGCGTTCAAAAGGTTCTGGCGTTCCACGGCCTCGAGCGCACGCCCGTTGAATCGGCGGGCGCCGGCGACATCATCGCGCTGGCCGGTATGAGCCTCGCCAACGTCGCCGACACGCTCTGCGATCCAGCCGTTACTGAACCGCTGCCCGCACAGCCGGTCGATCCGCCGACGCTGTCGATGACGTTCCGCATCAACGACGGCCCCTTTGCAGGCCAAGAAGGCGACAAGGTTCAGAGCCGCGTCATCCGCGATCGCCTCCTGAAGGAAGCCGAACGCAATATCGCGATTCGCATTGAACAAAGCGAAGATAACGATAGCTTCATCGTCTCGGGCCGCGGCGAGCTTCAGCTCGCGATCCTGATCGAGAACATGCGCCGCGAAGGCTTCGAGCTGACCGTGTCGCGGCCGAAGGTGGTGTTCGAGACCGATCCCGAAACCAACCAACGCCTCGAGCCGATCGAGGAAGTCATCGTCGACGTCGACGATAACTATACGGGCGTCGTCGTGCAGAAACTCGCCGAGCGCAAAGGCGATCTCCTCGAGATGCGGCCTTCGGGCGGCGGACGCACGCGCATGGTGTTCCACGTACCGACGCGCGGCCTTCTCGGCTATCAGTCGGAGCTTCTGTCGGACACCCGCGGCACCGGCATCATGAATAAGCTCTTTCACGCCTATAAGCCGTATCGGGGTGAAATCGCCGGACGCCGCACAGGCGTGCTGATCTCCAACAGCCCCGGCGAAGCCGTCGCCTACGCGATCTTCAATTTGCAGGATCGCGGGCCCTTCATGATCAACCCGCAGGACCGCGTTTACGAGGGCATGATTGTCGGCGAGCACTCGCGCGAGAACGATCTCGAAGTCAACGTCGTCAAGGGCAAGAAGCTGACGAACGTCCGCGCCTCGGGCAAGGACGACGCCGTGCTGCTGACGCCGCCGATGCGCCTGACGCTCGAAAAGGCGATGAGCTACATCACCGACGAAGAACTCGTTGAGGTGACACCGAAGTCGATCCGTTTGCGCAAGCGCTGGCTCGACCCGAACGAGCGTAAGCGCCAGAGCCGCAAGAGCGAAGCCGATCGCGCAAGCGGCGCCGCGTAAACTGCTGAATAGGTTGTATTCAGCAAGTTAAGCTAAGAATTGAATGACATTCGGGCGGCCCCTTCGCAGGTCCGCCCGAAATTTTATCTCCATCGTGCAACACGCCGCCTATGTCCGCGATCCCGAGCAAACATGGCGCCGCGCGTCTCGCTTAGCCGCCGATTTGACTTATGAAGCGAGCTTTGGTTTGACTGCCTGACGCCAATTCGGCGCAACGAGGCGATGGGCCGAACCACCTGACAATGCCTCTTTCCATCGACACATCATTTGAGACGGCGAAAGTGAGCCGTTGCCCCCCGTGATCGACTGGCCCAAAGGCGTAACGCCTACACCAGCCTTCGAGCGCGCCGCTTCCTTCATGGAAGAAGAGAGCGGCAATCTCTTCGTCACCGGCCGCGCCGGAACCGGCAAGTCCACGCTGCTGAGAGCGCTGCGCGATGCCTACGAGGATCGCATGGTCGTGCTCGCGCCGACGGGCCTTGCCGCGATCAACATCGGCGGCCAGACGATCCATTCCTTCTTCGGCTTCCCGCCGCGCCTGATCCAGGAAAGCGACATCAGGCGAAGCCGCAACGGCCGCGTCATGCGCGAGCTCGATTTCGTCGTGATCGACGAAGCCTCGATGGTGAGATCCGACATGATGTGGGCGATCGACCGCGCCCTGCGCGTCAATCGCGGCCGCCTGCGCGAGCCGTTCGGCGGCGCGCGCATCCTGCTGTTTGCCGATCTCCATCAGTTGCCGCCGGTCATTCAGGAACGCGAAGTCCTCACTCACCTCATCGACACATACGGAAGCCCATTCTTCTTTTCGATACCGGCACTGCGGGAAGGCAACGGAACGGCGCTGTTGGAACTCGATCAAATCTTCCGGCAGACCGACGACGCTCTGATCCATGTGCTCAACGCTGTCCGCGACGGCAACGTCAGCAATGACGACCTCGCCTTCATCAACAAGCGCGTCAGTCCTATCCGCACGCTGGCCGAGGGCGAGCCCTATGTAATTTTGACGCCGACGAACGCCGCCGCGAAGCGGATCAACACCGCATATCTCGAGGCGATCAAGGGCCCGCCGACCCGGTTCGACGCCAATATCACCGGCGACTTTGCGACGAATGTACAGCCGGCCGATGTCGCTCTCGAGCTGAAGCCCGGCGCCAAGGTGATGATGCTGAGAAACGATCCCGACAGACGTTGGGTCAACGGCACCATCGCCCGCGTTTCACGCCTGACCGAGAAACAGATATTCGTCGAAGTCGGAGACAAGGAATACGAGGTCGAGCAGGTCGCCTGGGAACACCGGCGCTACGCCTTTGACCAGTCCGCTGAGAAGATCGTCGAGACGATCGCCGGAACCTTCAAGCAGTTCCCGCTGCGTCTCGCGTGGGCTCTGACCATTCACAAAGCTCAGGGTCTGACGCTCGATAAAGTCTATATCGACCTCGGCGGAGGGACGTTCGCGCACGGCCAGACTTACGTCGCGCTTTCCCGCTGCCGGACGCTCGAAGGCTTGGCTTTGGCCCGCCCGCTAACGCGCCGCGACGTTATGTTCGATCCGAGCGCCGTCGGCTATCGCGATGTTTTTTCAAAACTTTGACTGATTTGAAATAAGACGCCGATCCCTTCGCATGTGCGAACAAGAGGATAGGGGATAACTGCCCACCCGGGTCGGGATATAAACATATTTGAGGCATAAGGACGCGATTTGGACGTCGGAAGCAGCATTTTTCGAAGTGCGAAGCAAAAACTTGTTGCATCGCACAATGACTTTGCTTATATAACGAGCAATGGTTTTGCCGTCGGGCGCCAGACGCTCTTTCGAAGACACGCTCAGATTTGTTTGAAGAATTAGGAGTCACCCCATGACCGACGCTTTTACTCGCCAAGTCCAAGACTTCACGAAGCAGGCCCAGGAGATGTTCACCGCTGGCAAGGACGCCAAGGTTCCTGAGAACATTTCAGCCTTCGCCGAAGACGCCATCGCGAAATCGCGCGATGCCTATCACAAGTTCACCTCGCTCGCGAAAGACAACGCCAAGGTCGCTGAGGAAGTCTTGCTGACGACCCAGGCAGGCGCCAAGTCTATCGGCGAGAAAATCGTTGCCAACACGCTTGCCAACACCGAAGCGGCCTTCGAAGCTGCTCAGGCCATCGCACGCGCTCGCACGTTCCCGGAAATCGCCCGTCTGCACGCCAACTATTGGCAGCAGCAGTTCGCCGTTGCCGGCTCCCAGTCGAAGGAACTCTTCGAGCTGTCCAACAAGGTCACGAAGCAGGCTCTCGAAACGGTTGGCGCCGCAACGACGAAGTCGTTCGAGCAGTTCAAGAGCGTTGGCTAAAGCCGAACGGTGCGACGGCCAGTTTTTAAGGTCAGTCGAGTGGGGCACTTCCATCTAAACAGGCGCGGACCACCGGTTCCGCGTCTTTTTTATTTGTGTGTCGGCGCCCGAAGCGTTGATGCGTTTTATGCGGCTTCGCGTTAAACTGGCCCCATGCTGAACCAGAGCCTCAAGGTTTCTGTCCGCAACGCCCGTCCCGCCGATGCTGGCGAGATTGCCGAAGTTTTCCGCGATTCCTGGCGGCTTGCGTATACCGGCATTCTGCCATCTCCCCATCTTGAACGCGAAATCATGCGCCGCGATGCCAATTGGTGGCGTCGCGCTATCTCGACCGAACAAAACCTGCTCGTCGCTCTCCATGGCGAAACGATCGCGGGCTATGCCACGTGCGGACGTGCCCGCGGCGCCGGCCGAGACGTCGGAGAAATTTACGAGCTTTATCTGGCGCCCGTTTACCAAGGTCTCGGCATTGGCGAACATTTGTTTGAAGCGTGCCGCGCCACGCTCGACGGCCTGGACCTCGAACGGTTGATCGTCTGGGCGCTCGAAGGCAACGACCGGGCCCGCGCCTTCTATACGCGCTGCGGAGGCCGCCCCACCCGCCGCTCTTGCTTCCGCTTTGGCAAAGCTCTGAGCGCCCGTATCGCCTTCGAGTGGTAATGGCACCTTGCGGGGAACATCGGATGGATGACCGCACGCTCCTTTTGCCGCATATGATGCCGATAAACTGTGACCTAAGCGGTCCTGGCGCGGCTGCTCTTCCCAGCAAGAGCGGCCGCAAACCCGAATGATTTAATTTGAGGTCCACCAATGCGTCTTGACGCCATCAAGCCCGGCAACAACCCGCCGGACGATATCAATGTCGTGATCGAAGTGCCGGTCGGCGGCGAGCCGATCAAGTACGAGATGGACAAGGCGTCAGGAGCACTCTTCGTCGATCGCTTCCTCTACACGCCGATGCGCTACCCGGGCAATTACGGCTTCGTTCCCCACACGTTGGGAAGCGACGGCGATCCGATCGACGTTCTCGTCTGCAACACGCGCGCAATCGTTCCGGGTGCAATCATCAACTGCCGTCCCGTTGGCGTTCTCGTCATGGAAGACGACGGCGGCGGCGACGAAAAGATCATTGCAGTTCCCTCGAGCAAACTCACCAAGCGCTACGAGACGGTGACGAGCTATACCGACCTGCCCAAAATCTCGATCGAGCAGATCGAGCACTTCTTCGCCCACTACAAAGACCTCGAACCGGGGAAATGGGTGAAGATCGATCATTGGGGCCACGTGGACGAAGCCAAGTCCCTCATTGTGCAGGCTCTTGAGCGCGCTAAAGCCCACGCTTGACGCTTGCCTCACGGCGATTGCTCGCCGTTTAAGGCTTCAATCCGGCGATTTCGCCGGTGGTGCCCTTTACGGTTGAGCAACCCCGTTGCTATATCGGCCCGGCTGGACGGCAACCACGCTGACGCACCGCGCCGAGCCGTAGGTAAGTTGGAAGCTACCGGAGACGTCATGAAGATCGCCGTTATGGGCGCGGCCGGCCGAATGGGCCGCGAACTGATCCGCGCGATCGCCGCCGACCCCGGCTGCACCGTTAGCGGCGCCCTCGAAACGCCAGGCTCGTCCGTCCTCGGAAAGGACATCGGCGAACTCGCAGGTCTCGAGCGCCTCGGCATCGCCGTCACGAGCGACGCCGCCGCCGTTATCGCGGCAGCAGACGCGATCGTCGATTTCACCTCGCCGAAAGCGAGCGTTGAATTCGCGCGCCTCGCCGCAAGCTCGGGAACGGCCGATATCATCGGAACCACCGGCTTCGATGCCGAAAGCAACGCTGCGATCGCCGAAGCCGCAAAGTTGACGCCGATCGTCAAGGCTGGAAACATGAGCCTTGGCCTCAACCTGCTGCAAGCGCTGACGCGCCAAGTGGCCGCCGCACTCGGGAACGACTACGATATAGAAATCGTTGAAATGCATCACCGGATGAAGGTTGACGCTCCGTCGGGAACCGCATTGATGCTCGGAGAAGCCGCCGCTGCTGGTCGCGAAATTGCTCTCGCCGATCATTCCGTTCGCGTTCGCGATGGACATACCGGTGCGCGCCGTCCGGGCGATATCGGATTTGCGACGTTGCGCGGTGGAAGCGTCGTCGGTGATCACACAGTGATTTTTGCCGGTGACGGCGAGCGCATCGAACTCACCCATCGCGCCGCTGATCGCGGGATTTTCGCCCGTGGAGCAGTGAAGGCTGCGCTTTGGGCAAAAGGCCGCGCACCCGGTCTCTACGCCATGACCGACGTGCTGGGTATCTAATCAAAATCCATAGCTGAACGCTGCTTGGAGACGCCGGGATGAGGATATGACGGACGCTCTGACAGACAACATTCTCGTGCTTGTCCGCCACGGCGAAAGCGAGTGGAATAAGCTCAATCTTTTCACCGGCTGGCGCAATCCAGACCTGACCGAGAAAGGCGTGATCGAGGCGCGCGTCGCGGGCCGCATGATCCGCGACCATCGCGTCAAGTTCGATATCGCCTTCACGAGCGCGTTGAAGCGCGCGCAACGTACGCTCGATATCATTCTGTCTGAGCTGCACCAGACCGACGTGCCGATCATCCGCGACGCTGCATTGAACGAACGCGATTACGGCGCGCTATCGGGCCTCAACAAGGACGAAGCGCGAAAGAAGTGGGGCGAGTCCCAGGTTCAGCTCTGGCGCCGTTCCTACGACGTTGCCCCGCCCGATGGCGAAAGCCTGAAGGACACGCTGGCCCGCGTTCGTCCCTATTACGATAAGGCGATCTGGCCCCAGATAACTGCCAGCAAGAACGTGATCATCGCCGCGCACGGCAATTCGCTTCGCGCCCTCGTGATGATCCTGGAAAATCTGTCGAAGGACGAAATCCTGGAACGCGAGCTCGCCACCGGCGCTCCGATTCTTTACAGGCTTGGAGCCGACGGCAAGGCAATCGACCGTAAGGACCTGCTTCCCGCTCGCTCCCTCGCAGCGCCGCCGGAAGATCGTATCGTTTAGACGAAGGAAGCTATTCGACCGGGGGGTTAGATGGTTGCGTTGGAGGATCTCGGCGGCGAAAAGGCCGCCGGAAGCGCGAGCACCGAAGGCACGCGAAGCCGAGAGAGGCTCATCGGCGTGTATGTCGGCATTCTCGCGGTTGTCTTGGCGCTCTGCAGCCTCGGCGATAGCAACTCCCAGCAAGACGCGACCCAGCAGAATATCGCCGCAGCAAACGTCTGGTCGTTCTTCCAGGCCAAGAACGCTCGCCGCCAAGCGCTCAGACTTCACGCCGATGAATTCGATGTGATGCTGAAGGTAACGCCCGCGATGCCGGACGACGTCCGCAAAACCATCGAAGCGAAGCTGGCCGACTACAAAGTCCAAGACCAGCTTCTCACGACCGATCCGGAGCGCGGCGAAGGTCTCGACGAACTCTTCCAGAAGGGCAAGGCCCTCGAAGCTTCTCGCGACGAAGCTCTGAAACGCGGCCCCTATTTCGATTACGGTCAGGCGCTGCTTCAGATTGCGATCGTGCTTGCCTCCGTTGCGCTTATCTCGGGCGGCAACTTCCTTCTGTTCGGAAGCTTCCTGCTCGGCGGCCTCGGAACGGTTCTGACGATCGGCGGCTTCACGCTGGCGTTTCCGCTACCGGGCTTTTTATCGTGATGCTTCGTTGAGATCGAACGCGACGATATTCGTCGCGATTACGCCTTTGTCCCGAATAAGCTCGACACGTCCACTGTAACGCCCCGTCGGCCAAGTATCCGAGAGACGCCGCCGCCCCGCAAACGCGACGTACGTCGCCTTATCGCGATCGAGCGGAGCCGCGCTCTCATCCAAAATCTCGCCCCTCGGTCCCGAGGCGACGAAATGCACCTGATCGCCCTTCATCAGATTGATGAACCGGCCGAAGACGATGAGTGCTGGCGACCCCGGCGTCAGGGGAACGACATTGCGATGGTCGAGTTCAAGCGCCTCCACCGTCGGCGGCGCACCGGCAAATTCCGCACCGATCATCTCGCCGTTTTTATAGGGAAACGCTGCCGCGACCTGCGGCTCCCAAATCCCCGGTCCGCGCGCATTGGGATCACATTTTCCATCCGTCGCATCGGGAAGAAACGGATCGACGATCCGGCCGTCGTGGCGAACGCTGAGGTGCACTTGCGCGAAATCCGCGAGGCCCGAAAACCCGGCTTCGCCTAACGGATCGCCCCGTTTGACGGTCTGGCCCTTGGCGACGCGCACGCTCCCCTGATGCATGTGGCAGTACTGGGTTTCCCAGCCGCTGCCATGATCGAGAATGACGCCATTGCCGCATTCACGCCCGGCAACGTCCTGGGGCTTTGCTTTCTTGAAGAAGACGTCCTGAACCCTGTCCCTGACCGCCTTCACCGTACCGTCGGCCGACGCAAGGACTGCGACCGGTGGCATCGTAGCGGCGGCGGAGAGCAGACGGAAATCCACGCCGCTGTGCTTGTCGTAGGTCGCCCGGCCGCACATGTAATCCTTGGCGCCCCGGCCCGGGTCGATATCGACGTAATTCTGGATGAAGCACGTCTTATGGGGCTGGCAGACGAGCGGGAGCGACAGTACCGGGCGGTCGTCTGCGGCGGCCTCCTGCGTCAAGAGACGCGGCAGCAATAGCCCTAATGCCAGCAAAGCGGACCGCCATCGTTGAAGCTGCATAGAACCCTCTGCGCCAAAGTGCGGTTTTTTGCGGCCGGGAGCTTGCCGCGCGCTCCTCCAAACGCTAGCACTCCCCCCGACTGATTTCCCCTCTTGAGTGACCAAGGATTGTTAACGGATGACGACGCACAACCTCCTTTTGCTCCCCGGCGACGGCATCGGCGTCGAAACGATCGCAGAGGTCGAGCGCCTCATCACGTTCTTCAACAACAAGAGCAAAACCGTCCGCTTCGACGTCGAACGCGATCTCGTCGGCGGCGCAGCATACGACGCTCACGGCGTCGCTATCACCGACGAAGCCATGGCCAAGGCTGAAAAAGCCGACGCTGTGATTTTCGGCGCCGTTGGCGGACCGAAGTGGGCAAATGTTCCCTATCAGCATCGTCCGGAAGCGGGCCTCCTTCGCCTCAGAAAGGATCTCGATCTCTTCGCCAACCTTCGCCCGGCGATCTGCTATCCCGCGCTCGCCGACGCTTCGAGCTTGAAGCGCGAGCTGGTCGAGGGCCTCGATATCATGATCGTGCGCGAACTGACCGGCGGTGTCTATTTCGGCGAACCCAAGGAAATCGTAACGCTTGAAAACGGTGAGCAGCGCGCCGTCGATACGCAGGTCTACACCACGCACGAAATCGAACGCATTACGAAGGTCGCATTCGACCTCGCCCGGAAGCGCAGGAATCTCGTCCACTCGGCCGAGAAGCACAATGTGATGCGCTCCGGCGTGCTTTGGAAGAAGGTCGCGACCGAAGTCCACAAGTCCTACGCGGCCGACGTCACGCTCGAGCATATCCTGGCCGACAACTGCGCGATGCAGCTGATCCGCAATCCGAAGCAGTTCGACGTCATCGTCACGGACAATCTGTTCGGCGACATCCTCTCCGACGAAGCCGCGATGATGACGGGCTCGCTCGGCATGCTGCCGTCGGCGTCGCTCGGCGCCCCGGATCCCAAGACAGGCCGCCCCAAAGCGCTCTACGAGCCCGTTCACGGTTCGGCACCCGATATCGCAGGCAAGGGCCTCGCCAACCCGATCGCGACGATCGCTTCGTTCGCGATGGCGCTGCGCTATTCGTTCGATCTCGGAAAAGAAGCCGATCTCGTCGATAAGGCGATCGCGCGCGTTCTCGAAAAGGGGCTCCGCACCGGCGACATCATGCAGCCGGGAATGACCAAGGTCGGCACGAGCGAAATGGGCAAGGCCATCGAAACTGAACTGCAGGCGCTCGCCGCCTGATCGCACTTCACAAAGTGCTCTAGATCGAGCTCTCCGCTTCGCTACGGCGGGGATGACAGCCGAAGAACGAAGACACATCCCGCGCTTGGCGGCCGGCTCGCGTAACGCAAGTCGCCAAGCGCAATTAAACGCTCGGCTCGTCCTTGCACGCGCTTGGTTGGCCTTGAATAGCTCCGCGCGCAGTCCAGCGCGGCTTGCCATCGCTCGGCCCTGGCGCCGCCTGTTCGGTACGCGACACGAAATAGAATTCGTAGCAGTTCGTATCGACTTGGGCGACGCGATAGCATCCGCCCGTCTCGTCGTAATCATAGATCGTGCACAAGGTGCCTTGGGTAATCGACCAATGGCCCGTGAGCGTCATGTCGCGCTCGACGTACTTGAGCCGTCCATCAGCGCCGTAGTGCTCGGTGAAAACCTTCCCGCTCACATAGCGGCCATCGAGCGTCGCGTCCTTGAACCGCTGAAGCTCCTCGTCGTCGAGCCAGGCGCTCATCGCCGATGTCGACGGCGCGAATGCTGGAGCGCACAGCGCGAGCGCTCCAATGACAAGCATCGTCAACGTCTTCAACGGATACACGGGCGGCCCCCTTCTCTTCTGTCGCGCACTGCGAGCTGCGGCCGCTACTAACCGCATAAATTGTTTCCTTCGCGGCGTCGTCAGACGATCCGCATGGCAGACCATTCGTCCTAGTCGAAGTTCCATTAAGAACGCGTGCAACGGCGCGCGCCGCGGCTACATCGCCTCGAACCTCAAGAATCCTTGAAAATCATGGGCTGGCCGCGTATGTGAAGCCCCTAGAAGACATGCGTCGTGCGGGCAAAATTCGTCGACAAAACCAAGATTTTCAAGGACATAACGTCATGGGCTATAAGGTCGCCATCGTCGGCGCCACGGGCAACGTAGGCCGCGAAATGCTGAATGTGCTCGCGGAACGGAAATTTCCCGTCAGCGAGCTTCATGCATTGGCTTCGCGCCGTTCGCTGGGCACGGAAGTTTCATTCGGCGATCGCGTCATCAAATGCGAGGACCTGGAGACGTTCGACTTCAAGGGCATCGACTTCTGCTTGATGTCGGCAGGATCGACCGTTTCGAAGGAATGGTCGCCACGCATCGGTGCTCAGGGAACGATCGTCATCGATAACTCGTCGTGCTGGCGCTACGACCAGGACGTGCCCCTCGTGGTGCCGGAAGTGAACGCCGACGCCGTGCGCGGCTTCGCGAAGAAGAACATCATCGCCAATCCGAACTGCTCGACCGCTCAGCTCGTCGTCGCACTGAAGCCGCTGCACGACGCGGCAACCATCAAGCGTGTCGTCGTTTCGACCTATCAGTCCGTCTCAGGCGCCGGCAAGGACGCCATGGACGAACTTTGGCAGCAGACCAAAGGCAAGTACGTGCCCGGTCAGGAAGTCGATCCGAAGAAGTTTCCCAAGCAGATCGCTTTCAACTGCATTCCTCACATCGACGTCTTCATGGAAGACGGATACACGAAAGAGGAATGGAAGATGCTCGCCGAAACGAAGAAGATCTTGGATCCCAAGATCAAGCTATCGGCGACGTGCGTCCGCGTGCCGGTGTTCGTCGGCCACTCGGAATCCGTCAACATCGAGTTCGAAAAGCCGATCAGCCCTGAGGAAGCCCGCGAGATCCTGCGCGCGTCCCCCGGCATCGTCGTCATCGATAAGCGGGAGCCCGGCGGCTACATCACGCCGGTTGAGGCTGCAGGCGAATTCTCGACGTTCGTATCCCGCATCCGCGAGGACGCAACCGTCGAGAACGGCTTAGCGATGTGGATCGTCTCCGACAACCTTCTGAAAGGCGCTGCACTCAACGCCGTCCAGATCGCAGAGACGATCGTCAATCAGCGCCTCATACCCAAGGCCGCTTAATAATTTCAGCGTCGCTGAGCTGAAGAGAGGGCGCCTGCAGATTTGCTGGCGCCTTCTTTGTCACTCAGGCGATTGAGCGCCTGAATGATCGCACCGAGATCCTGAAGAAAACGATCTCTGTGCTGCGCGGGCAAGCCCGACAGAATGCGTTCATCGACCTTGCGCGCCAGCGGCTCGCGGGCTTTCAGAACCTTCGCGCCCTCGTCCGTCACCTTGACAGCATAAGCACGCGCATCGTCACGCGTACGCCGCCGCTGCAGCAAGCCCTTCTTGATCATACGGCGAACCACGTCCGCCAGCGTCGACCGGTCGATGCCGGTAAGATCGACGAGCTGGGTCTGGCTGACGCCCTCATTCTGAGCAACCGTCAGCAGAATGGCATACTGACGAGGTGTTAGATCGTCGCCGCCAAGTTCAGTTTGGAAGAGTTCGGCCGCACATTGTCCGGCTCGATGTAGAAGGTGCAAAGGCGACCGCTCGAGGCGGTTGATTGCGATTTCACGTGCCATTCCATGCCCCAGTGCATTCCGCCCATCTCCCCCCGGGGACGACCGGCATTCCGAGACCACGGCCTCGGCCGGCGATAAGACGAAATGATCAAACCCTCAGTTTTAATCCGTAGTTCCTGTAAAGAAACACTACACGGAGTGCTCAGTCCAGCGAAAACGGAAACGCTGTTCAAAATTTTGCGAATAGCGGAAGGGCAGCGAGGAGGGCATGCGAATTACGACGCATTCGGACGATTATCGGCAGCGGACTCGTGTTTCTTCAGAAGACCTATTTGTGCAAGCGCAAAAAGGAATGTGATCGGCATGATGCCGAAAACTTTGAACGCCACCCACGTGTCGGTGGAGAAGAAGCGCCACATCACTTCGTTGAGGATCGCTAGGAACACAAAGAAAAGCGCCCAGCGAAGCGTCAGGATTCGCCAACCCTCTTCCGATAGGCGCATGACGTCTCCAAACACGATCTTGAGGAACAGACGCCCCGAGAGCAGGCCCGCGATTAAAATAGCGGCGAACAGCCCATTCACGATGGTCGGTTTGATCTTGATGAAATGATCGTCCTGCAACCACAGCGTCAGGCCGCCGAACACCAATACGAAAACGCCCGTGACGAGCGGCATCGTTGCGATGCGTCCGAGAAGGATCCGCGAAGCTACAAGCGAAATGACTGTTGCGACCATGAAGGCCCCGGTCCCAGCGAAGATACCGAAGCGGCTGTTGCCGATGAAAAATACAACGAGCGGGCCAAGCTCGACGAGCAGCTTGATGAGCTGCTTGCGATCGAACTGCGGCTCCTCGCTCGTACCCGGCACCTTTTGCTGATCCGACATGTCTCTAGCCTTCAACGTGAGCCGGGTCTGGGAGGCGATATTTCTGCATGAATCTCGTCAGGATCCATGCGTAGAGGCCGGATACCGGCAGGACAATGGCGACCTTGAACAAGATCCAAACGTTCACGCCGTCCATCTCATGGCCCAGGATTTCGTACATACGGTTTTCTTGAAAGGTCTGGCGCACATATTCGTTCGCCGCAGCCGTCAAGAAAAAGAAGAGCGCGAAGCTCCACGTGAACTTGTGCCAGCCTTCGTCGGTATAGTGAAACGTCTTGTCGAAGACGTACTTGAAAAAATTCTGATTGAGCCAAAGCCCTGAGATCAGGAACACGCCGAACAAGGCGTTGAAAATTGTAACCTTGATCTGCACCCACATCGGATCGTGCGTGATGATCGTCAGCGTCGCGAAGACGATGGTGACGCTCGACGCGATGAGCGGAAAGATCGGCGGCCGGTGGAACATATAAAGCATCACGGCGATGGCCAGAAACGTTGTGCCGATGAGCGCCCAGGTGCCCGTGTTGATGCCGAAGAACGCGTTGACGACGAACATCGTCACCAACGGGCCGAATTCGCTGAGAATGTTGATCGTCTGCTCTGCGTTGAATGGAAAAAAGCGCTTCCGTGCCTTCATCAGTGGAGCATTCCCGATATTTAAGTCCTGGGTCATATGAAGTTCAGTTCCCTGAAAGGTCAGATACCTGCGATGGCTTGCGCAAAATCTGCGGCAGAAAAGGCTTGCAGATCGTCCGCCCCTTCACCAACGCCGATGGCATGCACAGGCAGACCGAACTTGGCTGCAATCGCGACAAGAATGCCCCCGCGAGCTGTCCCATCGAGTTTTGTCATAATCAAACCTGTCACTCCCGCGCGATCCCGAAAGACTTCGACTTGGTTTAACGCGTTCTGACCCGTCGTCGCGTCGAGCACAAGAACAACGTCGTGCGGCGCGCTTGGATCTAGTTTCTTTAAAACGCGTGTGACTTTTTCGAGTTCTTCCATGAGCACCTGCTTGTTTTGCAGGCGTCCTGCCGTATCGAGCAAAAGTATATCTGCGCCAGTCGCTTGCGCCTGCTTCAACGCATCATAGGCAAGACCTGAGGAATCGCCGCCGACATCCCGCGCAACAACGGGCACGCCTGCGCGCTCGCCCCACACCTTCAACTGATCGATGGCCGCGGCGCGAAATGTATCACCCGCAGCGAGCACAACCGATTTGCCTTCGGCTTTGTATTTATTGGCGAGCTTGCCGATCGTCGTCGTCTTGCCCGTCCCGTTGACGCCGACCATCATGACCACATGCGGTTTATGCGACGTCTCGATGACAAGAGGCTTTGCGACCGGCGTCAGCACGCGCTCGACCTCGGTCGCTAGAACGGCTCTCACCTCGTCGGCCGAGATGCCCTTCTCGAAGCGACCTTTCCCAATGGCGTTGGTGATGCGGCTTGTCGTTTCGAGGCCGAGATCCGACTGGATCAACAGGTCTTCCAAATCGTCGATCGTATTGGCGTCGAGCTTTCGCTTCGAGAAGAGATCCGTGATACCGGACGTCAGCTTCGACGACGTTTTGCCGAGCCCCGATTTGAGCCGCTGAAACCAGCTCTGCTTAACGGGCGCAGGCTCGGCTTTGACGGTGACGTCTTTCGGCGGAGTTGGAGCGACAGTCTCCGGTGCCGCGACTTCGGGCACCGCTTGCTCCTCACCGTGCTTTGGTGCCTGTTCTTGGACCGGTTCGGATGCACCTCTGAAAAAGCGGCCGAAGATCCCTTTGCCTTTTTCCTTGGATTCGCTCACGAGGCTGCCTCGCCGACGAGCCGCTGCGTGTCAGCGCGCTTGATGTGTGTTCGAACGATTGTCCCCGCGCGGTGCGCGCGTTCGCCCTCCATCAGAACCTCAGCATATTGGGGCGTGCGTCCATTGCCATCGCGCTCGATCAGCACGTCGACCACCTGTCCGCGTTGACTTTCGAGATAGGAACTCAACACCGCGCTGCCTTTTGCACGAAGCTTCGCCGCGCGCTCCTTGGCGATGTTTCCCGGGACTTGCGGCATACGCGCCGCCGGCGTCCCTTTGCGAGGAGAAAATGGAAAGACGTGCAGATACGTCAGTCCACATTCATCCACGATATTCAGAGAATTTTCGAACATATCATCCGTTTCAGTTGGAAATCCCGCGATGAGATCGGCGCCAAACACGATGTCAGGTCTGAGCGCTCGCGCTTTCTCGCAAAAGGCAATTGCATCGGCGCGCAGATGACGCCGCTTCATCCGCTTCAATGTTAAGTCGTCGCCGGCTTGCAACGACAGATGCAAATGCGGCATCAACCGCTCCTCTTCGCCGAGCGCGATCATCAAATCGGCATCGGCTTCGACTTGATCGATCGACGACAGTCTGAGACGCGCAAGCTCCGGCACATGCTTCAACACTTGGCGAACGAGTTTACCGAGCGTCGCAGTTCCCGGAAGATCGCGGCCATACGAGGTGATGTCGACACCCGTCAGCACGACTTCGAAGTACCCACGTTCGACGAGCGCCCGCACCTGATTGACGACCTCGCCCGCAGGAACCGAACGCGACGGGCCACGCCCGAACGGGATGATGCAAAACGTGCAACGATGATCGCATCCATTCTGAATCTGCAAGTAAGCACGCGTGTGAGACTGGAAACCATCGAGCATATGAAGCGCCGACTCGCGCACACTCATGATGTCGTTTACCAGAACCCGCTCACTCGTCGCGGTCGATAATCCGGCGAAGGTCTCGGCCTTCATCTTCTCGGCATTGCCGATGATGTGATCGACTTCTGCCATATCGGCAAAGCGTTCAGGCTCGATCTGCGCCGCGCATCCGGTAACGATGATGCGCGCGTCGGGTCGCGTACGCCGCAGCTTGCGAACAGTCTGCGCGGCCTGTCGCACGGCTTCGCCTGTCACAGCACACGTATTGACGATGACGGCGTTATCAAGCCCCGCTTCGCGCGCGTGGCGTCGCATAACCTCGGACTCGTAAACGTTCAGCCGGCAGCCGAGCGTTATGACTTCAGGTTCGGACATGGGCTCTGTTGTCGTTCCTTTTGAGAGGCGCCCGCGAAAGGTTCGGCTCGAGATCCGATTGAGACGCCGGACTAAACCGACACCTTCGCCAATTTCGAAAAATCGATCGCGCCCTCGTACTCGAATTCAACGGGACCGGTCATCAGGATATGGTTGTTGGCCGCCCATTCGATGCTGAGATCGCCGCCAGGCAAAGTCACTTTGACACTACGGCCCGTCAACTTCTTTCGCGCTGCCGACACCGCCGCAGCGCACGCCGCTGATCCGCATGCCAACGTCAGGCCCGCACCACGCTCCCAGGTTCTGAGCAGAATGGATTGAGGCGAAGTCACCTGGGCCAGCGAAATGTTCGCGCGCTCCGGAAAAATCGGATGGTTCTCGAGCAATGGTCCGAACCGCCCGAGATCGTAAAGATCGAGATCCTCGACCCAGAAGATCGCATGCGGATTGCCGACATTCACGACTGATGGCGAATGCAGCACCGGATCGTCGATCGGCCCGACTTGCAATTCGATCGCGCGCGTATCGTGAAACTCTTCAGCTAGCGGAATGTCCTGCCAGTCGAATTTGGGCTCGCCCATATCGACTGTTATCGACGCCTGGTTTTTGACGACGGTCCCGAGAACGCCCGCGCGCGTTTCGACCAGAAAGCGCTCGCCCGCGCCGCCTTGCGCCAGAAACCACCCGACGCAGCGCATGCCGTTACCGCACGCGCCCGCTTCCGATCCGTCGGCATTGTAGATGCGCACGTACGATAGCGTGCCCGCCGTTTTAGGCGCGTGCAGCACCATCATCTGGTCGAACCGCGAGATGCGATCGGCGGCCACGGCCGCAACCTCTTCCGGCGTGAACGTGCGGGAGCTGTTCCGCAGATCGACAACGACGATCTCGTTGCCGAGTCCGTTCATTTTGAGGAAGGGGATGGTCGATGCGCTATTCATGCGAGCCTATATGGCGAGAAGCGCCAAGATTGACAATCGGAACGCGTGACGCCCCTGGTAGCTTCGCCACGGGCAGTCTTGCTATGATCGAGTGCCGGACAGCTAACTCGACCTCCGGCGGAACAAACCAGCAGCCTGCCCCGTTGAGGGAGGCAAAAGCTTGTTTTGTTTCAGTTAACGGCATGCGTCGTTCAGATCCCATGAGATTTTAAATGGCGCGATACTCGAAGCCGCTCCTCTTCAAGTTTGCCCTGGCCCGCGCTCGCCCCTGCTATTGCTACGGTTGTATTTGCCTCACCCCCGACGAACGAGCCTATGAGCGCCGCGTCTTCAGATTGGCACGCGCATGGGGACGGCACCGCAAGCGAACACATCCGGCTTTGCAAGGTTAGCAACTAGGCCGACCGGACAGTGTGACAAGGGCGCAAGCTCGCTCGCGATTCTGTGGCGCGTGCCTTGCCGCAAATACCGAAACCCTGCACAACTACCACCTTAAGTCGTTGCAGACGGGGCGGTTTGGAATGAGGGTTTTCGCGCGCATCGCCGCGACGGTCGGTCTGGCCGCCATCTTGGCGACAGGAGCGGCAAGCGGCGCGTCGGCCGATGGCCTTCTCTACGCCCTGAAAATCGGCGTTCTCGCCCACGACGTGCCGGACCTGTGGAGCGGCTTCCAGGTCGAACACAACGCGGCCGACATCAACATAGAAGCGCAGTTCGCCGCAGCTTGGGCGCTCCCCTGGGGCGCCATTCGCCCGGTAATCGGCGGCTCGATCAACACCCGTGGCGACACCAGCGACGGCTATGTCGACGCCCGCTGGCAGGGCGACTGCCCGTCGGGACTATTCTTCGGCCTGGGCCTCGGCGCCGCCATCCACGACGGCGAAATCGGCGGACCCGGCTCCGATCCCGACAAGAAATGGCTGGGCTCGCGCGTCCTGTTCCACATTCCGCTCGAGGTCGGCTACCATCTTGACGCACATAGCGACGTCTCGGTCTATTTCGAGCACATGTCGAACGCTTATACCGAGAAATACAACGAAGGCATGGACCGCATCGGCCTCCGCTACGGCTACCGGTTCTAGGCGCACGTGCGGCCGGCTCCCGCAAGGCGGGTGTCGCACGCGCAAAAGAAAGAGCCTGCGCGTGCGGCCGGCTCCGAAGGCGGAGTCGCACGCGCCATAAAATTTGACTTTTAGGGCCCTTTCCCCCATACCCACGACATTCCGACGGCCCTGACTTCAGTGCCGCCGCCCTGCACATGGCCTTTTTTCGCGAAAAGCGTCCGGGAGGCAGGGGGGTTAACATCCGGCGGCGCGTGGCGCTCCCGGGTGCGTTTGTGCTTTGCGCGCGATACGGATTTGCGCATGGGACGGACGTTCCCACATCTAACGTCATCCCGGCGAAGGCCGGGATCCATCCAGGCTTCAGGCTTGGGCGGATCCCCGCCTGCGCGGGGATGACGACCGAAACGAGTTAGGAAGCACGGGTTTGCAAGGCTGAATGTTTCAGAGTCTCACAGAACGCCTTTCGGGCGTCCTCGATAAGCTGACACGCCGTGGCGCGCTGACCGAAAGCGACGTCGTCGAGGCCATGCGCGAAGTTCGCCGCGCCCTCCTCGAAGCCGACGTCGCGCTCGATGTCGTCAAAGATTTCACAGACAAGGTCAAAGCCAAGGCCGTCGGCGCCGAGGTCCTGCGCTCCGTCACGCCCGGCCAGATGGTCGTCAAGATCGTCAACGACGAGCTCGTGGCGATGCTTGGCTCCGACGCGCAGCCGATCGATCTCCACGCGGCGCCACCCGTCGGCATCCTGATGGTCGGCCTGCAGGGCTCGGGCAAGACGACGACGACCGCCAAGATCGCCTACCGCCTGACGAACCGGGATCGCAAGAAAGTGCTGATGGCGTCGCTCGATACGCGGCGCCCGGCGGCACAGGAACAGCTGCGCGTCCTCGGCGAGCAGACGAGCGTCGCGACGCTTCCGATCATCGCTGGACAGACGCCGCTGCAGATCGCCCGCCGCGCCCAAGACGCGGCCAAGCTCGGCGGCTTCGACGCCATCATTTACGATACCGCCGGTCGCGTCACCGTCGACGAAGAGTTGATGGACGAGGTTCGCGACGTCAAAGCCGCGATCCATCCGCACGAAGTCCTTCTCGTTGCCGACTCGCTCACCGGCCAGGACGCCGTCAACACCGCCAAAGCCTTCGACGGCCATATCGGCGTGACAGGCATCGTCCTGACCCGTGCCGACGGCGATGGCCGCGGCGGCGCCGCGCTCTCGATGCGCGCTGTTACCGGCAAGCCCATCAAGCTCATCGGCGTCGGCGAAAAATGGGACGCGCTCGAAGATTTCCATCCGGGCCGCATCGCCTCGCGCATTCTCGGCATGGGCGACGTTGTCTCGCTCGTCGAAAAAGCCGCTCAAACGATCGACGTCGAAAAGGCGACGAAGATCGCCGAGAAGATGAAGAAGGGGTCGTTCGACCTCGAAGACCTTTCCGACCAATTGCAGCAGATGCAGAAGCTCGGCGGCATGGGCGGCGTGCTTGGCATGTTGCCCGGCGTCGCCAAGATCAAGGGCCAGATCAACGAAGCCGGTCTCGACAAGAGCCTCGTTCATCAGCGCGCGATCATTTCGTCGATGACGCCGAAGGAACGGCGTAATCCGAAGCTTCTCGACGCCAAGCGCAAGCGCCGCATCGCCTCTGGATCGGGCACCAAGGTCGAAGAGATCAACAAGCTTCTAAAAATGCACCGCCAGATGGCGGACATGATGAAGACCATGGGCCGCAGCGGCGGCATGCTGAACAAATTCCTCGGGCGCACCGGTGGTGGACCTTCCGAAGCCGAACTGCAGGCGATGCAGGCCGACCTCGCAAAGCTAGACCCGAAGGCGCTCGAACAGCTTCCCGAAGAACTCAAGGAACAGGTCACCAAGGGTCTGACAGGCGGAGGTGGCGGAATGCCGGGCCTTCCTTCGGGTCTGGGCCGCGGCGGCCTTCCCGGGCTCGGGAGCGGGCTACCGAGAGGCCTGCCGGGCCTCGGTGGCGGAATGCCGAAGTTCCCCGGGTTTCCCGGAAAGAAAAGATAACGCTTCGAACCAACTCTAGAACACATTCGATTTGAACAGGAGAACAGAACTATGTCGGTGAAAATTCGCTTGTCGCGCGGTGGCGCCAAGAAGCGTCCCTACTACTATGTGGTTGTTGCCCACCACTCGGCGCCGCGCGATGGCCGTTACATCGAACAGATCGGCACCTTCGATCCGATGCTCAAGAAGGACGATCCGAACCGCATCAAGCTCATTGAAGATCGCGTGAAGCACTGGCTGAGCGTCGGCGCGCAGCCGACCGATCGCGTTCTCCGCCTGCTCGACATCACCGGTCTTGCTAAGCGCGAAGCCTCGGTCAATCCCGAGAAGGCGAAGCCGAAGAAGAAGGCTCAGGAGCGCGCCGCAGCTGCAGCCGAGAAGGCCGCCAAGGCAGCCGAAGCCGCACAGGGCGAAACCGCCTGAACCGCGTGACATTTCGCGTTTCCAAAAACCTCTCGAGTGCAACTCGGGAGGTTTTTTTGTTGCAGCTCTGACTGGCCCGAATTTTGGAGCACATCCTTCGGGTGAGTGGGAGAAGACTGCGATGAAAGACCAAAAGGCGGTTGATGGCCTGTTTGAGGTCATTAGGACACGTGTGCCTGAGCCGGCACACGCATCTGATCGATTCATTTTGATATGCCGCAAGGGCCGCCTGTTCGGCGCGGACCCACGCGGCAGGGTTTACATGGGTGAGCTTCACGCGCAGCCAAAGCATGCGCCGCGGAGAACATCTTTGTGCGGCACTTACAGAATTCCGCTTCGGCAGAGATCGCCGCGTCGCCCTGCGCCACCCGAACCAAGCTTCGCCATCCCGATTACCGGCGAGATCGATCCGTTCGCGCTCTCTCAAAATGCGACCGTTCGCGTCGGCGGCAAAGAGATCGACATTCAGATTACGTATCTCGGTCCGTTGCCGAGGAACTAGCACCGACGGCCGGCGCGACTAGGCATCGCGTTTTCGAGGAAGAGCCGTTATACGCAGTCGTGAAAATCTGAAAAATTCCAACTGCGATATCGCGCTCTTAAAAATGCGATGCCCCTTTCAACCTGAGACCTCAATTGCCGAACAATAAAAATCCGCAGCGAATTCTCGTCGGCGAAATCTCCGGCGCTCACGGCATCCGTGGCGACGTTCTCGTCCGCACGTACACGGAGACACCAGATGCCGTCGCG
Organism: Hyphomicrobium sp. 99; assembly: GCF_000384335.2. Taxonomy (NCBI): domain Bacteria; kingdom Pseudomonadati; phylum Pseudomonadota; class Alphaproteobacteria; order Hyphomicrobiales; family Hyphomicrobiaceae; genus Hyphomicrobium; species Hyphomicrobium sp. 99. The sequence continues at coordinate 296,304 of NZ_KQ031382.1, forward strand.
GCGTACGGCCCGCTGACTGACGAAACCGGAAAACGAAGTTTTTCGCTCCGCGTCGTGCGCGTGACGAGCAAAGGCATCGTCGCGCGGATTAAGGGAGTTGAGGATCGCAATGCTGCCGAGCCATTGCGCGGGATCAAGCTCTACATAGGCCGCGATAAATTGCCGGAGCCGAAAGCCGCTGAATACTATCATGCCGACCTCATCGGGCTCGACGCTGTATCGGAGGACGGCACTGCGCTCGGAAAAATCGTCTCCGTACAGAATTTCGGCGCCGGCGATCTACTCGAGCTGAAACCAAACGATGGCTCGGCGACAGAGTTCATCCCTTTCGAGGACAGATACGTTCCGAGCATCGATCTTCAGGCGCGCACCATCGTCATCAATCGTCCGGAACTGACCGGCAGCGAAGATGACGAGCAGAAGGATGGTGAAGACGAAGAAAATCCCGAAGAGTACGATCGCTCTTAGACGGGGCAGCCTCTCGCGAGCTTCGGCAAATCTCCGGTAACACCCGCGGCTTCCGCGATGATGTAATCCTTGAGCGTCGGAAGCTTGTCGAGAACACCCAGCGCCGCGCCGCGGCCCGCCCGGAGCACGATGCTGTCGACTGCGAAGGCGCGATTGATCCCGTCGTAAAGCGATGCGGACATCGTGGAATCGAAACGGCGCCAGCGCTGATAACGCTCAAGATGCGTTCCATTGCCGAAGTCGAGCCCCAGGCGTCCTGCGTCCGCCAGAACCTCGATCATCGCTGCCGCATCACGGAGCGCGAGGTTGACGCCTTGCCCCGCAACCGGATGCACACCGTGTGCGGCGTCGCCGACCAGTGCGAACCTTGGCGCGATGAGCCGCCGCGCGAGACGCACGTCGAGCGGCCAGGATTGCCGCGGTCCATCGAGCGTGATCGCACCGAAGCGGCCGCCAATCCGCCGGTCGAGTTCGCCGAGAAAGGCGGCATCATCGAGAGCCGTCACCCGCGCGGCTTCGTCTTTATCGGCGCTCCACGTGATGCACGCGCGATTATGCGGCAGCGGCAGGATGGCGAACGGACCGCCAGGCAGAAAATGCTGGATCGCAACCCCGCCATGCGGCTCTTCGAATTTCACGCGCGCCACGATGCCGGTTTGCGGATAGGCCCAACCGATCGTCTTGATGCCGGCGTCGTCCCTGAGCTTCGAATTTTTGCCGTCGGCGGCAATCGTGAGCGCAGCGCTGATCACCCGTCCGTCGCGCAGCGTGAGTTCGCTCGAATATTCACCGAGCAGCAACCCATCAATTTCCGCCGGAGCGAACCACGTAACGGACGGATCGTTGGCGACGGACTTGTAGAGCGCCGTCGCAAGCGATGCCGCCGGCACAATGTAAGCAGCGGGCGAACCGTCTTTTGTATGCGCGTCGTACGTCACCTTTGTCGGCCGGAAAGCATCGTCGATATTGGAGTCCGAAATCTCGATCGAAGTGACGGCCTCGGCATCGCCGCTCATGGCGTCCGAGACGCCGAGCCCTTCGAGGATCTTCTTTGTACCCGCCCAAATGGCGAATGCCCGGCTGTCGGCAGTCGTGGGGATCGCCGCAGGATCGGTGCGGTCGATGACGGCGAGCCTCACATCCGGCCCAAGCGCCTGCGCGAGGCCGCGCGCAACCGCCATGCCTGCGAAACTGCCGCCTGCAATTGCCACATCGAATTTCAATTTACGCACCACCAACTTGCTGACTGCGCTACCGCAACTTGCTTTTCGTACCAGCCATGACAGCCTAGATATCTACCTGCCATCTTCATGGTTTCATCTCACTACAACTTCTCTACGAAAGTCCACCATGACAGCTTTGCCTCCGCCCCACCCCGCTCTGGATAAGCTTATCCAAACGCTGACCCTCGAACCGCTTGAAGACAATCTGTTTCGCGGCGCGAAGGCGAGCGAAGGCTGGCAACGTGTTTACGGCGGCCTCGTGCTTGGCCAAGCCCTGGTTGCAGCCGCATCAACGGTCGACGAAAAACGCCCGATCCATTCGTTGCATGGGTATTTCCTGCTCGCCGGCGATCCCGAGCGTGAGATCGTCTACGATGTTGAACGCATCCGGGACGGCGGCAGTTTCACGACCCGTAGGGTGCGTGCCATCCAGCACGGACGCGCCATTTTCTCGATGAGCGCATCGTTTCACAAGCCGGAAACGGGTTTCGAACATCAGTCGAAGATGCCCGCCGTTCCGCCGCCGGAAGCCTTGCCCAGCACCCAGGAACTCCTGAGCGCCGGTAACACCGAATTGCCCGAAAGCATGCGCGCCTATCTGAGCCGCGACCGGCCGATCGACGTGCGCATCGTCGATCCCTCGCGTTATACGAGCCGCGAACCGAGACCCCCGGAGCAATCGATCTGGCTGAGATCCAACGGCCCCCTGGCCGACAACGCCTATATCAATCAGGCCGTTCTCGCCTACGCCTCGGACTTCACGTTACTCGACACCGCCCTGGTCGCCCACGGCAAGCTTCTGTTCGACACCGACGTCCAGCTGGCGAGCCTCGACCATGCCATGTGGTTCCACCGGCCGTTCCGGGCCGATGACTGGCTTCTCTACGTCCAGGACAGCCCCAGCGCCTCCGCCGCGCGCGCCTATTGCCGTGGGTCCATCTTCGACCGCCAGGGGCGTTTGGTGGCATCTACAGTCCAGGAAGGACTGATGCGCCCCCGAGAAACCGCATTCTTGCCCAAATAGCATTCAATCCATCAAAGATGCACATTTTTTGTGCTTGTTTTGTGTGCTGAACGCGCACCGGTCTCGCACGCCCGTAAACTTTCCGTTGTCTAATCAATGCCTTGAGCAAACGCGGTCCAACTGGCACGCGTCTTGACTCCTATCACGCGAAGTCTGCGTCCCGGCGTGGGGATGGAAGGCTATTTTGTCGAGCACCCGGTTACGGCCGGTTCAAAGAGAAAAGGGGGCCCTATGAAGCTCATTACCGCGGTAATCAAGCCATTCAAGCTCGAGGAGGTTCGTTCAGCACTGACCGACCTCGGCCTGCAGGGCATGACTGTCACCGAAGTCAAAGGTTACGGCCGTCAGAAGGGCCATACCGAAATCTACCGCGGCGCCGAGTACGCCGTGAGCTTTCTTCCCAAGATCAAGATCGAAGTCGTCGTACCCAGCGCGCAGGTAGACAAGGCGCTCGCTGCGATCCAGCGCGCCGCGAAAACCGGCCAAATCGGCGACGGCAAGATTTTCGTTTCGCCGATCGAGCACACGGTCCGCATCCGGACCGGGGAATCGGACGACGACGCGCTCTAAGCCGAGGATTTTCGCTTTTCGAACGTCAATCAGGGAGCACACAACATGGAGTTTCGTACTATAGCGCGGTGCGCAGGGGTCTTGGGGGCCCTCGGTGCCATCGCGCTTATTATCGACCCGGCGTTGGCCCAGGAAGCAGCAACGACAGCTGCCCCTGCGGCTCCCGCCGCGGCCGCACCACCAATTCCGAATAAGGGCGACTCGGCCTTTATGTACATCGCATCAGTTCTCGTTTTGCTGATGACGGTGCCCGGCCTTGCACTGTTCTACGGCGGTCTCGTTCGTTCGAAGAACATGCTCTCGATGATGATGCAGGTGTTTGCAACGCTCTGCCTCGTCGCGATCCTCTGGGTGCTCTACGGTTACTCGATGGCCTTCACCAACGGCGGCAGTCTCAACGATTTCGTCGGTGGATTCTCGAAAGCCTTCCTGAAGGGCGTCGATTCAAACTCGCTCGCCGCAACCTTCTCGAACGGCGTCTACATTCCTGAATACACCTACATCATCTTCCAGATGACGTTCGCGTGCATCACGCCGTGCCTCATCTTGGGCGCCGTCGCCGAGCGTTTGAAATTCTCGGCGATGCTCGTCTTCATGGCCCTCTGGGTCACGTTCATCTACTTCCCGATCGCGCATATGGTCTGGTACTGGGGCGGTCCGGATGCGTTCGGTAACGCTGCCAAGGCCGTTGCGACGGCGACAGGCGACGCCAAGGTGCAGGCACAGACGGCTCTCGATGCCGTTCTGAAAGATGCCGGCATCGGCTTCCAGTGGGGCGCACTCGACTTCGCCGGCGGCACCGTCGTTCACATCAACTCCGGTATCGCAGCATTCGTCGGCTGTCTGATCCTCGGCAAGCGCGTCGGCTACGGCAAGGAAGCCATGCCTCCGCACTCGCTGGTGATGACGATGATCGGCGCTGCCCTTCTGTGGGTTGGCTGGTTCGGCTTCAACGTCGGCTCGAACCTCGAAGTCAACCAGTTCGCAGGTGTGCCCTTCATCAACACGTTCATCGCAACTTGCGCTGCAGGCCTCTCCTGGACGCTCGTTGAATGGATCGCGAAGGGTAAGCCGTCGGCACTCGGCATGGCGTCGGGCGTCGTCGCCGGTCTCGTGGCGATCACGCCGGCTTGCGGCTTCTCTGGTGTCATGGGCTCGATCATCCTCGGCCTCGTCGTCAGCCCGATCTGCTTCTTCTTCTGCTCCGCAGTGAAGGGCGCGCTCGGTTACGACGACAGCTTGGATGTCTTCGGCGTCCACTGCATCGGCGGCATCGTCGGTGCAATCGGCACGGGCCTTCTCGTCAATCCGGAATGGGGCGGAGCCGGCATCGCCGACTACCTCTCGAAACCCGGCGAGTTGGCCTCAGGCACCTACGACATGATCCCTCAGGTCATCGCGCAGGCGAAGATGGTTGGCTTGACGCTCCTCTGGAGCGGCATCGGCTCCGCCATCCTCTTCAAGCTGGTCGACATCGTCATCGGTCTTCGCCCGTCGGAAGAGAAAGAGCGCGAGGGTCTCGATCTCGTCGACCACGGCGAGAGCGCCTACCACTACTAAGTCACGCATTCCCCGTGGCTGGCGACGGCCACGGGATCTCTCCTCCCGAGCACGCGTCTCCACCTAGACGTGCTCAACTTGGGCCCGGCGCTTCGAGCCGTCGGGCCCTTTTTTATGTCTTCAAATTGAAACGATGATCTCGCAGTTGCGCGGCAGGATCGATAAAAGCCGCCGAAGATCCTTCGACTTCAAGGCGACACAACCTTCCGTAGGCTGCAAATCGCCTCGCGCGATATGCATGAAGATAGCGCTACCCCGATTGCGCTTGCGCGGCACATCATTATAGCCGAGCACCACGACGAGATCGTAAAGCCCGTCGGAGCGCCAAAGATTCTCCGCGCTGGCTTTATAGGGGAGCTTCACCGGACGATTGTAATTCCGGTCGAGAGGGCTGTCGCACCACCCGTCGTCTCGGCGAATGGTATGGAGAGCGAGCGCCGTCCGAGGCCGCTTTGTTCCCGGTTGGTAGAATGCATAACGCACGGCAAACCGGCCTCGAGGTGTCGCACCGTCGCCCTCGCGCTTCAAGGCTTTGATGCCGGAACGGCCCAATGCGCAGGGCACGCTGAACTGGCCGAAATCCAACCGACCTTGCCGCGCACCCTGCGACAACGCCCTAACGATCAGTTTCGCCGGGGACTTTGATACCCGGGGCTTCAACGCCGTCCATCCAAGGAACTACCCATTCCCCTTGCCTGTTTGCCTGCAGAGCCTATGTTGCCCCCGCACGCGATGCTAGTGTCCCACGCTTAAAAGCAAAGCCAAGAAACTGGAGCCCCCGTCCATGAGCACGGCCCGAAAGGTCCTCCTCGTCGACGACGATGAAGATCTGCGTACGTCGTTGAAAGATCAACTCGTCCTACACGATGAATTCGAGGTTTCAGAAGCGGCGACCGCGAGCAAAGGAATAGAAGCGGCAAAGACGGGCCGTTTCGATCTCGTTGTTTTCGACGTCGGCCTACCGGACATGGACGGCCGCGAGGCGGTCAAACTGCTTCGCAAATCGGGTTTCAAAACGCCGATTGTGATGCTGACGGGGAATACGTCCGATGCCGACCAGATCTTGGGTCTGGATGCGGGCGCGAACGATTACGTTCTGAAACCATTCAAATTCGCCGTGCTCCTCGCGCGCATTCGCGCACAGCTCCGTCAACATGAGCAAAGCGAGGATGCCGTCTTCGCGATCGGCAGTTACACATTCAAGCCGGCATCCAAGCTTCTGATCGATCAGACGGGCAGCAAGATTCGCCTGACGGAGAAAGAGACGTCCATCCTGAAGTATCTCTATCGCTCCGGCGACAAGGTCGTCTCGCGAGATGTCCTGTTGCACGAAGTCTGGGGTTACAACGCCGGGGTCACCACCCACACGCTCGAAACGCACATCTACCGGTTGCGCCAGAAAATCGAGAAAGACCCCTCCAACGCCGAGCTTCTGATTACCGAGAGCGGTGGCTACAAGCTCGCGCCTTAAGAGAGTTGCACTAGCCTCTTAGGACGCAGAACGGCCACGAATCCGTTGCCAATCGGATGCATCCACAGTCCCCTTCGCCCTTTAGCCCGGCGAATGTTTCAGGCGCTGGCGAGTCGTGTTTTAAACTTTGTTCGCATGCGGCCAAGCCACGTCGCTGGCGCGTTCGCTTTGTCCTGTCGGCATGGAGTCACCGAACGATGGCTATCGACGCCCTCGTCAAACCGCTTTTGGCCTTACCGCTCTTTAAAGGCCTTACTCCGCTGCAATTGACCGAGATCGTTCGGCGCGCGGAGCGCATTATCTATAGGCCCGGCGATGTCATCATCGCAGAGGATGAGACAAGCGACGCCGCCATCGTCATCGTCTCCGGCAGCAGTGTTCGCATCAACGATAATGGTGAAGCTCCGCAAAAATCGGGCGGCGAGCCTCTCCCTGAAGGCGCGATGATCGCCGAATTGGCGATGTTCATCGAAATCGTTCACACGACCACGGTGATAGCTCAAAGCCCGGTCAAAGCGCTCCGGCTGACCCGACAGAAAATGCACGAGATGATGCAGGCCGACACCGAGTTGGCGCAGCACTTCTCGTCGTGCATCATCACGCGGCTAAAATTGTTGGCCAACGACGTGAAAGCTGTTGATACGCTGATGGAGCAGGCGACGATCGCCCCACCGCCACCTCAGATACGCACCAATATGCCTGTCGACGCGCACCCGGCCTGACGCCGGAGCACCTCGACACTGCGCGCTTTAATGAACGGGGATCAGAAAAGAGTGCGCCCAGTCCCGGGGGGAGGAACTGGGCGCTATGCGCTTATCGCGCTCGGCACCGGGAGGGAAGCCGGTACCAGAGGCGGCGTCTTCGGCTAGACGGGGGGCACTACCGAATACAGGGTGACGCCACCTGCATGACAGGACTTAAGCGCAAGCAGAAAGAATTCAATAGTGCCCACACGGGCACATCACGAAATTGTGATGACTAAGCCGAGTTTATCCACAGGTTGGGTATTGCATCGGGTCACGAATGCAACAGCCTGATTTGCTTCAAAAAACTCAATACGGCATGGTCTTTCTCGGCCCAAGCGATTGAATTTTAAACAAATTTCCATCGAGATCGTCGCTTTTGACAAGCTGCGATAATTCGATTCGCGTGTCCTGGCCTTGGGCGTCCGTAGTCACCCATTCCTTCAATTCCAACGCCGGCTTGGTCGCGAGGAAGAGCTTTATCTTGCCCGGAGAATTCGGATCTTTGTCCTCGATGGTAAGGACGATGAGATCGTCGGCCTGTTGCACTTCGATGATGCGCGCATCGCGCATGAGATCGACGTCTTTGCGCAGCAGGAGCCGGAAAGGCGTCTGATCGAGAGAAACGCGATCCTCATTATTCAGATCGAGATCTTGAATGGCGAGGTTCTCGCCGTCCGAAACGATGACTTGCTTCGAGGGCAGCGCGTAATCGAAACGAAAGCGACCCGGCCGCTTGACGAAAAACTTGCCCTTCATCCGCTTGTTAGCGGCATCGATCTGAACGAATGACCCCTTCAGGCTATCCAGCGATTCAAAATACGCGCTGACCTTGTGAACGAGTTCGGTTTGGTGCGCATCGAGCGTGATGCCGTCGGGGCTGTTCGCCGGTGCGACCTGTCCCGTCCAACCCTTGACCGCCGTGTTGGCCGGATCTGCGGGCTTGGTTGTATTGGCCGACGGGTTGACGATCGTATTCGTCGGGCCGTCCGGATCCTGAGCCGTGGCAGCCCCGATAGATGCGAGGGCAAAACCCATCGCCATGGCGCCAACGCGCAAAATTTCGCTCATTCTTGGTCCCATCGTGGCCCCCCAAAGCCCCGAAAGCCCCATCAGTGGGGCTCTGTACGCAGATTACGGTTTCGGCAAAGATTGCGTCCAGAACTAGGCGGAAACCCCTTCGCAATTGTTGCGTAAGGCCATTGGCCCGTCACAGGCAAGCCGCGAGAAGATTGCCCCCGCGATTATCCTCAACTGCCTGCAGTTTATCGAGCTCACGCGGCAGCATCGGCACCACCACCGCGCGGAACGAGAATTTCACGCTTTCCGACCGAATTTGCAGCCGAGATAAGCCCCTCCCGCTCCATGCGCTCGATCAAATCCGCAGCCCGGTTATAACCGATCGAAAGCCGGCGCTGAACGTAGCTCGTTGAAGCTTTGCCATCCCGAAGAACGATCGCGACGGCGCGATCGTAGAGATCGTCATCGCTCGCTTCCCGGACGCCGCCCGCGACTTCCGACTGCGGCGGAGTGTCCGTGATGCCCTCGATGTATTTCGGCGATGCCTCTTGCCTGAGCGCATCCGCAAACGCCACGACTTCTTCGTCCGTGACGAACGCACCGTGCACGCGCACGAGCTGCCCTGCCCCGGTCGAATAGAGCATGTCGCCCTGACCGAGAAGTTGCTCCGCGCCCTGCTCGTTGAGAATGGTGCGGCTGTCGATCTTCGATGTGACTTTGAACGAGATGCGCGTCGGGAAGTTGGCCTTGATCGTGCCGGTGATGATATCGACCGACGGACGTTGCGTCGCCATGATCAGATGAATTCCGGCAGCACGCGCCATCTGCGCAAGGCGCTGCACGGACGCCTCGACTTCACGTCCCGCGACGATCATCAGGTCGGCGAACTCATCGACGATGATGACGATGCGCGGCAACGGCTCGAGATCCATCTTCTGCGTTTCGAAACGCGCCTGCCCCGATTTATCGAAGCCCGTTTGAACCGTGCGAGACAACATCTCGCCGCGCTTCTTCGCGTTGCGCACACGGTTGTTGAAGACATCGATGTTGCGCACCGAAAGCCCGGCCATGCGCTTGTAGCGCTCTTCCATCTCTCGCACGGCCCAATTGAGCGCGGCGACAGCTTTGTGCGGATCGGTGATGACCGGCGTCAACAAATGCGGAATGCCGTTGTAGACCGAAAGCTCGAGCATCTTCGGATCGATCATCAGCACGCGGCAATCGTCGGGCGAATGACGATAGAGAAGCGAAAGCACCATCGAATTGATGCCGACGGACTTGCCTGATCCGGTCGTACCGGCAACGAGCAGATGCGGCATACGCGCGAGATCGGCGACGACCGGATCTCCACTGATCGATTTGCCGAGTCCAAGAGGTAAGCCCGCGCTCTCGGCCTTGAAGGCGTCGGCTTCGAGAATCTCGCGGAGAAGCACGGTTTCGCGGCGCGTATTCGGCAATTCGAGACCGATGGCGTTGCGGCCAGGCACGACGGCGGCGCGAACGCTCGCCACGCTCATCGAACGTGCAATGTCTTCCGCAAGCCCGATGACGCGCGAAGATTTCGTGCCGCGCGACGGCTCGAGCTCATATAGCGTCACGACCGGACCCGGACGGATATCCTTGATCTCGCCTTTGATGCCGAAGTCCGCGAGCACGTCTTCAAGCAGTCGCGCGTTGCCGCGCATGACGGTCTGCGACAGTTCCGGGCGCGGCTTTTGTGCGCCGGGACGCTTCAGCATGTTGAGAGACGGACGCTTCCATTGCGGCTGAATACGAGCGCGCGCGATACCCGCAAGAATACCGTTGCTCGCCGCAGGCTTCGCTGGTGCGCTGACGACTTCCGAAGGCGCGGGCGCCGGTGTCGCTGCAGCCGAAGCTGACGGAATTGGCGGCGGCATGACGGCCTGCGGCCTCTCGGAGCGCCGATCCAATTCACGCCTGTCCGAATCCCTCGCGAGCGCCGATGCAGGTGCAAAACGCGCGGCGATTTGGCGGCTGGAACTATCGATGGTGTCGTCGAAATCGAAATCGTGGCTGAGAATATCGTGGGCCGAATGATCGCGAGAAATGGTCTCGATCGCGCCGTCGGCTGGCGGCAGATCGAGTTCACCTTGCGAGTCGTGATGCGCACTATGCGCGTCTTCATCCGGTCGAGCGGTGAGCGACAGGCTGGAATGCTCCGCTGCGTCCCAGTCCACATCCCGGCCCAAATCCCGACGGGAACGCGCGGTGCGCTCCGGGTTGAGATCGAGCGTCGGCGTCGTCTCGCCTGAGAACGCATCAAGCGACGAATATGAGTTGGCCGGATCGTTCGTGGCCGCAGCCGACGAGCGCTTGAACCAGCCCTGCCGCACGCGGTCGGCGCTGGCGGCAATCGTCGGAGCGAGGGCTGCCGCCTCTTCCCAACGGCGCTTGCTCGTCGCGAACCGCAAGCCCGAACTCAACGAACGCAGAACGGACTTGAAAACGGCCTCGGCCTCGAAGCCGATCGCTTTCCCCGATGTCTGAAACGCCGCGGCCAAAAGCACGCAGCCCGCCGCGAGCGGCGCCCGCTCTTCATTCAGCGACGCGAAGATTTTGAGAATCAGATGATAGACGCCGTCGCCAAGAAGGCCGCCATAGCCATGACGCAGCGGCCAGCCGGTCATAATCGGCAAAGCCGAGATCGCGCCAGCGAGCGCCAGAATAGAAAGCGGATAAAATCCAAGCCTCACGCGGCCATCGGTGACGCGTTCGGATCGCAGCATCTCGATTCCCCATACGACGGGAGCGATGAGCGCGAGCACCGCGCCAAATCCCAGCATCTGGAAAAGAAGATCGGAAATGATCGCGCCGACGGGACCGGCGAAATTCCGCGCGGCAACCGTCGTCGTATGGGTCAGGCTCGGATCGAGCACCGACCACGACACAAGACTGATCCAGATGAGCCCCGTCGAGCCGAGCAAAATTGCTCCGCCAAAGCGGCCTACCCAGCCTAACAGCCGGTCCTCCAGAGACTGCGGAAGCAGACGCTGAGGATCCAATCCACGCGTATCAAGCGACATCTCGGCGAACGTACTCTTTAACGCAGCACGGAAATCGTGCGTTCGAGCGCTTCCCGGATCGTCGAAGAGTCTTGCACCATGGCGACGCGAACATAGTCCGCGCCGGGGTTGGTGCCGTCCCGTCCCGTCTGAGCCAGAAAGCTGCCGGGAATAACCTTGACGCCTGCACGTTGCCATAAGGTTACCGCCGCCTGAGCGCCGCCACCGAATTGGCTCAAATTAAGCCACAGACAAAAACCGCCCGCCGGCCGTTTATATCCGTAGCGGTCACCTAACACATTGTCTGCAATAAGAAATTTGTCTCGATAAGCGTTGCGAGAGGTCTCAACATGAGCCTCGTCGCGCCAAATGGCGGCCGACGCATGTTGTACAGGTAGCGGCACAGTCGGAGCACACATGTTCCGGACTTCGCCGTAGGCCTCGAGGAATGTCTCATCTCCAGCACAAAAGCCGGATCGCAGCCCTGGAAGGTTCGAGCGCTTCGACAGCGAATTGAAAACGACGAGATTGCGGAAGCGCTCGGGCGTTTGAAGAGCGACTTCGAGACCGCCCGTCGGCGCGGCTTCGGTATAAATTTCCGAGTAGCACTCATCGAGAAACAACATGAAGTCGTAGGCGCGCGCGAGTTCGAGCGCCTTCAAGATGTATCGGCGATCCGCGACGGCACCCTGCGGATTGGCAGGTGAGTTGATAAAAAGTGCCGCCGTCCGCGCCAGCAAAGCTTCGTCACGCGCAATCTCGTCGAGGTCCGGAAGGAAGCCCGTCGCCTTCGTCGCGTTGAGGTACACGGGCTCGGCCCCGACAGCTAACGCGCCTGCGACGTAGGCCGAATAATAGGGATTGCACATCAAGATCGCGGGACGCCCGTTGATGTCCTTGCGCCCGACGGCCGGAAGACACGCGAAGAACAGCCCTTCCCGCGAGCCGCTGAGCATCAGAACTTCCCGCTCGGGATCGACGGCAGACGACAAGGCATAACGCTTCGACAGCCACTCCGAGATGGCAAGCCTTGCATCCTCCGCGCCTCGGATCGGCGGATATTTCCCGTAAAGCGCCGTCGCCTCGGCGAGCTTCGCCGCGATGAAATCCGGCATCGCCTCGCGCGGTTCGCCAATCGTCAGCTCGATCGGCTTCGCATGGCCGGACGGAATCCCGGCGAGAAGCTTCCGAAGCTGCGTGAAGGGCGAAGAGATCGCGCCGGAGGTGAGAGAAGAAAGCGGGTGAGTCATCTGCGAACGGTCGGTGCTGCGTCTCAGCCGCTATCGCACGCCAGGGGCCGCGAGGGAAGCGCCGCGACCTTTACGACCTGACATTCGCAAGGCTCTTCGACGCCGGCGCGCCGAATATCCGGCGAAACTCGTGCGCGAAGTGCGGCTGATCATAAAAACCTGCAGCATGCGCAGCGGCCGTGAAGTTGCTACCTTTCACGATCTCCGCCACTGCGGCTCGCATCCTGGCCCACGCAGCGTATCGGCGATAAGAAACGCCGGTCTCCTGCTTGAAGAGATGTTGAAAGCGCGACGTCGAAATCCCGGCAGCCCGTGCGGCAGCCGAAACGCTCGGCGACCTGGCCAAGTCGCTTTCCTCATCCTCATTTTCGACAACCATCGAGATGGCCCGCACCACCCTGAGATCGAGCATGCGCCGAACCCTGGCTTTCGAAAATCCGATGAGGTCGGCCAGCGCTTCATCCGCCCAGCGAAGTCCATCGGCATCCTCATAGAGCGCGCGAAGATGAGCGAGATCTGATTTCCTTCCGATCAACGCGCCTTGGTCTTCGCGCGTCTCGTGGATCAATGCAGCAAGGCCTTCGGCGGACGTTTCAGTGGGCTCGACGTAAACGACCGCGAACGGCCGACCGCCCGCATCGAATTCATATGCATCGCCCGCGCGAATGATCGCGGCGCGGCAGGAGAACCAACCTCCGCGCGCCAGCTTCAAATAAAAATCATCGTAGAGCCCGGCAAGCAGAACTGCCACACTGTGACTGTGAGGCGCGTTCCGCCCGAGGCGCCCGGCGAAAAGCATCCGCCCTTTTCCCACGTGCCACAAGGGCATCAAGCTCTCGTTCCCGCCCGCAGCAGGTTCGTACAAGCGCGCTTCCCCTATTAAGTCTAGCTTCACTGCAGCTTGAACATCTGCCTAGGACGCGACAATGGCAAAGACAATCGCAAACGAAACCGAAGCCAGCCTCCCTGCACTGAACGTCGATCGCCGCAAACTTCTCACTGCCGGTCTCGGCCTTGCCGCCATGCCGGCCCTAACGTTGGGAGGAGCGCAGCAAGCCGAAGCAGCAGCCGCGCATCTCGGCGGCGCACAGCCGAAATTCTACCGCTTCAAGCTTGGCGATTTCGAGATCACCACGATCTCGGACTCGGAAGCCATGATCGACGGCCCTTACCCGATCATCGGCCAGAACACCGACGAGGCGAGCGTGCGCAAGCTGATGCACGACAATCTTTTGCCCGAGCAGAAATATCAGCCGGGCTTTTCGCCAACGGTGATCAACACGGGCAAGGAACTTGTCCTGATCGATACCGGGAATGGCGAGAACGGCTTTGTCCCGCGCCCGGCTGGCGGCTGGCTTGCAAAGGGGCTCGGACCAGCGGGATTCAAGCCGGAAGATATCGACATCGTCCTGGTGAGCCACGGCCATCTCGACCACGTCGGCGGCATCATTGAAAACGGTAAGCCACTCTTCCCCAATGCACGCTACGTCATCGGCGGCATCGAGCACAACTTCTGGGCGCCCGAAGGCAAATTCTCTGGCGAAATGGAAAAGTTGGCAAGTATCTACCGGGCCAATACGGTTCCTGTTGCCGGCAAATTGACGTTCATCAAACCAGGCGACGACGTCGTGACCGGCATTCGCGCCATCGAAGCCTACGGCCACACGCCCGGGCACCTCGCTTTCATGATCGAGAGTGGTGGCAAGTCCCTATTGTTCTGGGGCGACTGCGCCCACCATCAGGTGGCGTCACTCGCACATCCCGAATGGCACTGCGATTTCGACGCCGACAAAGAGCAGGCCGTCGCAACGCGCCGCCGCATTTTCGATATGGCGGCAACGGATCGCCTGCCGGTCATCGGCTATCACATGCCATTCCCGTCGATCGGGTTCGTAGAGAGGATCGCGCCCGGCAGCTACCGCTGGCTCGCTCACACCTACCAGCTCAACTTGTGACGCCTGCGGATGATTATTCCGGCAGGTGCGTCACGGCCTCGATGTTGTGTCCGTCGGGGTCGATGACGAAGCCACCGTAATAGTTGGCATGATAATGCGGCCGGAGCCCCGGCGGCCCGTTGTCCTTGCCGCCCGCGGCAATCGCCGCATCGTAGAAGGCTTGAACTTCCGCCCGGTTTTGCGCGGCAAAAGCGACGTGCAGACGCCCCTGCAACGGCGAGCCGGTCCCGATCCAGAACTGCGGACGCTCGCGCCCGAAGCCCGCGTAGCCGTCGTCATCCTCTTCCGAGAACTTCATTTCCTTGAGGAGCACGATACCGAGCGGCGCCAGTGCCTTCGTGTAAAAATTCAGCGACCGCTTGTAGTCGGTAATCGGGAAACCGATGTGATCGAGAATATCCAGCACGAGGGGCTCCTATCGACTGGCTGATCTGATCGACGGCGAGAACGATTAGACGCGGCGTTCCACCATCAGCTTTTTCAGTTCCGCAATGGCTTTGGCAGGCGATAGCCCTTTCGGGCACGCCTTCGCGCAGTTCATGATCGTGTGGCAGCGATAGAGGCGGAACGGATCTTCAAGATTGTCGAGCCGTTCGCCTGTCGCTTCATCGCGGCTGTCGATAACCCAGCGATACGCCTGCAATAGAATCGCCGGACCGAGATAGCGGTCCGAGTTCCACCAATAGCTCGGGCACGAAGCCGAACAGCAGGCGCAAAGAATACACTCGTACAGACCGTCGAGCTTCTCGCGATCGTCGCGCGACTGCCGCCACTCTTTCGGCGGCGTCGGCGTATCCGTCTTGAGCCACGGCTCGATGGAGGCATGCTGCGCGTAGAAGTTCGTGAGATCGGGGACGAGGTCCTTCACGACCTGCATGTGCGGCAGCGGATAGACCTTTACAGCGCCCTTGACCTCTTCGATGCTCTTCAAGCACGCGAGCGTGTTCGTGCCGTCGATGTTCATCGAGCACGAGCCGCAGATGCCTTCGCGGCACGAGCGGCGGAACGTCAACGTCGGGTCGATCTCGT